>JAAYTA010000020.1 GCA_012518185.1 Methanobacteriota archaeon
AAAAATATAGATGAAGTGCAGGTGCCGGGATTCGAACCCGGGCGGTCAGCTTGGAAGGCTGAAATCCTAACCAACTAGATTACACCTGCGCGCGTCGCCCCTATCATACTTCCCCTTTAAAAGCGTTATTGAGAGACTGATACTTATCACTACTGAAGAATAAATTAATACATCTCCACACTGTGCTTCATTATTGTCTAAGAATTGTTCAAAAATATTGTGGGGAGAGGGGACACTCCCATCCTGTATCCCCTCCATGGCGCTTTTTGCAGGAAGCCATCATCAAACCCTTCCCATCCTAGGATTTGATCTATGTTAACTTCTAGCATACGTGGCCGAAAGAGTTTGCATCCCATCTGTGTCTGACTCGTGTCAGACGTAAAACGAGATTACGTTATTTAGTATATAATAATTCCTCTACTACTTTAGAATGATCATAATTTAATAAATCTAAATTATGTGTCTGGCTTACTCATTGATATACTGTCTGACAATGCGTCATATCTTCGTATTTTTATCTAGTTTGGAGAAAAGGTATTTGTGCGACTATGATTATGCCCATTTAAGGTGACGGGATGGGATTTCTAGAATCACTTCGCGATAGAGAACTTAGAGGCCTTTATAGGGCTAGGCGTCTTGTAGAAAATGCTGATCTTAAATTGGCAAAAGATCCAACACAAGACGTGCGAGATGATTTGGATAAAGCTAAAGAGATCCTATTCACCGATTTACAAAAGCGCAGCCCACACTCGCGCGACTTCGCCGATGCCTTAGTATTGCTCAGTATTGTTCAATTCAAGTCTGGTAACACCGGACAAGCTCTGCGATCAGCGGATCGAGCATTAAGTTTACAAAATCGTTATCCTCCTGCTATGTCTGCTAGAGCTGACGTACTGGCAGAATGGGGCAAATTATCTGAAGCCCTTGATATGTTAGATGGAGCCATTGAACTCCGTCCAGGAGAGAAATCACTGCATCTAAAAAGAGCAATAGTGTTGGAAAAATTTGGACGCATGCCCGAAGCAATACAATCGCTTAAGAAAGCAGAAGAAATAGATCCTTCAGATGTCAACGTGATTGATTTATTAATTGAGAAAGATGATGCCTATAAGTGGGGACTTAGAAAGTCTGAATTATTTCTGAATACTAAGCGCTTCGATGAAGCCGTTGCAGCTATAGATGAATTAATAGCTAAAGGTCATCGCAATACTGATATTCTCCTTGTAAAAGGAAAGATTATGTTGGAGGCAGGGAAGTGGGAGGATGCATCAGCTATTTACGATTCGGCTCTCAACATGAATCCAGATTCTTATGATGCCAATCAAGGGAAGGCCAGGGCTCTAAAAGGTAGTGGACAAATAGAGCAGTCTATAAAGTATTATAAGGAGGCCCTTCGCGCTGATGTGGATAGAAAAGAAACCTGGTTAGAAGTTGGCACTGTATTGGAATCCTTGGAGCGCCTAGATGAGGCTGCTAAGGTTTACGAACAGGCAGTTTCATTAGATCCTAAAAATATTGTGGCTGCAGAAGGACATCTACGTGTGCTTAAGGCTCTTTCTAGATGGTCAGATGCTGCTGAGGCGGCCAAAGTTGTAATAAGTATCAGGCCAGGTTTGCCAATATATAAGGAGCATATCTCTTGCCTACTAAAGGCTGACAGGGCTAGGGATGCTATGGATGCTGTGGCCATCGCATTGAGTAAGTTCCCCAGAGAGTCTGACTTAATGGTCATGCGTCGGGATGCTACTATAGCACTCGGCTTGATGGATGACACTGTTAAGGAATGTGAAGCATTATTAGAACAGCGTCCTAACGATGGCGAGACCATGTTCATGCTCGGAGTAGCGTACAATAAAGCCATGCGTTTTCAAGAAGGCTTAAAGATCTTAGAGCGTGCACTCAAAACTTATGTAGATCAGTTAGCTGTACTTATCGCTATAAATGAATCATATAAGGGGTTAGAGAAAGATCGCGATGTTCTGGATATCACAGAGCAGATAATCGAGCTTGATCCTAATAATACTGCAGCAATGGTGGATATGGGAGTAGCATTGAATAGATTAGGGCGAAAAGATGAGGCTGCTAAAGTATATCAAGAAATTCTCACACTAGAACCTGCTAGCATGGAGGCATCAATAAATCTCGCCTTAGTGTTATATTCACAGAAGAGATTTGAAGACTCCTTAAATAGAGCAATATCTGGAACTCAGCTGTTTCCGCAGGAGCCTGACTTCTGGAAAATAAAAGGTGACTCGCTATATGCCATGGGGCGGTTCGCCGAAGCAACTGAGGCACTAGCAAAAGCAATATCTCTAGATCCGACCAATCGTCTATTATGGTGGACTAGAGGGTTAGCCCTTACTTCCGATGGTAGGCCAGAGGAGGCATTAGTATCTTACGAACAAGCCCTTGCACTAGATCCGAATGATTTCAATATCTGGACTAGTAAAGGTGTTGCTCTTGTTTTAATGGAACAATATAGCTTAGCAGCTGAATCATTTGAACAAGTCATTCGGCTAGATCCAAAGAACCATTACGCTCACGTTCATAGAGCTAAGGCGCTTACGAAGATAGGCATGTTTACTGAGGCAGTCAAAGCTTTCGATCGAGCGCTTGCAATAGATTCTAAAGATATTGATGTGCTAATGTCTAAAATAGCTGCACTTAAGGCTCAGAATAAGCATGAAGAACTGATCTCTGTAGCTGATCAGATATTAAGACTCGATCCAGATAACAAAGAAGCATTTATGGAGAAGGCTGCTGCATTTCGTAAAATTGGTCTAGACGATCATGCAATTAAAACTTATGATCACGTACTGACAGGCGAGCCCCGTGATGCTGAAGCATTAGAGCATAAGAAAGATGTTCTTATTTCCAAAGGAGATTATGAGGAAATAATATCCATATGTGATCAACTTCTTCGAATAGATCCGCTCAATAAGAATGCTCGCACAGATCGCGGCGATGCCCTCATTGCTCTAGGACGAATAGAAGATGCTGTTGCAGAGTATAATTATGCTCTCAAGATAGATCCCTTAGATAGTATAATTCTGAATCGACTAGGATTAGCTCTCATGCAGCTTGGACAATATCTAAAGGCAGCAGATGCTTTTGATCAGGGGTGGAAAGTTGATCCATCTGATCCTGTCATGTTAGATAATAAGGGTCGAGCCCTATTGATGGGAAGAGATCCTACTGGTGCACTAGAGGCCTTCGAATTAGCCATCGAAAGAGATCCATCCAATGCATCATTCTATATGGATCGTGGTCGGGCCCTAGCTACTAAGGGCTATTATGATGAAGCTATGAAAGCCCTAGATCAGGCACTAGATATCGATTCAAACTCTGGAGAAGTATGGAAATATAAAGGAAATATTTATTTCAAAATAGATAACAAATCTGAAGCAATAGATTGTTACAACAAAGCTATTGAGCTGGGAGCTACCACTGCAACTCTACTACGATCCAAAGGTAGGGCTGAAGAAGAATTAGGACGTATGGAGGATGCATATAGTTCATATCTCAATGCCTCTAAATTAGAGGCTGATGATGCTGCCCTATGGATGCGTATGGGTATAGTACAGGCCAAATTAGGTAGAATAGATCAAGCAGTTAAATCATTGGGCCGTTCTGTAGATCTAGATAATACGAATAATCGTGCATGGCTAAATCTTGCTGCCTTATTGGAAAAATTAGGTGAAGATGAAGAAGCACTTCGCTGTTTCGATACTGCATTAGCAAATGAATCGCAAGATAAATTTGCATGGAGTGGGAAAGGGCGCATTCTTATGCGCATGGATAAACTCGATCAATCCAGAAGGGCATTGGAGCGCGCATTAGAGATTGATCCAGCACTACCTTCTGCACAAGAGAGCATGGCTACACTATCGCAAAGAATAAAGGAAAGAAATGTAGCCCTATATGCAGCTAAGATACTAGAATTTGAATATAGACAGAATCGTAGAGTAACTAGAGAGGAAGCATGTAAGGAATGTGGCCTACCATTTTCATCTCTAGATTCAGTGTTTGAGTATCTCCAGTCGAAAGAACAAATAGATATAGAATCTATGGATGATAAAATACTCCGAGATTATGAAGAACAGTCTCGAGATGTACTTTTAGCTACACTAGGCAATCCCAATTATGCTAGACAAGGATTGCGTCTTGCTGAAACATATATGTGCATGCCAGATCGTGATGTACATAGAGCTAAGAAAATTATGGCATACATAGAAACAGTCAATGCTATAGATTTTCCTGAGACTCGACCAGATAAGCGAATGGAGAGGCTCTTACGTGAAGTTATGGTATTGCCTGCAGAGAAGCGAACAACTCTTTCACTTATGAGGGAACTAGGTATCGGGTTGTATACTGCCAGGCGCCTTATCAGCATGATGGGATCAGTAAAGGCACCCGTCGTTAGTATTGAATCATCATCGGCTACTCTGGCGCCAAATGTTGCTAAAGATACGAAGTCTTCTATCGAAACAACAAGACATCTGTCTAAACCCTTATCACAAATTACGGAGCATGAAGAGATGGGACTTTTCAAAAATAGAAAGAGAGTTAGGGCAACACCACTCAATAATGATAGATCTAAGGCTATTACTGTAAAATATTATCCTAACACAGATAAGTATAATCGACGAAATTGTATATTTCATGGTGAACCCGCAGTAACAGTATGTCCCAACTGTGGTACTCTATTCTGCATAGAATGCACTAAGGTATTCGAATGCCCTAGATGTCACACTAATCTCAATTTCGTCGATGGCACCAAGGAAGCAGTAATAGATTCAGATGTGATAGAGACTGAGGAGCAGCGACTAGCTATTCAGCGAAGATGGGCACAGAAGCGACTAGCCGAAGCAAATAATCCTAGAAAGAGATATCAATCTGGCCCAACTTCTCGAGATGCCATGTCAGAACGGGCAATAAGGATAGCAGAAAAAATAATGAAACCTGATCATTCGACTGAACCATCTGTGGAGACCTTCCAACCTTCAACGGTGGCGAAAGTATCTGTACCGAACCGTTCTGAACCTGCACAGACAACTCCTCTCAGAAAGGGTGCAAGTTCCCTTGTGGAAGCTGCAATGTCTCATCAGAGTTCTCCAGCTAAGGAGTTAGATGATGGGCCGGTTCCTGAAGAAATTATCTCTCAGAAAGAGGAGAAAGAGGAAAATAAGTTAGATAAGTTGAGGGAATTACTTGAGAATTCAGAAGAAGAGGAAGATACAGGAGCTACTAGAGACCTCAGTCGCCTATGATCGTGAAGAATGATTTATTCTTCACATTTGACATAGATGCTGCTATAGTCAAGTTGTGTGAATATCGCTTCATGCATTCCATATGTAGAGAATTGAAGCGATATAGCTCACAATATGCCAACGATCAATAATTAGTCAGATCTTCATTCTTGAGGTATTCTCTTAGAAGTGAAGTGGCATAACAGCCCTTATTCAGTGTAAAGGAAAATGTAATACTATTTCCCTGAGCTAAATAATTAAAGTCTTTAACGACTCCTAGCAATTCTCTTCTGGTACCTTTTGAAGAACATGTATGTAATGAAGGTATCATAAAATCCTCATTGCTTAGTCCCTCATCTTCTATCACAGATCGCTCTATCTCTCCCATCTCTCCTTCAGCAAGCACAGATTCGGTTCCAAATAATACGCCACTTATAAACGCTCTTCTCTGACGTACTTGTTTATCAACCAGATCTATATTAGCGGAAGTTACCGGAACGCCCCCATCATGTTGAGGAAGGCCGTTGCGATCTGCAGGTAACACTATATCTCCGACTATGGGGCGATCCAACGGTAAACTCTTTCTAAGCCTTTCGCTCAATATGCGATTGAATAGATATGACTGATAGGCATGCACAAACATCATTTGTAGATTTGGTGGAAGAGAAGATATAGCGCCTGCATAATCATCTGGGAATCTCGACAAATGGCCGATTAAATTTCTTTCGAAATTCATCACCTTAGGATAGTAATCCAATGCGGCTTTAAAATCCCGATCCTCTTCCAATTTACGTCTAGCTTCCTGACTATCTTGTTTCTCATTAGGAAATGGGTTTGCTGCATATGTCATAACAGCTTTTTCCAGATCGCCCCTGACTATCCATTTACCAACTTCATGCGTAATGGGCCGTATAATTCCAAAACGCTGTACGCCGAAGAAATTTGGAAAACCGCCCAGTGACTCCAATTGATCTCTGGTGGTAGAGACAACACTCGTCAATTCACTGCCTTGTAAATCGGTATCTGTAGCGCGGATTGTAAATGCATTTCCAATGAGGCTACCTATACTGATGCCTCTTTCTGCAGGATAAGGTTCGGATATCTCAATTTGATGAAGATCTAATCTCATAAGTTTTTCAATTGGCACTGGAAAAGACATTAATTGAGATGTCACTGCCCTTTTATCCTTAGTTCCGGCAAAACCTATACGATTCCGCCCAACGCCCAATGCTCTAGACAATCGACGGATCAGGCGGTTCATTTCCCAATTCTCAGCAGTAACTCTGGCTATAGTATATCGCCCTCCCTCACTATGAGGTGGGTATGCTGAGACTTCCTCTACTTTAAAATCTTCAGGAGCGTGCTTTAGTCGCCCTCCAGTTCCTGGACTATCGGTGTAGTATAGTTCTAGACCAATGGCGACCTCATCAGGACCGCTATCTATCATATTCACTTACTCTTTTCGAGTAATTCTCTAGCCGCTTTAAATTCGTTGGAGAGTGTTTTGGCGGCTCGTTTGAGTGCTGTTTGAGGTTTCCCACTCTCAACTCTAACAAATAATACTGGAAAGTCTAATTCAGGATGACCAGTCTTAAATCGTACCTCAGTCACGCCTTCGTCTTCCAAAAGCTCAGAGAGAAGGGGCTGGACTATAGTCATATTAGGATTGTGGATCTGAACAGATATCGAATCCTTATCCTTTTCTAGGAGATGAAGTTCCATAATATCGTGCAATAATCCACTTGCCTATAAAGACTTTCATGTTAGATATCATAAGTATCGCTAGATGAGTGTAATTTAGCTCTATTTTTAGAGGCATCCTATATATCTGATCGATAAGCACTCATACTCATGTCACGTTTTCCTCTGAGCCTCATACATTGATAGTAATTCCTGGCTAGTAGTTGCATCGCGTGGCCCCTTATCATCGCGGAATGTGCCAGTAAATCGTGGGAATCTAATTGCTAATCCTGCATCCTCACGTATCTTACCGAAGGCACATGTATGTATTGGAGATAGTGACAGCTCAGCTCCCAAAACTTCCAACACAATAGATGGTTCAAACCATACGTCCGCATCCATTTTCGAATTTACTAATGAATGTGCATGTGGCAACCGAGAATGATCTAATCTATCAGGAAGTTCGGCTAATGTAGCATCATCGAATCCACTACCTAGCTTACATGCTGTCTCGAATCGATCATTTTCTGGATTATATGTGGCCATGAGTAGCGCTCCATATAATCCTCCTCTCCTCCCTCGTCCATGAAATGCGCCTACTATAGCAAGATCAACAGTATCGTTCATTTCGGAACGATATTCTCGTTTGTATTTGATCCATTGATAGCCTCTTGCTCCTGCCCTATATGCAGAGTCATCATCGATTGATTTAGCCATCAATCCTTCGCATCCAGCCGCTAATGCTTCAGTGAAAAACTTCTCTATGTCGTCCACATTATCTAGCACCCTAGCCTCTGATAATCTAACATCCTCACTAACTTCAATACAGCGAGTTAGGGCTGTTCTCCGATCAGGTAGGGAATACATCGTCAGGTCTTTTCCATCGAGATATAAACAATCGAAAAGATGCACTCTTACAGGATATTCTTCTATTGCAGTAGTAATGCCATGCTTTCTACCTCTACGATGGGAAACTTCCTGGAAGGGAAGAATTTCACCAGTGTTGACGTCTACAGGAACACATTCTCCCTCAACTATACCACTCTTACCTTGAAATGCCTTCTTTAAAGATTCAACGACATCAGGAAAACCTGTAGTTAGATCCTCTAAGCGACGAGAATAAAGCGTGACTGTATCGTCCTTAATATGTGCCTGTATTCTTAAGCCATCATATTTGTATTCGAACATTGCGCGTCCATTCATTCGCTCAAGGATCTCTTCAGGAGATGTTAGGCGCTCTGCCAGCATAGCTCTGAGAGGATTACCAACTACGACATGGAGTTGCCCTAATCCTTCCAGACCTTCGCTGCAGAGTACCTCTCCGACTAGTCCAAGATCGGACGTAACGTTGAATGCGCGCTCAACTGCTGACTTATCTTCCTTTGTTGCGAAAGCCTGTGCTAGTGAATCTAAAATGGTCTGTGCTGCAACGCCGAGTCGCATTCGTCCAGTTGCAATTCGTGCCAAATATCGAGCCTCACTTGACGTGGAATCATGCAATAGATCAGCTAGCATCCGCATTTTCACTTCTTGTGATCCACTACCTTCTGCTCTAGCAATATTCAGCAAGGATTCGTAAACACGATCTAGAGTCAGCGGTGTAGGGAACAATGTCATTTGCCGCTTACTCTTCAATATCTTTTCAGTAACGATCCCCGGATCACCTTCCCTTGCCCATAGATCTCTAATCTCTGCCTCACTAGCACCGGTCGCCATAGCTAGAGTTCTCAGGTACAGTCTATCCGCAAGTCCCAATTTCTCCGGGCAGAATTCAGGGACCAATATCCCCTTGGTGAGGTAAACAATGCGCCTAATATGGGCACAGTCTGTAGAACGAAAAAGTTCGGCCAAGATATCAGTCATTTCTAGCCGGGATGATGTGGACTCGAGAGCCTCATATACTCTCACCAGGTCCTTATAGAGCATAATAAATGGTTATGATGTTAGCCTATTTAATCGAATTTGGAAGAGTTAGATAAAGTCACTCAATACATTCTGACCTTTCCTTGTAACAGCGTTCTTGGCATTTGATTTTCTATTACGAGCCTTTTCTCTATCCCACTGCTGCTTTAGAGAATGTAATCGTTTATGCATCATCCGCTCCTTTCTCTCACTAGCAATGAGTGAAGCTTCATCTCTAGTTCCTGCAGTCACTAAGATAATAACTTGTCCGGCACGACTTCTTCCTGTACGTCCGCGTCGCTGTATGCTCCTA
>JAAYTA010000108.1 GCA_012518185.1 Methanobacteriota archaeon
CTCTCCTCTTCTTCCATGAGTTTTCTATATGTTTCTTCACCTAGGCACTCCCGAGCATGCTTACACCATTGTACACATCCGGATATCTCATTATAGATCATGAATCCACAATTATCGCATGCTACTTTTAAATCGATAGAGAATAACTCGACATCATGACCACATTCAGGACATTTTTTTATAGATAGTGTAGGAGTCCGCATATTTGCTGAACCTGGGCAGTGACCAAACATTTCTAGATCTCCTTTTTATATTCTTCCAATAACGATTCACCATACTCCTTAATTCGACTAGACGGAATATAATTATTTTTCTTAACCAATTTAACTAACTCCTTGATTATGAGATCATCATCGGATAAATTCATATCTCTAACTGTTTTGATAATCTCATCAAGGCAATCAATACCCACTGGCTTCCCTTTTATGTGGATCTGCCTTACTGTAATCTTCCCTGGAGATATGCCTCCGCAGATCCCACAATAAGCACCTTCCTTATCATCAGAGCTCATAAATCACTCTCTAATCATGATGAGGGCCATCTTGAACTTAGTAACAGCACTTAGAGCATGTGGCTTATTAGCTGGCATTATGATTGTATCGCCCTCTTTTAACTGGAAAGTCTCTCCAGCTATCCATACTTCACATTCTCCATCGAGAATTGTCACGACCGCATCATATGGTGCAGTATGCTCAGATAGTCCTTCGGTCTCATCAAAAGAGAATATAGTGATAGTTCCGGCTTTCTTATTGATGAGCATTCTGCTCGCAACGGTCCCATCTTGATAGGATATCAATTCCTTGAGTTTCAGTACTTTAGAATACAGTTCATCTTTCTTATCTACTGATTCTTCCTTACCATGTTCTGCCATATGATGCCATATGACTTGCTTGAGATATTAGCTTTTCATATGAGCTATGTCGAAGAAACTTAATTGCTAGATAAATAATGCAATAGAAATTTTCGAATTATATTATGAATGCTCTGATGAATTAATCTATCATTGATTATACGCTTCATATTTTAGCACTATATCACTAGTAGAAAGCATCCTTCCCATCGCGAATTAGTCTCTGATTCATAGTAGTTCTGGGCATCAACATACATTAAAATTATACCTTTGCTCTGCAACTACTGACATCTATTCATTAGCTAGATGCATAATTTAAAAGAGCTACTCCACCAACTATCATGATGATGGCTAATACCTTCAAGCCAGACAATGCCTCCCCGAAGATAAGATATCCGGCAGATGTTGCTATAATTATACCAACACCGCACCATATTGCATATGCAATGTTGAGAGGAATTCCCTTCAGTGCCACCGTTAACCAGCCAAAACAGATTATATAAAACACTCCAATTAATATAGTGGCTATTATATTCTCGCCACCCTTTGATAACTTCATCATTATGGTGCCAGCGCCTTCAAATATAATTGCCAATGATAGATAAATCCAATGTATCATAAATATGATCCCTCATTTAAGCCTGTTTATTATTATGTCTGATATAGTATCAATGTCAGATTTCTCAAGAGATTCATTCATCTCGACAGTGTTCCTTATAGACAAGCCATCCAATATGGCTATGATGAGCGTAGTCAGAGCACTAATATCAACATCTTGAATATATCCACAATCGATATCGGCTTGAACTATCTGCCCAACTTGCTCGTAAAAACTTTGATAAAACTGTTTAAATATTGGATATAGTTTCTGATTACTACTCCAATCCTCTGCGAGTATTCTCCGATATAGTTTAGAATATTTCTGAGATTCTACATCAAAAATATAGGAATTTCTAATAAGTTCTCTGATCCTAGGTCCTGTTACCTTTCTAGATA
>JAAYTA010000135.1 GCA_012518185.1 Methanobacteriota archaeon
CAAAAAACCTTAATGGGCATATGGTATAGAGGAATGCCATATCTTAAAGCATATCAATCATATATGAATACTGATGCGTTAATTCTCATGTTTGGTTACACATTCAGGCAGTTTTTATTTTTATATAGCTATGATTTAACCCTTTCTAAACTCACAGCTAATTCGGCAGGTTCGCACGAAATTACTATAGTGTGGCAACGTCCAGCAAGTGCTAACGAACAAAAACATAAAAATCGTTTTAAAATAGTCCCCTGCCCCATGCAAGATAATTATAAAAGCGGAAGACAACACAATCAACACAATATGTAAAAAAGTGATGAATGATGAATGAAAAGACACCATTTTACATTAACAAAATGATGTTTTGAAACAAAAATCATGCGGGGCGACCGCACACTCAACTAAGGAATCGTAAAAAATCACGAAATGAATACGCTGTTTTAGCAGCTTGCCCATATACGAAAGAAATCAATTACAATAGAACATGCAAAAGGGCATTTTGCTAAAACCGTATGCATGAGTAGATTTTTAGAGTCCGTGTTGGTGCGGCACTTTTTTGTTTCTTTTTTTGCTGCAGAAAAAAAGAAAAATAAATCATTTAGGTTCCATTCCTAACGGAATGGAGAGGTGTATATATCATACCTTTTCTACCGAGCGTATCATTCCTAACAGAATGATTAAAAACCATATTTTAAAACAACAACCATGCGAGACCGCACACTAAAAAATAAAATAGCTTAATTGATGAATGAAAAAAATGCCATTAAGCATTAAGCATTATTTTCATTCATCATTAAAAAAGCATTAATTCACAAACTTTGCTGTAGCAAATTCCGAACGAACTATATACACTCCTTTTGGAATATCTGACAATGATATAGTTTCTTGATTATTAGAACTTACCATATCTAAAAGTATGGTTCCCGAAGCACTATATAATGTAATTTTTCCTAAGACTCTTGAACTCTGTATATGCAATTGCGATTCTTGGTCAACATACACTACAAAATCTGCATTTTCATCAACAGATGAGATTTGAGTAACAGGTTTAGAAAAAATAGTTAATTCTAACATATCATCAAAATCATACTGTTTATTGCGAAATGCATTGGTATTATATTCTAAACTCACAATACCGTCTAATATCGTTACCACAGCTTGTTTGAGTGAATATTCTTCTTCAAGAACGTCCCCACCTGAATTATAGATTATCTCCGCATACGGCTCTGTGTTTTGTGCTACTGTTACTATAGATAGTAAAATGGTAGCAAACGAAAGTATTATTGTTTTTTTCATATCGTATTAGTTTTTACAGGTTTTATCTATTATTATTAATCTTTTAAGCAACGAACTGATGTACCAGACATTGGTGGAGTAACTGTTACTTCACATTGCTCTGTATGTCCGCCATCTACGGTGGTAGCAGTTATAATAGCAGTACCTTCGCTATGAGCAGTTACATTTCCTGTAACATCTACAGTAGCTACCGATTCGTTAGACGATGACCATGTAACTACTTTGCAACTTGCATTTTCGGGTAGCACGGTGGCTGTAAGCTGCAATTCCTCATCAATGTGCATGTCTGCGTTTGCTTTATCTAAAGATACTGAAGTTGCTGATTCTTCGTGCTTAATGCAACGAACGCTATAACCAGAAGCACGTTCACTAGCAACGATTGAAGAAGTTGTTGCCACAGAAAAGTATTGTGCATATGTATCTACAAAATTATTACACCACATATTGGCAGAAAAGCTTCCTGATGATGCGCCGCTATTATAACGAGAACCAACTGTTGGTATTTTAAGTAGAGAATTAAAAGCATCGTAAATACCACTTACATTCCAACTTCGAAATTCTGCTGCTGAAGGTATTCTATATCCCGCAGGGCAAGGATTATTAATACCATCTACGCCTTGCCATAAACTATCATTTTGTGAGTCTCGCCAATCGTTAGGGGCAGCATCTGTAATAATAAAATCTCCATGTCCGGGTGTATCGGTATCGCTGAGGGTTGTGGTAGTTGCGGAAGTGCGTTTTTCATGTCCGTCTGTACCACGCCCCCATTGGTACAAGTCGCCAAAGGAGAGTTCATCTGTCCTACTTATAGCCACTTGCGAAGCACCAAGGTTGCGGTCTAACCATTTTGCATGTGTAGTAGGGTTAGTTACAGTACTATATTGTAATCCGTTGTGCATAATATATACGGTGAGTTCACATTCTGCAATAAATCCACCATCTGTAGTGGTAGCAGTAATAGTGGTGGTACCTGCAGAGGTAGCCAATACTTTTCCTGTATTATCTACTATTGCTACAAATTCATCAGAAGAGTTCCACACTACGGTTTTATATGTTGCATTTTCGGGTAAAATAGTAACTTCTAATGTTGCTATTTCTCCTTGTTCAAGCTCTAATACAGTATCAGATATCTGTATGTCTGTAACTGCAACAGGTAGTACCGTAATTTGGCAATCAGCGGTAAAGCCACCATCAGCGGTAGTAACAGTAATTGTAGCTACACCATCAGTTATTGCGGTAATTGTACCTTTGCTATCAACTGTTGCTATAGCCTCGTTAGATGATTCCCAAGTAAACGCACGATTTGTAGCATTAGCAGGTTGAATTATAGGGTAAAGCTTGAGTTGGTCTGCTACATATAATTCATGCTCTGTTTCTGTAAATATAACAGATGTAGCTGCTACCTCGCCCTCAATGCAGCGGAGAGACATGCCGTAAGGAGCTGAACTTGAAGCGATTCCACCACCGTTTCTATTATATGCTAAATATTCGAAAAAACTGTGTCTATTTTCATGATGATTTGCACTACGTGAAAAATATCCCAGTTTTTTTATTTCTCCAAAATCAGATGTCTTTTCACCTCCCGGCAATATATTCAATCCATATTTATCTATACCGTTGCCATCATCGTACCAACCTTCTGTAGATTTCAGCATATTTCCAGCAACATCTTGTCCCCCCACAAAAGTATATAAAATACTCCACTCACTACCATTGGGCGTATGCCATCCTTCTGGGCACATAGCAAGTGATGCTGGATAGTTATAAAGCACACCGTAGGTAGTGTAATTTTCGCTTGCTTTTGCCTCGTCCACATCGTTTCCGTCATACCCATACACATAGTACATATATTCTGTATTGCTACTTTCAGAAGCATTATTAACCTGCGGTAAGTATGCTACGTTTTCTGCCATCCATTTTTGTGTGCCAATTTGCACCCAAGTATATTCTCTATTATCGCGGCTATCGATAAACGTACCCGATACTATATACGAAGTTACTTCGCACGTAGCTTCTATGCCACCTTTTTCTGTAGTAGCAGTTATAGTTGCCACCCCTCTTTTGTGAGCAGTAACTTTACCACTACTATCTACAGTAGCCACCGATTCGTCTGACGAAGACCATATAACATTTTTATTTGTAACATTTACTGGTAATATAGTAGCTGTAAGCGTTATCTCTTCATCTATTAGAAGTTCTACAGATTTTTCACTTAATATAATGCTCGAAGGAGTTAATTCACCTTGTATGCAGCGTACATAATAACCAGAAATATCATTAGTTTCAGTTATAGATGTAAAGTTGTTTTTATATGAAAGTACAAATCTTTTTTGTTCGCTCTCACTTGTCCAAAATGTAGCTTCGTTACCAAAATTTTGGAATCCCATAGCTATACAATTACCTCCTGGCAACGCAGTAAATCCATAGTCGTCTGTACCATTATTATTACTCCACCCCTCTATAGATTTTAATGCAGCAGCATTGTCTTCAACTTCGGCTATTAATTGATTCCAATCATCAACCGATGGTAATCTCCAACCTTCGGGACATACCTGCATGGCAGCGGGTAAGTTATAGAGCGTACCATATGTTCTATAATTATCAGTAACTTCTGCTTCTTCCACATTAGTATTGTCATAATCAAACACATAATATCGTGGGTCGGCACTACTTTTAGTATATTGTCCATATACACTTGGTAAATATCGCATATTTTCCGCCATCCATATTTGTGTTCCTATGCTTACCCATTGGTATTCGGTGCTGTCTTTTTCATCAATAAATGTACCCGATGTTTGGTTAAGTACCCTTACTTCGCAATTTGCAATAATGCCTGAACCTTCAGCTTCTGCTTTAATAATCGCCGAACCTTCTGCAAGGGCTGTTACGTAACCATATTCATCTACCAATACTATAGTAGAATCAGACGATGTCCATTCTATCTGTCGTTTGGTAGCATGGTGTGGCAAGATTGATGCAGTTAACTGCTCCTCTTTGCCAACTTGCATACTCATGTGAATTTTACTAAGAGATACTGATTCTGCATACACATCACCTTTAACGCAACGCACATAATCATGATAAAAACTAAGATTACTACTGAAACTGATTTCAGATCTATTATATCCAAAATTAGGATACATATACGAACCTTCAAATGTAGAACCTACAGTTACAAAAGATGTATAATTACCAATTCCTGATTGCGATGAATGTGCGTATCCACCGGGCAGTACAGAAAACCCATAGTCGTCGGTTCCATTGCCACCGCTATTCCAACCCGCTTGGCTTTTTAATTTTGTGGCAGGATCATCTCCTACAAAAGCAATTAACTCATCCCATTCTGTTCGTGTAGAAACGTGCCAACCTTCAGGGCAAGCATCTAAAGCCGAATACCAATTATAAAGTACTCCATACGTATTATAATTTTCGGTTTCTTTAGCTTCTTCTACATTTTCTCCTGTATAGCCATATACAAAATAGAATGGATCTGTATATGTATAACCTGCTTCTGTTATTTTAGGTAAATATCGTAAATTCTCTGCTAACCATGTTTGTTCGCCAATTTGTACAGTTTTATATATATTCCCATCTCGTGCGTCCACAATAGTTTCAAAAACTTCCACTTCGCAGCTATCTGACATAATTCCATCAGGGCTTGCAACTATAATTTTAGTAATACCAGCTTGCATAGCGGTAACTATTCCGTTTTCATCTACAGTAGCAATTTCCGGATTTAATGATGACCATAATAAAGATGTATAATCATTTTTATTTTCAGCATTTTTAGGGAACAATTTTACTTCAAAAGTTTCTGATTGCTGCTCACCTATATAGGTTTTTTGTTTATTTAGTTGTATTTCATCAACAAGAATGGCACCTTTTATACAACGAACTTGTGCTGGCATGGTAATATTATCATACGATTTGCTCACTTCGTTATTATCATACGATAATGTATAGATATATGCATAATCATCATTGCCTATATAATCGTCTGATATCCAGAAGAAAGAATCGTAATAACCTTTCGCATTAAATCCATACGCATCAGTACCGTTTCCACTATCGTACCATCCTGTTTTTGATTTTAAGTTATCTCCAGCAACAGATGCCCCACCTGCAAAGTCAATAAGTTCTTCCCACTCATCGCCATTTGGTAAATGCCAACCATTGGGACATATTCCAAGAGCTTCGTGCCACTCATATTCGCCAATACTATTTGTCATCCATTGTTGATTACCAATACGTACCCAATCATAATTATTACCTTCTTCATCGGTAAAAGTTCCTGCCATATCATACACCTCAACTTGACACAATGCAGAATGATTGTTATCGGTAGTAGATGCAGTAATTGTAACAAAACCTGTACTGAGGGCAGTTATTGTTCCCGTACTATCTACAGTAGCTATAGATTCATCTGATGATGACCATACAACCTTATTATTAGCTGCGGTTAAAGGAAGTATAGTAAGCTGTAAAGTTTCGGTAGTTCCATTTTCAATACCTAACTGTTCTTTATCTAACAAAATACTGGTAACAGCAACTTTACCTTGTATGCAACGAACTGAGACTGCTTGATATTTTTCATAACCTTCAACTGTTATAGTATTTTGAATATACGAATATAAAGCATCTAGATTTGAACTTTCTTCTGCCAACCAAAATGATGCATAACTATGTAAGTAGTCAAATGAATTCTGATATTTTTCACCTGCTGGTAGTATTGAAAAGCCATACTCGTCAGTACCATTTAGATTATTAACCGACCAAGCTGTAGCAGATTTTAGTCGTGTGGCTGCAGTGCCACCGCCACCTGCAAAGTTTATTAATTCTTCCCATTCTGCATTGTTAGGTAAATGCCAACCTTCGGGGCAGGTAGCAAGGGCAGCAGACCAATTATAAAGAGCACCATAGGTGGTATAATTATCTTCTGCTTTTGCAGCATGTACATCAGTACCATTATAATCATACACATAATACTTAGGTTTGATATCACTCCGTTCAGAAACTTGATGTACAGCTGGTAAATATGCCATGTTTTCTGCTAACCATACTTGTTCGCCTATCAGTACCCATTTGTATTCAGTATTGTCGCGTTCGTCAATAAACGTACCTGAAGAAGGGAGTACAGTAAGTTCGCAGTTTGCGGTATGCCCACCATCTTCGGTGGTTGCGGTAATTGTAGCATTCCCTGCACTTATTGCAGTTATGTTTCCGTTTTCATCTACTGTAGCAATAGTTTCATCAGAAGAACTCCAGATTATAGTTTTATTAAATGCATCTTCGGGTAGTACAGAAGCTTGTAGCGTTTTACTATTGTGTATTCCTATTTCTACTGATTTTGGGGTAATATGAATTTCTTTAACTGAAATAGCAACAACCGTAAGTTCACATTCGGCAATATGTCCACCGTCTTCAGTGGTTGCGGTAATTGTGGTAGTACCAACTTGTAGAGTAGTAATATTTCCTTCATTGTCCACCGTAGCCACAGATTCGTTTGCTGATGTCCATAATACTGTTTTATTATAAGCGTTTTCGGGCAATATCGTAGCTGTAAGTTGTTTTGTTGCACCTTTTTCAAGTTCTAACGTAGCATCAGAAATTTCTATACTTTCTACACCTACTACAAATACTGTAAGTTCACATGCTGCGGTATATCCACCATCTTCGGTGGTTGCGGTAATTGTGGTAGTACCAACTTGTAGAGTAGTAATATTTCCTTCATTGTCCACCGTAGCCACAGATTCGTTTGCTGATGTCCATAATACTGTTTTATTATATGCATTTTCGGGCAATACCGTAGCTGTAAGTTGTTTTGTTGCACCTTTTTCAAGTTCTAAGGTAGCATCAGAAATTTCTATACTTTCTACACCTACTACAAATACTGTTAGTTCACATGCTGCGGTATATCCACCATCTTCGGTGGTTGCGGTAATTGTAGCAGTACCAACTTTTAGAGCGGCTACTTTTCCGTTATTATCTACCGTTGCTACCGATTTATCAGACGATGCCCAGCTAAGATTTTTATTTGTAGCATCGGCAGGCAATACCGTAGCTGTAAGTTGCAGATTGTCTGTTTTTTCTATGTTTGCAGTTGTTTTATCTAAAGTAATTGAACCTACATATATAGATTCATCTTTTATACAACGAACAGAATATCCAATACCTCGACTATATGCATCTACAACAGCCTTATCATCTATAACATATAAGCGATATGCACTTGTACCATCTATTGTACTTGCCCAATATCGCCCAGCAGTTTCAATACCACTTACCTCTCCAGAAGTATTAGAACGATAGCCTGCCATTGGTAATTTGAGGATTGAAGCAAATGCTCCCATATCATTTTCGCTGTCCCAGCTATCTAACTCCTCTTGCCATTCTACTTGAGTAGGAACTTTATACCCTGCAGGACAAGGATTATTTTTATGTTCTGGACCTTGCCATAATGCATTATTTTGAG
>JAAYTA010000132.1 GCA_012518185.1 Methanobacteriota archaeon
ATTTCGTAAGCTTGCTTTTCATAAAGGCTGGGTAGATGAACCAGGACCTAAAAAGCTTCATAAAAGGCCCATTGTTACAATGGGCGGCCTTGTCATTTTTGTCTCTTATTGGGCGACATATTTTATAGGAGTGCCTGTTGCTAATCAGCTTCCTAAGATAGGAGCGATTTTTATCAGCTCGCTCATTATTTTATGTACCGGTGTGATCGATGATTTATATGAATTAAGGCCCTGGCAAAAAATGGCAGGAATTCTTTTAGCAGCGAATATTTTTTATTTTTTTACGGATGTACGGCTGGATCATTTTACGGTGGCTTATTTAGGAACCATTGAATTTGGACGACTGGGTTATTTTGTAATGATGTTTTGGATTGCTGCTATAACAAACTCTGTGAATTTAATGGATGGGTTGGATGGTTTAGCTGCGGGCACATCGATTATTTCATTAGTGACAATGGGGCTGGTTAGTTATTTCTTTATGAATACGACGAATGTTGCAGTAGTAGTCATGATATTTTTATTGGTAGGAGTACTGGTTGGATTTTTACCGCATAATTTTTATCCTGCAAAGTTATTCTTAGGCGACACCGGGGCATTGTTTGTTGGATTCATGATTGCCACCCTATCTTTAAATGGCCTGAAGCATGCCACGTTCATTTCGTTACTGATTCCGGTTGCGATATTAGGCGTGCCGCTTACGGATACCTTGGCTGCAATTATTCGCAGGTTAATGAATAAACAGGCAATTAGTCAAAAAGATCGCGGTCATTTGCATCACCGTTTACTTTATCTAGGCTTCAGTCATCGGCAGACAGTATTAGTGATTTATGCAGTTGGAGTTATCTTCTCTTTGACTGCTTTACTTTACCCGCTATCTTCCTTTTGGGGCTCTGTTATTTTAACCGCTGGTTTGTTGTTTGGTATTGTTCTTTTCATCGCTTCTTTTAATCTAATCGGAAGTGAGAATAATTTTTTTAGAAGATTCCTCCATCGGCTTATTGGAAATCAAGATAAAAAGGACTGAACTCGGTAGCGATGCTATCTGTTTCAGCCCTTTTTATTACAGCTTTATGCTTCTTTTGTGATTAATCATCGAATTCTTCGTCCTCAAAGTCATCCTCTTCATCTTTATTAGAAAGCAAACGCTCAACGTACTGTTCTTCTCCAATTGAAAATGAAATGTTTCCATTCATGAAATTAATGTATTCACTTTGAAATTCTTCAGCTTGTGGAGTAGGTACTCCCACAGAAAATGTAACTGTGTCAGTATAGCTTGTATCTAAAAGCGCATAAGCGGATTGTAATAACTGATTCTCTAATTTTCCAGAAGCTGAATAGCTAACTCTACAAGCAATAGGAAGCTGAAGAGAACGTTCTACAATGCCGATTGAACGCAAAGCAGTAGAAACAGACTTACTATAAGCACGTATTAAACCGCCTGCTCCTAATTTTGTTCCTCCAAAATAACGGGTTACCACCGCAGCTACATAATGCAGTTCATTCTTTTTAAGAACTTCCAACATAGGAACGCCTGCTGTACCAGAAGGCTCGCCATCATCATGAGCGCGTTGAATTTCATCTGTATCGCCAATTAAGTACGCCGAGCAATTATGGGTTGCTTTCCAGTGTTCTTTTTTAATTCGTTGAATAAAATCTTTTGCTTCTTCTTCAGTCTGGACTCTCTCTATTGTACAAATAAAGCGAGAACCACGAATGACAATTTCTTCTTGTCCATGCTCGGCAATTGTTTTATA
>JAAYTA010000002.1 GCA_012518185.1 Methanobacteriota archaeon
CCTTGATTGGTATAAAATGAGGCTGCTAAGGCTCTATTTATCGCTCTCTCCTTAATTGAGATAACAACATCAGATTCTCGCCCCATTAATACACCCTAATCTTCAATTTAATGCGAATAAACATGGTTCTGGCCATATTAATAGTAGCTAATCTAGTAAGTAACGATTATCTATTCGTCGAAATGTATGAAGATCGATGATCAGAAGACTCATTCTCTTTTTTGGAATACTACTACTCGCACTCATTTTCTGGTTCGTCAATCCTACTTCAGAACACTTGATGGCGAAGACATTATTCGCACTCGCGGGACTGTATTTTCTGTTCGCAATCGTCGTAGAGCAATATATTTCACGTAACATAAAGAATCGTAGGACGAGATACGGTCTACGAAAAGTACTAACTGCTATGTATGTCTTGATTTTTATGGGTGCCCTATTCGCAATATGGGTTCAGAATCCTCAGATAGTGGTAGTATCTATCGGCCTTGTAGGAGCAGCTATAACATTCATACTTCAGGACCTTCTCAAAAATCTCGTAGGTGGCTTTGCTATCTTTGCTAGCCACATTTATAGTGTGGGTGATCGAGTCCAGATATTGGATAAACGAGGCGACGTGGTAGATATTGGACTACTGTATACAACTCTGATGGAGATAAGAGAATGGATAGATGGAGATCAATCCACTGGACGTCTTACAACTATACCAAATGGATTTGCTTTTACGAATATAGTGGACAATTATACTAAAGACTTCCCATACGTCTGGGATGAAATAAGTTTTCCTATAGCCATTGATAGTGATCTCGATTACACTACCAGACGCTTTCGAAAAGTCGCTGAAACGGAAACTTCCGATGCTTATAGGGAGGCAGAGGAAGCATTGACTGAAGTAGTCATGGAAAAATATTATCTCAATAAGCGTGAAGTGAGACCTACAGTTTATGTGACATTCAATGAAGACTGGGCAGTTATTTATGTAAGATATATCACTAGAGTAGGGGAGAGACGATTAAAGCGTAGTCGGATCTATCAACTCTGTTTAGAAGAGATACAGCGCTCTGAGGATATCCGTCTGGGCTCGACTATTTAATGTCATTATGATATAACCTGATAAATCCACTTCAAGCCACTGAGGATTCTCAAATAATTTGACGTTTTTATTGAACATCCAATATTATTTAACTGATAATTCAATTCTTAGCCAATTATGTGTCAAGCACTAACTGGAGTTGCTAAATTATCTATTGTTTGAAGAATAATGCTTTGAGAGACATTGGTAGATTCTATTTACTCGTAGATTGGATTGTTAGTTTATGATCAACTTATGCGAGAAATGGCTTATAGATATTTTAGCGTCCGAGGGCATATATCTGACACCATCTAATCAACGAGCGGTAGGGCGAGGCATACGCCGAGCATTAGGAATTGATATAGAGCTTGGTGTGTGCCAGGAAGATTGGCGCATGATACGCAACAGAGTCTCGAAAGATCCAATGGTTAGATCAGAATTAATAACCATGATTAGGGAAGAAATCGATAAAGAAAAATAGAGATTGTTAAGAAATAGGCAATCGCATCAAGATCACATCATCAATGATGATGCTGGTGCTCTAACCCTTCGCATTTCTCTTCCATCTTTTTCTTATGTATATCTTTCATTTTCATCATTTTTGACACTGATCTAGCCGCCATGCCAGATGCGCTTCCTACGATAGCTGATATAGCTGCAGATATCGCCGCTACCATTGTCAGCATGATGAACATCGAAATAGCTCTCAAGATCATGTTCAGCACCTCATGCATTTCATCCTGAGGTCATAGTTAATATCACTTTCTAGAATTCTAGATGAGCGGCCACCAAATCTATAAATGCTGCGGGATTAGTTCAGCGCATGTGCTTTGGAATTGCTTACCTAGTTGCATAGGCTCTCTGCCACATAATGATCCCATCAAAGCAGTAGATCTAATTTTAGAAAAGCTTACTTCGATCCCTATATGGCCTCAATTGCCCAGCAGGGGCTTTGATGAAAATATGTATGCACAGTACTCCACTCGCCTTCCTGGGATTCTTATCGACACAGCTCGGAAGAAAGTTCAAGTAGATTTACAGAATTTCGATCCCGAAGAGATATATATAGCAATTTTATCTGAAGATATCGATTTCTTCTCAATGCAAAAGGAGAATTTTTCCGGTTTCTATGAACTAATGTCTCGCTCACTACCTGATGATATATTAGCCATCAAGGGACAGATCACTGGCCCCATATCTCTCGGATTACAAATCATAGATCAGAATGATAAACCAGTTATCTATGACAATATTTATGGAGAGATAATCCGGAAGAATTTGAATATGATCTCCAGATGGCAGGAGAAAGAACTCAGCAAAAAATGTTCTAATACTATAATTTTCCTAGATGAGCCCTATTTGAGTATGCTAGGGACGCCGTTTGCCTCCATATCTAATATAGATGCCATCAACTGGATTAATGAAGTTTTAGAAGGATTGGAAGGGATTAAAGGAATACACTGCTGTGCTAATACAGATTGGCCAATGGTCATGAACACTAATATTGATCTATTATCGTTCGATGCATATGATTATGGACATACTATCGCACTATATCCTGAGGAAGTCTCAGCATTTTTAGAGAAAGGCGGAGCATTAGCTTGGGGAATAATTCCTAACAATGCTGAAGTAATAGCTCAAGAGAACGTAAGGTCATTAGTGCAACGTGCTGAGGACACATTTCAAGGGCTCATATCTAAGGGCATTGATAAAGAGTTGTTACTGAATCATTCAATGCTCACACCTCAATGTGGGCTCAGCGGTATAGATGATAACACTGCTGCACTAGTCTTGGATTTACTAATTAAAGTGTCAGAAGAGATAAGGAGCAGCTACTCACTGGACTGATCCACATGACATATATAGTTGCCATCGCAGGAAAAGGAGGGGTAGGAAAAAGCACACTATCATCAATGCTAATACAAGCATTGAGTGAGCGGACGGGAGAGATAATATTAGCAGTCGATGCCGATCCAAATGCCAATCTTGGTGATAAATTAGGAGTGGAAGTGGAAGGAACTATAGGTCAGTTAAGGGAAGATCTCCTCGAACGAGCTGATGAAATTCCTACAGGAGTATCAAAGCAAGATATGGTAATGTATCATCTAAGACTAGCAATGGTGGAGGGAAAAAAATTTGACCTCATCACTATGGGTCGTCAGGAAGGAAGAGGATGCTACTGCTACATCAATAATCTTCTGCGCACTTTCCTAGACAATGTGATGGAAGATTACCCATATGTTGTGATAGATAACGAGGCTGGGATGGAGCACCTATCTAGACGAACTTGTCAACGAATGGATGCATTGATAGTAGTATCTGACCCCACTTCGGTAGGTATTACTACTGCTCGACGTATCTTAGAGTTAGCGAAGGAGATGGAGATAGACTTCTCGAGTAATTTATTAGTGATCAATCGCGTCAAGGGTGAACTACCTGCTAACCTATTAGAGGATATTGAGGATGCAGGATTCGACAATTGGACTATATTACCTCATGATGAGGAGATTGAATTATTAACTGAACAAGGTTTACCGCTGACTGGTTTGTCTAGGGATAACATATCTACTGAATCGATCCGAAAACTCGCTCAGCAATTACGGTAGGTTAACTCGCTCAGCAATTGCAAGAGAGAATAATCCAAATGTAATTATTAATATTAATTAAAGGATAATCATTTTAGAAGACATATCCATCCCGAATGATAATTGAGGGTTATATTTGGATCTTAATAATACAATCCCTTATTTGAATATTGATTGGTGGCAACTTATCCTAGCACTAATCGTCTTAGTGATTGGATATGCACTTATCAAAATTCTAATAATCGTCTTGAAAAAGATGATGTTTAGAATGCATGTGCCTGAGCTATTGAGTGACTTCCTAGTTCGAGTATTAAAGATATTACTATATTTAGTCTTATTATTGATCTTCCTTGGAGCATTGGGTTTTGAAACTGGATCAGCGTTACTAGCTATGTCTGCGATAGTCGGTCTAGTACTCGGCTTTGGCCTGCAAGATACTATGAATGATTTCTTTGCAGGCATATGGTTGGCATTCATTCGTCCATTCAAGAAAGATGATTGGATAACTGTAAGTGGATATTCTGGCAGAATCGATAGAATAGGTATAATGTCTACGGTTATGATAACTGCAGATAATGTCTATATCACTCTGCCTAATAGAGCAGTATGGGGAAGCCCGATAACTAATAATACACACATGCCTACAAGGAGAGTAGGAATTTCAGTTGGAACTAGTTATTCTGATGACATTGATAAGGCCATATCTGTGGCAATGGATCTCATGAATCGTCATCCACTCATTCTAGAAGAGCCTGCGCCTACTGTATTAGTCACTGATCTAGGTGATACCAAGATCAAATTATCTCTTAGAGCCTGGACTAAGAATTCAGACTATTGGAAAGTTAATTGGGATCTTAATAAGAGTATAGTTGAAGAATTTAAGAAAAATGGTTTAGAGATCCCCATGCCTAAAATGGATGTTAGTCTAAAGCAAGAGAGTTGATCTCTCTCTCTCTTCCTCTATTTTTCTGAGAATTCTCTAGCTAATTATTATACTCAATTGAGATACTTTCTATTAAATCGATTGATAGATTGAACTGACTTAGTGAAAGGAGTTTGGAGGACCAGACATTTCCTACTGATTAGAATTCCTCACTTCTAAGCAATTTAGGTATGCCTGACGATTCTCTCGGCCCTACTATTACTCTCATACCGCTCAGTTCCTGAAGCTTACCAGACATACGGGATATCAATCCAGGAATGATTAGTATGCCACTCGTACTCTTCTCCTTAGCTGACGTCTCTTCTAGGGCCTCTACGACGCTCTCCTCTGTAAGCTTCCCGGCAGAGTACGCTGTCAAAACAGATAGTCCCTCCGTGTCTACGACTAGGAGCCAAGCTGGGACTTTAGCTTTATCTACGTCGCCCATAACAGTGAAATAAGTCAAAGAGAAGTTTGTAGTAAATAATATAGGATCATCGGGACCCGGATCATTCACAGGATATAGTCCCGCTCTTACTTGTATGGGTACTTGCGGATCTGTATAAATGTTCTGACGAAGAACAAACAATGGGAGTGCATGGGCAGGATTAAGATCATCAAATAGAACGATACTGCCATATTTCATTGTAGCTAACATGGCCTTGAGCACCGCACGCTCATCATCACATACATTCAGTATGATAGGATATCCAAGCCCATCAAATGTTCTTTTGATAGCGTTCTTCCTCACAATAGTATTTTTCTCAACTAAGTCTTTTGCTCGATGGGGAGCCAGATCTAATATAAGATCTTCCACGCCAGTTTCGCGAGCGTGCACTGCTAATTTAGCCAAAGTTTCAAGATCATCGGCTCGCAGTGCAAGTGGGCAAGCGAGCTCCTTTGCCACAGAACTCATCGCCTCAATATTACCTTCTGTAGCAGCATATAGCAACGGTTTCTCTAGGCTAGCTTCTTCTACTGCTCTCTTCATCGCCTCTGGACGTTCAGACATCAATACGAGAGGTAGGCCAATTTCTGCAACACGTGATACAACCTCTGCGAATCTAGTATCATTATCAGAGTCATTCCTCACGGCCATAAGATCTATCGTAAGAACTTGACCTATACGTTCAAACGATAATTCTTCCGCTCGCTTCAGTTTTGACTCTACCTCGCCATCGCTCATAGAATCAGATATAGTGATAGCATAGCATGTAGGGTGAAAGAATTTTTTCTCATGCCGGTAGAGCTCTGTCTCATCGCCAATCTCTACTTTTTTATCTCCACTGCCTATAGTCACCAAGTGGATAGGTGGAGCAGAAGATGCTTCTAATTTTGCCTTTGCCTCATCGCTTACAAAAGGGCAATCAGACAATTTCACCTTCTGATTGGCCAGCTGCATAGCAAATGCAAGGCAGGTAGGGAAATTACATTTACCACAGTTTTTCTTAGGCAGAAGCTTGAATATTTCTATCGCAGTAGCCATTTATTCCCCTCTCAATTCGACGATAGCATCTTGCAATATCTCCATACTGCGTGGATGGCGTACAATTAGAAGATTTGCACCCGATACTAGGGCTGCTAGGCCAGTAGTGGCTTCCCACCAGGATCCTCTCTCTGAAGGATCTCCCCAGGATTCCTCCTCTTCTGTTGCCTCTCTAGCCTCCCATGCTGAAGTAAGGTCACAACACATGGGCGTTTGTAGCATCCTGTCGCTCATCAAGGCGGCAAGGCGTATACGCTCATTTACTGAGTAAGAATATTCTAATCCCATTCCTAGAGCTGCCATCAAGGGATCCATCAGAACATTATCTAGCTTAGTCCCAAAATCAGCTAGTAATATATTCATCTGTTTTGCCAAGTTCACATCCAAATTAGAATATGCTATTAAACCGTGTCCATTGGCAGTTGCGGCAGCAGAGATGCTCTTATATGCATCTTCTTCAGCTTGAGCTAATAATATCCTCTCGCCCGCACAAGCATTACTGATAGCTTCCATGGCGTGTGCATCTTTCTCTCGATTACCTCCTCCATATACTATTAAAGGGAGATCAACCGCATTGAGGATATTATTTACAGTTTCCACTGCTTTTTCTACAGATGCATCTTCTATTTCAGGATCAAGGGAGCGGAGTTTGAGACATATCATGTCTGCACCTAGGTCCTTCCAACGTTTTGCCCACTCTACTACATCATATGATAATTCATTGAATGGTGCAATGCTAATCTCAGGTATACCTTCAACAGAATCGAGAATTTCTCCAGCCAGTCTTTGCCGATGTCCCACGCCTTCGTATGATAGAAAAGGCATACCGACATCTCCACCCAACATCAGTTGAGATGATCGACTACCTCCTTCTTCAGGCGTGTTGCCGACAACTACTGTCTCGATCTTTCCTGACCATTTCTCTTTAGGTATGGGAATTTTGGCCATCTTGAATCCTCTTAGGATAGTAAGGGAGGCATGTGAATTGCAGGATGGTTAACTTTAGCCAACCATTCCATAAGTCCCTCAGCATCAGTTGTAATGGTTTCATCAGCGATCTTGTCAACGAAGTCTGGCTCTCCTAATTCTTTAGCTCTTGCTTCGAGGACATCCCTCATACTCTCTTTAAGCTCCTTAGGCATCCAAGAGATACGTAGGAATCCGCCGTCGGCGGAGATGAATTTTTTACTAGTTATATACTTTCGCCCTGCCCCTATGAATCCAGGTGTCTGCTTACCTCCACCAACTGATCCGGCAAGGGATGAAAACTTCATTCCTAAAGGTATCATGCCCAGATATTCTCTATTGACTATTACGACAGATTGCATATCCGGTGCCATAGCGACGATAACTTCAAAACAGCCACAAGAGGTCATGGGGTCTTCCATGATTGAATAGACATTCATCCTCTCAATTTTATGATGAGATGCCTCATATACTGACTCATTAACACCCTCCCACTGGCCTTTGATTGGATCTAGACACTTTCCCTTAATGATAGGCTGATTTGGCCCAGCTGGGGCGATCTCTTTTGATGCTCTAGCATCAAGCCAATTGAGTGCCCCACAAAGCCCCATACGTTCTGGCGTGATGACGCAAATGTGATCCGGAGCGAAGCTAGCACATAGGCTGCATGTATAGTATACATCAACACTCTCATCAGTCAGTCCAGCTAAGCGGGCATCTCTCTTTCCATAAATCTCCATAGCATCGGGAAGCCTCTTGAGAACTTCATCCTCATCAGTTATGATAGTGACTTGGATACGCGATACAAGACCTCCAAACTCTTCTTTTAGCTTAGTTATGAGGATGTCTCCGAAGTGCTTGAATGTTAAGCCCGCTTTAACTGACGAACGACTGAGTCGTACCCAGTTTAAATTCCGTTGACCAGTGTGCCATGCTCCCTCAGCGAAATTGATGAATTGATGAACACGTCGTTCTAAAACACTCTCAAAATCTTCCTCCATTTTTCTACCATATACATCGATAATAATGGCCAAGGAAGTAGATGTTCCATCTTCCATTTCATCTACATCTTTACCTATTAATGAAATATGGCCATCAATGACCTCGTCCTCATTTCTGAGTCGTAATAATTCGAAGGTAGGTGTCCTAGCCGCGCCACCTGCTTCTACATAAGTATCTGGGCGACGTATGACTTCTCCCTCAAAAGCTGGTCCATATGATACAGGTATATCTACTGGAGCTAATTTTACACGTATTCCTCTAATTTCAATTGCTGTCTGCACCATATTCTCTGGAGATACACTCAATAACGTATCTGGGATCTCCTCTACGTTCTGATC
>JAAYTA010000122.1 GCA_012518185.1 Methanobacteriota archaeon
AAAATCAGAAAGAAGAGTAAAATGAGGTGCAAATATGAAATTATTAATGATTGAAGATAATGAGTCAGTCTCAGAAATGATGCAAATGTTTTTTTTAAATGAAGGCTGGGATGCAACCTTTAAGTTTGATGGTAGAGAAGGGCTAGATGCATTTTTAGCGAGTCCTAAAGCATGGGATATGATTACGCTTGATTTGAATTTACCAAGTTTAGATGGCATGATGGTCGCACGCGAAATTCGTAAAGTTTCTAAGACCGTTCCGATTATTATGTTGACTGCCCGTGACTCCGAAAGTGATCAAGTGATTGGACTTGAGATGGGCGCAGATGACTACGTAACGAAACCTTTCAGCCCGATTACGTTAATCGCTCGAATTAAAGCGTTGTATCGCCGTAGCGAGATTATTGAAGCATCGGTCGCTGATAAAACCGATGATTTGTCTTTTGATATTGAAACGCAACATTTTAAAATGAATACGAAAACACGTGAGGCCTATTTAGATGAAGAACGAATTGAAGGGTTAACACCTAAAGAATTTGATTTACTTTATACATTAGCTAAAAAACCGCGTCAAGTGTTCTCAAGAGAGCAATTGTTGGAATTAGTTTGGGATTACCAATATTTTGGTGATGAACGAACAGTTGATGCGCATATCAAAAAATTACGTCAAAAAATTGAGAAAGTGGGTCCGCAAGTGATTCAAACCGTTTGGGGAGTAGGCTACAATTTTGATGATTCAGGTGTTGCCTAATGCGTTATTTATACCAACAACTTTTAGCCTTTTGGTTTGTCATTTTCGTCACCTTAATTACTTCAGGGGTGGCGTTTACGCAATTAACCAAGCAATCAATTGAGACGAATAATTATCGACAATTGTTTGGTTACGCAGATGCCGTTTCGAAAATTTCTGAAGAACTAAGTACAACCTCGGATTTGAATGATTGGGATTTAATTATTTCACGTTCGTTACGCATATCAGAAACGATGTTAAATCAACAAGGGGTCAACTTTATTTTTGTCAATAATCAAGGCGAAGTGACGTGTCCTAAAAATAATACGGTTCCAATTAAATTTCAGCTGCCTAGTGAATCATGGGAAAGTCTACAAGCTGGCGAAAGACAACAACTGACTTCTGAAAAAAATATTTATGGCGAGAAAGAACCAACGGCATACGCCTTTGTGCCGTTTAATTTGAATAGTCGATTTTTTGGTGCCTTAATCGTGACACAGCCGGCGCAAAATATTCAAGACACTGTAAGTGAGTTTTCTATCAACTTACTTAAAGGTTTTGCTTTATCTGGCATTTTTGCGATAGTTGTTAGTTATGGTTTTGCTAGTTTTCAAGTTCACCGGATTAATCGAATGAAAAAGGCGACGAAAGAAGTTGCCAATGGGAATTTTGATAGCGTATTACCGGTTCATCACCGCGATGAATTTGATGAGTTGGCCGAAGATTTTAATAAAATGACCGTGTCACTAAAAGAATCACATGAGGAAATTGATCGACAAGAAGAACGCCGAAAACAATTTATGGCTGATGCATCCCACGAGATGCGAACACCACTAACTACGATTAATGGTTTGTTAGAAGGATTCCAACATCAAATGATTCCAGAAAATCAAAAAGAAAATGCGATTCGTTTAATGAAAAATGAAACAGAACGCTTAATTCGTTTAATTAGTGAAAATCTAGACTACGAA
>JAAYTA010000021.1 GCA_012518185.1 Methanobacteriota archaeon
AACCGGTTCTTTTATTGGCGCTTTTTCAGCAACATCTTCCTCAATTACGGCTAATACTTCACCGACTTTGACTACATCTCCTTCTTCATGATCAAGTTTTACAATTTTTCCCTCTACCGGTGAAGGCATTTCCACGATAGCTTTATCTGTCTCCACCTCGGCAATTGATTGATCTTTTTTAACCATGTCTCCGACATTGATTAGCCATTTTCTTATCTCACCCTCAGCTACACCTTCACCAAGATCCGGAAACTTAAATTCCAATTTTCACTCCCCCCTTAAAATGATATCACTTTCTCTATGCTGTCACGTATCTTTTCCATGTTTATGTAATAATATTTTTCTCCTTTTGGAAGAGGTACTGTAATATCAGGAGCAGTGACACGCTCCGGCGGCGCCTCTAGTGATAAAAATGCCTTATTACTAATACGAGCGATCAATTCTGAGGCAACTCCACAAGTCATAGGCGCCTCTTGAACTATAATCACCCTACCCGTCTTTATAACTGATTTTATGACTGCTTCAGAATCCATAGGAGATATGGTTCTTAGGTCAATTACCTCACAAGATATGCCTATCTCTTCTACCGAATGAGTTGCTTCCTGAATTATAGGCATCATTGCACCCCAGCCCACTATTGTTATGTCGTCTCCTTCTTGCACCATCTTGGACTCGCCGAGAGATATGGTAAATGCATCTTCTTCTACCTCTTCACTGAAAAGACGATAGTTACGAGCTGGCTCTAAAAATATCACTGGATCAGGATCTCTAATTGAGGATATTAGGAGACCTTTAGCCTCTCTTGGCGAAGATGGTATGACTACTTTTAGTCCAGGAATTTGCGCATATATGGATTCAGTGCTCTCTGAATGATGCTCTAGCGCTTTTATCCCTGCTCCATAAGGCATGCGTATGACTAATGGCACCGTGTATGAACCTCGGCTCCGATTACGCATTCTTGCTATGTGGGAGATGATTATATTCAGTGCTGGATACGAAAATCCCATAAATTGCATCTCAGCAATTGGACGCATTCCAGCCATAGCCATACCAGTGGCCATTCCTGCTATCAGACTCTCAGATAATGGAGTATCGATAACACGATCTGTTCCGAAGCGTTCTTGGAGTCCTTCAGTAACACGAAATACACCCCCGACTGCTCCTACATCTTCTCCCAAGATCGCTATTGAGTCATCGTTTTCCATTTCGATAGCTAGGGCAGAGTTTAGAGCCGTGACCATATTCATCATCATTGGCTCTCCTCCCTCTTCTTCATATCATCAAATTGTTCTTTTAAGTTTGAAGTCATGCTTTCATATGTGTGTCTAAACACGTCATCCAGCGATGGTGGTGGAGTCGTCTCTGCCTTATGTGCTGCTTCCTCAACCAGGGTTTTAGCCCATTCCCATACCGATTCTATTTTTTTCTCACTTAGTATTTCACGAGAACGAACATATTTTAGCATTCTATTCAACGGATCTCGAGCTTCCCATTCTTTCGCTTCTTCCTCTACTCGATAGCGTCGAGCATCATCAGAAGTAGTGTGATTACCTAATCGATAAGTATACGCCTCAATTAGTGTTGGACCTCCTCCATTCCTTGCTACCTCGGCTGCCTCCTCAGATGCGGCATACATTGCTAAAATGTCATTCCCATCAACTTGTATTCCTCTAATTCCATAGGCAATAGCTTTTTGTGCAATAGTGTCAGAAGCTGTTTGTTCAGATCGTGGGAGAGATATTGCCCATTGATTATTCTGAACTATGAATACAATGGGTAAATTGAACACTCCTGCAGCATTGAGTGATTCGTGAAAGTCCCCTTCAGACGTACCACCATCTCCTGTAAACGCAAATATAACGGTATTTTCTTTCTGATACCTAGAGGCGTATGCCAGACCAACTGCGTAGGTATATTGAGAGGCCACAGGAATAGAAGTGGGAGTTATCCGAAGATCTGGATCGTAATGATTACCATATTCATTTCCCATCCATCCTAGATAATATTGTTCGAGTGGTAGCCCTCTCCATAATAAGCCCGCAAGCTCTCTAAATCCCCATACAAACCAATCTCTATCGCCCATAGTCATAGCTGGCCCAAGTGATGCCGCCTCTTGTCCCTTATTAGGCGGATATGTACCCATACGACCTTGTCGCTGCAATATGACAGCCTTATCATCGGCGACTCTACTGAGCACCATAGTTCGGAATGCCTTTTCTACCACAGCACTATCTAACTGCGGCATGAGGATTTCATTAAGATTAGCATCTTGATCTAGTATAGTCAGCATCCTACCTGATAATGGATTATAATCATCTAATAGCATGACTGATTACTCTCCCCAGTATAGTATGATGATCTCACTAGAGGACCTGATACTACTTGTCCGAAACCTATTGCATATGCTTCTTCCTCCAACTCTTTAAATTCACTAGGTGTCACATATGATGAAACAGGTATCTTCCCGCCTCTAGGCCTTAGGTACTGACCTATGTACAATATGTCAACATTAACACCGCGCAGATCATACATCGCGTCTCGTACCTCATCTAAGGTCTCTCCCATACCAAGCATAATGGAGCTTTTCGTAGCCATCATTGGATCTATTTCCTTAATCATCGCAAGAGTGCTGAGAGATACTTCATAAGAGGCTCTAGGATCCCTGGCAATTGGCTGAAGCCTCTTGACCACTTCGAGATTATGTCCAATTATATGAGGGTTAGAATATATTATTTCTCGAAGCGGTTCAGATTCGCCTCCCATATCTGGTATTAGAAGTTCGATTGTAGCATGTGAGATTCTTCGTATTGCCTCCACAGTCGAAGCAAAATGATTTGCCCCATGATCAGGGAGATCATCTCGAGTCACTGATGTTAATATACAGTGATTAAGCTCCAACTTCTTGACCACTTCAGCTATGGCCTCCGGCTCTTCTATATCTATTACGTCAGGACGTCCACTATCTATTGCACAAAAACCACATTGACGTGTGCATTTTGTCCCCATTAGCATGAACGCAGCATGTCCATGTGACCAACATGTGCCCTTATTAGGACATTGAGAAGATGAACACACTGTGTTAATGTTGTGTGTTAAAATTTCCTGTCGCATATATTCATAAATATCTCCGCGTGGAGGGCGAACTCGCAACCATTCTGGTTTTTCACCAATCATGCAGTAATAGTTTACAGTTCTCGATGTGTATATGTTTTCTCTAAGAGTAGACTAATAGTGCATCCATCGTTATATATCACTAAAACTCACATCATCTAGCCTCATCATGGATATATTTGAGAGAACACTTACTGAATTGAATGCATTATCTGGTGAGAAAAAGCAGGAGGAATTAAATTCCCTTAAGAAGGAATGTATATGTCCTGATTGCCCTACATATACACAGTGTGCAGCAGATAGAGGAGAATTACTATATTGTTTCTTAGGGAAAAGTGCTCAGTGCATAGAGGCCCAAGCAGGCTGCATATGTCCTGACTGTGTTCTAACTGAAAAGTTAGGATTAAAGAATATATATTATTGCACTTCAGGCTCTGAAGAAGAGATTAGATAAATAGAATTAATTTAATTGACAAGTTAGATACTTCCAGTATTGCTTATAATTTATTGATGATGTGAAGTGCAATTCCAAACAAGTTGCAGAAATTTAAAAAATTAATATATCCGGAATAGAGATCGTACTCAGACGATCTGACATGCCGGATAGTTGATGTATTGATGCAATATTAGTGATTATTGCATCGTTGCCTCAGCTCTTCCCTTTTCAGTCATATTTGCTAGAGTCTTTACACGATCGACGTCAAGATCAAGAGCCTCTGCCACGCGAGTTCCATATTCCTCATCTGCCCTATAGAACACTGCAGCCTGTCGATATTGGATACGCTCCAATGCCTTTCCTAAATGCCCAGCAATGTTGGAGATGAGATGATCTCTATCCATATCATTCATCGCTCGGCGATATAATTCGCCAGCTTGGAAATAATCATCTTGCACCATATCCATATCATGTCTTGCAATAACAGTAGCTTCTAGATCGATTGGAGGAACATCAGCCAACTCTCGCCATTCATGATGTTGATTCACAGAGTTTGGGAAGTAGTTAGCAGTACTACCATAATTATCACCTGTCATCATAACTCCATCTCTTTCATTAGTATAGATGGACGTCGCCTTAGGAGAGTTGACAGGTATGAGTTCATGATTCTTTCCTAGCCGGTATCGATGTGCATCGGGATACGCAAATAGCCTTCCTTGAAGCATCTTATCAGGAGACGGATATATACCCCTCACTAGGGTACTAGGAGAGAATGCAGCCTGCTCTACTTCAGCAAAGAAGTTTTCAGGATTACGATTTAATACAATCTTACCTACTCGTATGAGTGGAAAATCTGAATGGAACCACACTTTGGTCACATCAAACGGATCAAAGCGATATGTTCGTGCTTGTTCATCAGTCATTATCTGAACATATGCTGTCCATGATGGATAATCTCCTCTTTCTATAGATTCAAATAAATCACGTGTCGCATGATCTGGATCTCTAGCAGACATTTCTTCTGCCTCTTGATCCGTTAAATTGGCTATCCCCTGATCAGTTAGGAAATGCCACTTAAACCAAATATATTCTCCATCTTCATTATAGAACATCCAAGTATTAGATGCAAATCCATGCATGTTGCGGAATGTAGCTGGAGTCCCTCGATCCGAGAATAGAATAGTGACTTGATGGACTGACTCGGGAGTTAGAGAAAGAAAATCCCAAAACATTGTATGGTCTTTCAAACCAGTCTGAGGGTCCCTTTTCTGTGTATGTATGAAATCGGGGAACTTCATAGCGTCCCGTATGAAGAAAATCGGTGTGTTATTACCTACAATATCATAATTACCTTCTTCAGTGTATAATTTTATAGCAAATCCTCGAGGATCGCGAGCTGCATCAGCAGAACCTCTTTCTCCCCCTACAGTTGAAAATCTCATGAATAATTCGGTTTTCTTACCTATCTCAGATAGGAATTTTGCACATGTGTATTCTGATATGTCATCAGTAACTTCAAAATATCCATATGCTCCCGCACCTTTGGCATGCACCACTCTCTCTGGAATTCTTTCACGGACAAAATGTCCCAGCTTTTCCATTAGATATGCATCATTCACTAGTCCAAAGCTTTTCCTTCCTCCGGTTGTGATCGAAGATTGATCGTTCTCCACAGGTCTACCATATGCTGTAGTCAATTTCCTGCTCATTCCACTCTCTCCTAACAACTCAGCCGAGGGAGTCCACAGTAGGCATTACACGTATACTCACATTCTGCTGCAGGTTATTATCAATTGTATAATACATGTAATGGTAAATAGAGATTTTCCAACTTTAGAATTCGATTATATTTCACTACTTCTCAGAAATGATATCTATGTTTATTGAGAAGGCGGAGAGATGACTGGGGCTCGGTAGTAATAAATACTTACATGGTTTAGGAGAGTTGCTAGGCTCGACCGGGACGTTCGGCGCGTCCTTATACACCGCGACGTCGATAGCGGGGGTGACAGGAAAGGACGTCGTAACCGGAGAGGTGCGGGCCCTGTCGGTGACCATGAGGCTCTGTCCCATGGGGTTGGAAGAGTCATAGAGGTGCGATCGGAGGGTCGCGCGCTATGTCATAGTCATGGGGAGCGGGTCAGGCCCTGACGGGAGCAGCCTTACCATGAATTACCAACGCTCAGGGGGTAGCGGGGCTGAGAAACTTGCAGGATAACCTTCATCAATTCGAGCGGCAACCTTTCTAGCCTAGCACTTTCATCTTATTAATGATGGTACTTTAGATGGATCACAGCCAGTAATTTTATCAACAGTAAAGTCAAACAGCTCAGCATTCTCATTATTCATATGAAGAGTTAGTTTCTTACTATCATTTACTTTACCTACTACTGATGCATCTACCTTGACATCGGAAAATAGATCAATGATAGCTTGAGAATTCTCTGGCAGGCACGTAATAACAAACCCACATCCTTGATAAGCTCGTATCCATTGAGATAAGTCGACGCCATCAGGCATTGGTATTTTTGCTATATCTACTGTAGCACCTTTGCCACTTGTTTCTAAGAGCATTCCGAGTGTGCCCACGCAACCAGGATTGGATATGTCTTTACCTGAATTGGCAAGCTTTTTCCTGCCAATTTCATTCATAACCATAAGTTGTTTACGACAAATATCGCTATCTTTTTGATAAGTTGTATCCCATGCATAGGGCAAGGATGGAGGAAAATATCCTTCAAGGTCCATCGCCATTATTACGTCATCGCCTATCCGCGCAGTATGGCTGTAGATGACTTCATCTTTCCCAGCTGTTCCAAGTATAGCGATATCTATGGCATCATATTCGCAGTCAGGATGAGTATGTCCTCCGACGATAGGAACGCCGAACTTAGATACGGCTGCCTCAACTCCCCTCATCACTTGAGCACAGACTCTCTCATCTTTCATAGATATTATATCTACCATAGCGAGCGGGATGCCTCCCATAGCTACTATATCATTCAGATTGACAAGTACGGCATAATATCCTGCGATGAATGGATTAACCTTCAATAATGATTCCATAATGCCATCTGCAGCTAGCAATAATACACTGTCATTATGTGCAACCACGGCGGCATCTTCACCATAAGATGCAAGGACTGTATTTGCCGACACGTTAGGAAAGAAAGAGATAACATCGGAGATAGCTGCTTTCCTCGTAACGCCTGGATGATTTCTGATGTCTTTTACCAGGGCATCCAAGTTCATGTCGGCAGTATAGTGCCCAAGGTTAAATATATTCACTATTAAAAAGGCCCATATGCTTGATAGATTTCAATCGGGGATGAGTTTAGTTTGCTTACTTTCTGATACTAGAGCCGCATAGTCTAATTTTTCACACATTATGTTACACAGTAGATTTTCCAATAGCGATTTATCTTCTGGTGGATCAGCTATGAATGCAGGACTAGTTTCAGGAACATTCCATTTTAAACGCATAAGCACCCTTTTGGCCTCATTCCTCTCATCCCCTTCAGCCAATCTAAAGTTTCTAGGATTCTTCACGCCGGCATGCTTAAGTTCTTCTAAAAATACAGGACGTTTGAATAAGCGATTTAAGGCATATACAATTAATCTATCAGCTTCATCGCTGGGGAGTATGTCTCTCGAATGTTCACCCACCAATTCGTAGACATCTTTTTCCTTATTCTTTACCGGAACATAGATCTTAGCTGGAGGAACTTCTTTTTCTCGGAGTTCATTAATATCTGTTAGCGCCCGTAGATATCCTGTAAGGATGAGTCTATGGATATTTATCCCCCTTCCTTCCAATTCTCGAGATAAGGCGCTGATGGACATTCCATCTGTTCTTAGAATGTCGAAAATCATTTCCCTCATGCGTTTATCAGGATTGAACATCTGGTAACCAATATGGTAACAAATATGGTAAATATATAACTTATCGAACATTTCCTCTGAAATAAATTAATTAAAATCATTTCATAAGTCTAATTAATGATCTATAATCTATAATAATTTATTACAATAAATACTCTATGCCATATCTTCCATTAGTAACCAACTAAGTGATGAATTTATAGCTGATAATTCAAGATTCCGCCCTATTAAAGACACATTGTTTATCCACTATCGTCCCATATAATGATACTATTTCTAAACATAATTAATACTACTAAAGACAAAGGATTAACGAGAACTAATGAATCGCTTGGTAACAGAACAGGTAATAAATTGGATAATTAACACTGCCAAAAATACTGAAAAATGTATCGTTCATTACCAACTCAAGTTCAAAAAAGAGCCTTATAATCTATGAGAGAATGGGGTAGTTCGCTCTAATTTCAGTAATAGCATGAGCGTGGTGATTAGATGAAGAAAATGGGCATCGTGATAAGATGAAAGCAAGTGAATCAATACGTGATGAACTGCATAATTCAGCAGAATTCAACTCAAATAAGGAATCAACAGAGCTCACGCTCTTCGTAAGAACTTCGGATGAAGAGTTTAAAAAATGGGACCGAGCAAAGATATTTGATGCGCTTATGAGAGAGACCACCATAAGTGAGGATGCTGCTTCCATCGTCGCCAAAGAAGTGGAAAAGATGATATCTGAACTAGAGATCGAAGTTATCACTGCTCCACTTATCCGTGAGCTTACGAATGCTAAGCTAGTAGAATATGGCCTATCAAAAATTCGCAAGCAACATACTCGTCTTGGTGTGCCACTATATGATGCACGTGAGATCATCATGGCTCCAAATAAGGAAAATGCAAATGTTCCACATGGTCCCGAAGCAACTAATCTCACCCTTGCTGAAAATATAAAGAAGGAATTCGCACTCCTTGAAGTATTCGATCAGGATCTATCTGACGCCCACATGCGTGGCGATATCCATCTTCATGATCTGGGAATGATAGATCGACCCTATTGCTCTGGGCAGTCGATAGAATATGTTAAGAAATTCGGTCTAAATCTGCCAAATGCTTTAAGCATAGCTCGACCTGCTAGGCATCCAGAAGTATTGATCGAGCAGGTTGTCAAGTTCTCAGCAGCCTTACAGGGTCACTTCGCCGGAGCTATTGGATGGGATGCATTCAATCTATTCCTTGCACCTTATCTCATTGATGTAGATGATAGGCGCATGAAGCAGCTTGCCCAAATTCTCGTTTATGAATTTGCACAGCAGGCTGTCGCACGTGGTGGGCAGTCTATATTCTCTGATATTAACCTATATTGGGAAATTCCTGACCACTTCTCTGGAGTTCCAGCTATAGGGCCTGGCGGCGAATTTACTGGCAAGACCTATGACGACTATTTACCAGAAGCTCAAAGGTTCGTCAAGGCTCTCTTTGATGTATATCTTGAAGGAGATGCAATGGGTAGACCATTCTTCTTCCCAAAGCCAAATGTACACCTAACTGACAAATTCTTCCAGACCGAAGGACATGAAGAATTCCTTTCTCAAATCTCCAAGGTTGCTTCTGAGATGGGTAATACTTACTTTGTGTTCGATAGAGATGGAACTGCAAAGATCTCAGAGTGTTGTCGCCTCTCATTCAAACTAGAAGAGAGCGATCTAGAAGATGCTAAAACACCATGGAAGATGCGTTATTCTGCCATGCAAAACGTGACCATCAATCTGCCCCGTATTGCCTATGAAGCACATCAAGATGATGAAAAACTATTCCAACTCATCACTAATAGAATTGAGATGGTAGCTAGAGCGCATATACAGAAGAGGGAATTCATAACCCAACTCATGAGCATGGGGAAGAATGGCCCATTATCCCTACTCGCAATGAATCTTGATGGAGAAGCATACTACCGCCTCGACAAATCCTCATTCTTAGTAGGCATGGTAGGCCTCAATGAGATGGTGCAATATCATATCGGTAAACAAATGCATGAGGGCAAGGACGCCATGATGTTCGGCCTCAGAGTAATTAGTTACATGAAGCAAGAGTCGGAACGTATTGGAGAAGAGTATGGTATTAAATTACCTCTAGAACAGACTCCGGCAGAATCGACTGCATATAGATTCGCTAAGCTTGATATGAAATATTATCCTCTGCAAGCACCCACAGTTATACGAGGCAACAAGAGTGCCGGCGAGATCTACTATACGAATTCAACACTGCTTAACATGAGCGCTGACGTTTCTGCAATCGATCGTGTTAAGATGGAGGGAAGATTCCATCCGATCATCGAAGCAGGAGCAATAACTCATGTCTGGCTCGGGGAATCGAAGCCGCCTGCAGAAAGTATAGCAGCTTTTGTAAAGAAGACATTCGAGTCTACAAAATGTGCTCAGGTAGCATTCTCACCTGAATTCACTTCCTGTCTATCTTGTAGCCGTACTCATCGTGGATTGATGGAGACTTGCTCTAGTTGTGGATCTCCAGATGTAGAAGGAATAACTCGAGTAACTGGATTCTTCTCTAAGATTAGAGGATGGAACAAAGGTAAGCTGGGAGAGTTAAGGGATCGGAAGCGAAACAGTATCTGAAGAAACTTTTTCACAATTTTTTCTCTTCTTTTTTTGAAAATAATTCGTCCTTTGACCATGTAAGGTCCAAGTGTTATATAACAGTAGAAACTGAATGTCCCCGTGCGGGGTATGAAAATGGGACGAGTACAAGTGCGTGATAACGTTTTCATAACGATTAGTCGACGTAGCTTGTGTGATAATTGTTCAGTCGAATTATGCGTTTACAATACTGGACAGATAGTCACTGAATGTGAATGGTTTACTCCCCTAATAGTCGCGTTCAAACAATGTGAATGCTGTGGAGAGTATTTTGAAGTGATGTCTAACTGGCGCTCATTAGATTACAGTCGATGTGCTAGATGCAATCAGCATGATCAAGCATGTATACGGGTTTGATTACATCAGTCTTGGACCGATTAGCAGCCATGCGATTAGGAATACTACTAAGACTATGAATGTGGTAGATATAGCAGAGACTATTCTCTCAACTTCATCTTCACTGATATTCTTCTTGAACCTTCGCACAAGAGTGTCGACCCAGTCACGAAATAGATGACCTCCATCGAGAGGTATTGCTGGGAGAGCGTTCGTCATGCCTAGCATGAGACTTATCCAGAATATCCAGTAAAAGCAATTAGCAGTTATCCAGAAAGCATCATTATTCCATCCTGAGAATATACCTCCAGGTACGAAGATATCTCGATAGGGGCCATCAAGAGGCTGTAGGCCCGAGAATGGTAGTGCGATATACATTAGAGTTCCAGAAATGTAATCCCCTACTGACTCTGCTCCAGTGTATGGATTGGTCATCCTACTGAGGACAATTTGGGGATCCATGATGTTGGCCCCTAGGTATAGAGATGTGACTCCAAGATATGCTATCTCTTCATCTCCAATATAATCCGCTCTGTTTGCAGGAGTTATCGACTTAACAATTTCACTAGGTATGTAAGAGTCAAATTCTACGTCATAGACTAATGCACTAATTTCGTAAGAACCTCCTGGCCTCAACTTACTAAGAGTATCTCGGAACTCGAATTCGTTGCGTATTATTTCTCCGTCAATCGATTTAATTATCATGCCTGGTTCAAGGCCTGAATCAGCAGCTGGAAGTCCTTTATTAGTACTCAATATGACTATGCCTGCGAATGATTCCGTAGTGTATTCATTACCATCTGATAAATACGTTAGATTTATTTTCGATCCAGGAGCATATTCTAGGTAGTTCAGATCATTGTAGGAGATAGGTTCCCCATTGATCGATATTATCTGATATCCGCTTTTGAGTCCGGCTATATCAGAGGGCGTATTTTCATAAATCGTAGTTAACACTGGACCCTCACTAGCTACTTCTGCTGATCCTACCATTACTGTGGAGAACATGAACGCGCAGAACAATGCTAGGAAAATATTTGTTGCTGGCCCAGCGGCAAAGACTCCAGTGCGCACTTTCTTACTGGATTTAAATAATGCATTTTCATCCGGCTCGACGAATGCACCTACAGGGAAAATGAATAATAATATTCCCATTGATTTAATGTTCATTCCGGCTACTCGTGTGATTATGCCATGACCGATCTCATGGACAGCAACGCCGATAGCTAATGCGAGTATTCCATACCATAATGGTATCAGTGGATTTATCCCAGGAAGTCCAACCAGCATATCTAGTGTAGGTGCTTGATCGGCTGGAATCTGAGTTACCAGAGTCGCCTCCCATAGAAGAAGTGCCATGATAGCCATCATCACTATGAGGCATACGGCCTTACTGATAGTTGCATAAATACGCCAGAATCGCTTTGGAGAAGCTAGGAAGTCTACTAATTTTTGACCCCGTAGAGTTCTCCACATTATGAACCCGTACCATGAGCTCATATTGTACCTTTCGAGCACTTTTCTGCGCTCGAGATAGGTCATCAGGAATACGTATCCGATGATAAAGGCAATGATTACAAAGATGACCAGAAGGTTGTCCATTCGCGGCCTCTGGCCGCTCTTAATGTAATCACACTATTAAAAGAAATGTATGAAAGAGTTTGGCCTAGATGACTTACTCATTAGTTCATCTGGCCCATACTTCACTAGATATTTGATCGTAGATTGAAGCCGTTTCATCAACTTCAACTTCTTCTTCCACTGGTAGAGCTGATAGGCGGAAGATCTGATCCTTCTTGAGGATCCAATAATGGATTCGCCACATCTTTCCTTTTTTAAGATGCACTTCTTCCTCAGTTGTCGTCACAAGACCTTCTTCCTCTAGCATATAGAACACATCTCTATCTTCTGATGTGAGTCTATTATCGATGACAGAGTCTGTATAGCCGAAGAAGCTCATGACATAATCAGCTAGACATTCGATGTCGCTGTCTTGCATTCCCTTTTTCCCCAACGTTACTTTTAACGCTGAGATAAGTTCCTCCATACTGACCACCGACATAATGTTATCATTGGAGCGGGAAGTAAATAAACATTACTAGACATTAGAAACCAGTATATATATCAGATATTTACAACCGATATTATGTCTATAATATGTCGAATGAGGTGTAAAAGTAACGTTAATTCTTATACCTTATTATTACTACAATTAACATCATTGGTATTAAGCCGATAAGTATGTTAGTATAGGATATCCTATATGATTGGAATACCTCAGAAAACTAAGATTGTGGGGAAATATTTCAGATTGATAACATATGAAAGGAGTATTTCTAGTCCTAATATCAATCCGAAATTAATGGTTTAGATCCATCATCTGAAGCACTTATAATATCATTATTAAGCAAAGGAGCACTGTGGAGTTCAGGCTCATCATGACTAATAATTCGCTGAGCCCAGAGAAGCTTCTTTCTTTTAACTTCGGCATCACGGCCAGCCTTTGGTCGTGGCTCATTTATATCAAATCCGATGACCCTTACTGGTGCGCCTACATGTCTAGCCATTATTATGGCACGATCTCCATCGGTAAAGCCTCCGAAGTTGTGTAGATGTCCAAATGGCTTTACTTGAGTGGTTCCCATAAGCCTCCCAGGAAATAGTGGGACGTAATGCCTTAATGCTTCAATATTATCTCCATGAGCATGTATTATGATAATAGCTCCTTGTGCGTTGGCCTTTAATTGATCACTTATATCCCCATCTAAATCAGTGACTATTATATCAGGTATACGGTTGGCTTTATGCATTAAAGATGATGTTGCACCATCTGCAGCTATCACTAATCCAGTCAGATCAGTGTACTCAAGTTCTTCCTCTAATACAGGAGCGTTGCCGCACACCGTAGCACCCTTTAGTAATAAGTTACGAAGGAGTTCCCAGGGATATATTTCCTTATCAGATAGGAGATCATTCAGTAATCGAGCGGCCTTTTCATCTTCCTGTTTCGAATAACCAAATTCTTCTATAATTTCTAAATATAGTGGCTCCCAGTCTTCGAATTTCATACGCTCACTCCGAAGAATCTATAGCCTCAACTGATTCATCTTCAGCTTCTTCTTCAGTGGGCTGAAATGATGCATTAAGTAATCCTCCAAAAACAGCAAGAAGGAATCCAGTCAGAACTTCCAAAAACACTACAGCCTGATTCATTGCATCAAAGTCGAAGAAAATTAGGGCTGCATCTAGTGCACCTTGAATTATGAAACCAATAGCAAATACAGTAACTGAAGAAACTAATGTAGAATAAGCTATTTTTCCACGAGATAGCATAGTGTTAGCAAGCAGTCCTATCTGATACGTAAAGAAGGAGAATACCCATAACCATAGCGTACCACTAGAGAACAAGAAGAGCTGCTGTATAAAATCGACGTCAGGCGATCTGGTAGCTGCATCTATACCGTATAATATACCGAGTAGAAATAATAATATAGATAGAATAGCAAATGGGATGAGGGCAGATCCAGAACGAACAGCTTTGCCAACTTCAATTGATAGATTTTTGAAACGATCTCCTGCTTTATATGCGAAGGATAGTAGATATCCGCCGACAACTAGCCATATCATTGAGAGGCCCATATTAGTGAATGATACCTCTGAGAAGTCATTCATGAGCTGATACAATGGATCTAGGAGAGTGAACGCTCCAAAAACTACTAAAGCAAGGCCCAATGGAACTAGTATCCGTTTTCGAAATTTATCATCGTTGAGCATCCTGATAAGGATGTAATAAGTACTTTCAACTGTCGGCGCTTGCTTTACGTATACTTTCCGGACCGAATCGATCTTCACGCGAGAAGCTATTATGGGATATATGTACTCGTCCTCTGCACCATCAGAGACCAAGACTGCCCGATCTGGCTTTACTTGCTCTAAGACAGTCTCCAGCTGTGTCGTAAGTGCAAGATCAGACTCATAGCCTACATTTTCATCACCACATATTGTAGCGATCTCTACATCCATACCTCTCTTAACCATTTCATCATAGCGACCTATAGCTGCCAATAAGGTGTTGGTATCAGAATCCTCTGGATCTTTAATACCTAGAGCTACAGCTGCGTTTAGATTCTCTTCACGCCCGATGAATGGGGAGTTGAGTCCAGCCTTGGTTCCGAAATCATCATCTCGGTCAACGCAGAGAACAAGGGTTCTCATCCGGTAAGCAAAACCTGTTGTTTCATATATAAGACTTCCAGACTAGAATCAAGGGTATGTATGTAGTTCGTAGTTGAGTTTGCTTCAATGCGTTAGATATTATGAAAGGATTATTATCAAGAATAGCATCTCTGAGTATTGGAAGGTTAGATGGAAAGAGGAGTTAATGATATTGGACATCTATGGAATAATATGTTGTCTAGAGACTCAATCCCGATATCTATGCATGGAGGTCTAATATCACCTTAGATGATATAGAGATGATGGCTAATGCTCTCAGGTGCATTATTCAATATCGTTCTGGTAAGTGCAAGTTGATTGCTAAATATGTCAAAACTACTTTCACCAGTTTGATATCCATTACAGATATGTCTTCATTTACATCCTGCCTTCCTTCGTTAAATAAGACGTGAGAATGATAATTAACTGAAGCTGATAGACTTCAGCAATCCATCTAGTACTTATGAATTAGGTACAACTGTCATAATTCAGAAGTCAAGGATGTATCACTGAACAGCCCTGATAAGCATCTTATGCTTCACTGAACTATAATGCAAGATACATATCACTGGGCATCGTTCATTAAATCTATCATATGAAGGAGTGAGAAATTGAAGATAGCATGGCATGGACATTCTTGTTTCGAGGTTCACGATGGCCTCGTAGTTGTAATGGATCCACATGATGGTAAATCAATTGGCATAAAGCCACCAGTAGTGAAGGCAGATATTTGCTTAATATCGCATGATCATTTTGATCATAATTGCTCCCGAATAGTTCGTGGCGATCCGACTGTAGTAAAAGAAGCGGGCGAGAGAATAGTGAAAGGACTTAACATCAGAGGAATGTCCACATTTCATGACGAGGAAGAGGGCGCTAAACGCGGCCTAAACGTCGTTTTCCGTTTTGAAATGGATGATGTTTCATTTGTTCATCTGGGAGATCTAGGACAAGAGCTAACTGATGAGGAGATCGCATCATTGGGAAGAGTGGATGTCTTATTCATACCGGTCGGAGGAGTTTTTACTATTGATCATATAACTGCTCGAAGACTTATTGATAGAATAAATCCAAAAGTGGCCATTCCTATGCATTATCAATATGGCGGATTATCCATCTCTATCAGTCCAGTAGAGACTTTCTTAGAGGATTTAGCTGAAGAGAGTATATTACGAGTAGGTAATGAGATTGAGTTCGCAGGAGATGAGCTTCCAATGCAGACAGAATATTGGGTATTTTCTCCGTGATAGGATATGGTTAGCTGGCTTAATTGGCCAGTGATATATGGTGAAGCTACTAACGATAGTAAATAGTAGAAAACCATTTCTTATATTATATTTTAAGATAATTATTTATTATATTCCTATTTGACATTGGTGATTATATAATCACATCCTAAAGACTACCTCTATTATTATACTATAATCTCATTCAGGATTCATAGACTCTCGTATCTGAAGTCTGCATTCATGCGAATCATAGTTCGAGATGATTGTATGTAAGTAGACTTATCAAGACCTGATGCGATATGCATCATGCTTAAGAAATTCACGAGTAAGTCATGCATACGAAAATGGGTGCCTGTTTGTAAAATACAAACTAAATGCAGAATCTGCAGGGCTGAGATGACACCATTAGAACTTGAACTGGGTAATGCCAGCGGAAGGATATATATGATGCAAGCAAGGAAGTTAGAGATTCAGAATCAGATTATCCAGGCAGTAGATCTAGTAAAAAAAACGAACCCAATGGCTGGATCGATTACAAACACTGTAACGATCAATTTTGTTGCAAATGCTCAGATTGCCATTGGCGGCTCTGCAGCTATGGTATTTATGCCTGATGAGGCCGAGACTCTTTCCAAGATGGGTGCGGCTACTTATGTGAATGTCGGAACTATTATACCAGTATACGATGAGACACTGCCGCGCGTAGCGGAGACACTCTATAAGGAAGGAAAGCCGTGGATACTAGATCCAGTTGCTGTGGGGATAGGAGATCTTAGAGAACGCGTTCTACGACAATTCAAATTCAGAAAGCCTAGTATTATTAGAGGAAACGCGTCCGAAATTCTTGCTTTAGCTGGACTATGGGAGTTAGAGGGAGGAACAGGAAAATCTAATGTGCGTGGGGTAGATTCGACAGATTCAGTTATAGATGCTATGGATGCCGCTATCGCATTAGCCAAGTGGACTAATGGAGCAGTGGCCGTATCAGGAGAGACAGATCTAGTGACTGATGGCTCTATCGTAGTATTATCCTATGGCGGCTCCCATTTTATGGATAAAATAACAGGCTCAGGCTGTGCTCTAGGAGGAGTTATTGCTATATATTCTACAGTTACGTCTCCATTCATAGCAGCACTAACCGGTACGGCTGTGTTTAACTTAGCAGGGAATCGAGCCGAGAAAGTATCAGGAGGGCCTGGGAGCTTTCAAGTTGCGTTTCTTGATGAGTTATACAATGCTACCGCATATGATATCGCTAACAATCCATTAGATATAAAGGAGGTTTGAATCATGAATACCCTTATTGCTGTGGCAATTGCACCTCTAGGCATAGGTGATGAGCTCGCAGAAGAAGTTTCAGAAGTCATCAGAGTTATCCGTGAATCTGGATTACCGAATCGAACAACATCTATGTTCACAGAAATAGAAGGTGAATGGGATGAAGTTATGAAAGTTGTAAAAGACGCAACTTTCGTACTTGCAAGCAAAGGGATACGCACCGAGGTTGTTCTAAAGGCAGATATCCGACCTGGACATACCGGAATGATAAAAAATAAGGTTGACAGAGTTGATGATATTCTGAGTGGGGGCAAGGATCATTAGGGGAAATTTTGACATTTCTGCCTATCTCGTAATAGGTCCAGAAAACACTAACAAACATTCTGTAATTGATGTCATAAGATTTGCCATAGAAGCAGGATTTACTTGTGTGCAAATACGATCTAAAATAATCTCGGCCCGCGAACTTATCGATCTAACTACTCAAGCATCAGATATGATTTCTGAAATAGGATGTTCGGAGAAGGTATCATTGCTTGTTAATGATCGCCTCGATGCTATATTAGCAGCCAGAATGCAAGGAGCTAGAGTCGATGGCATTCATATAGGTCAGTCAGATATTCCAGTCGAAGTTTGTCGGAAATATCTTGGAGATAATTCGATCATTGGAGTATCTGCAAGAACTAGTGATTTATTCCAATATATCACGACCGCTGATATCAGTCAAATAGATTACTTCGGTGCAGGTCCTCTACATGAGACCTCCACAAAGCCTGACTGTGGATTAGGTATTGATGGAAAAGTAATAACTAGGAGTTTTGATGAGATTGCCGAACTATCAAAAGCAAGCTCACTGCCTATTGTAGTTGGTGGCGGTGTAAAGCTTTCTGATATACCACAATTATCTAGAACGGGTGTAGATGGCTTCTTCGTCGTATCTGCTGTTGCTGGAGCCGATAATCCATGTACTGAGGCTAAAAAGCTTGTAGAAGCATGGAATAATAATAGGCCTAAAAATAATGAGTAGAAATACCATATCTCTATTCGAGTAATTAATTCTCAATTGTAATCTACTGTATCAATTAAAAGATCTTAAGAGAGTATTGATAATTAAGAAAAGAGTTTGGTCAAGTTCTGACCTATAGATAGAGTGCATTCTCAACTCGACCCAGTTCTATTGGTGTGGAGCGGAATCCTACTGCTGCGCCTTTACTGTTGGCAATAAGTGATGCTCCTATCAACGGAGCGCCATAGTTGAGTGTGCCAATAGCGGCGGGGACCTTGAACAGATCTTCAAGTTTTTTCAACTCTTCCTTAGATGTGGCAGGATGACATAGCACACCCTTATTAGTTACCGTACAAACAGAACCAACTGTCTTGTAGCCCGCTATTGTCCCTTTAGTCACATCAATCTGCAGCACTTCTTCGATCTGTTTAACTGCACTATCTGAGAGTTCAGGATTAACGAGTGCAGCATTATCATTCACTAGGATATTATTACCACAAGCATTAAGCCTGTCTTTTATTCGAATTATCGGTATCTTATCTCCCAGTGAGCGAATCTCTAGAAGTGAGGCCATGCCACTTACAATTGCTCCGTTGGAATTCATGGCCATGAGTGATCCCAATATATTAGTAGAGGCCAGTGTGGCCTTGATCACTTCACATTCAAGAGCTTCAGTTAAGTCCGAAACCAGCGAATCGGGAGCATCGAAGGGCACAAGTGCTAGACTCTCATTGGCTACGCAGTAGACGCCAATATAAGGATTCCCTAAGTAGCTCGAGAGTTTGAGCATGTTTGGCCTACCTTACTCCTCGATTATAGAATCTTCAGGAAGGGAGACTTCTACCAACCCATCTTCGAACTTTACCGCTTTAACTCTTATGCGAGATGGCGGTTTCTGGATTCCTCTTGCCCATATAGCTTCATTGAGGCGATGATCTATCCATACGTTCTCTTCAGTGGTCTTCATGTGGCGTACCACATTTGCACGGATCTCCTTGATGGCGCGGTTGGCTCTTTTGGTCCGAGGCGCATTCTTGGTCTTCCGGAGAGTAATGTTCATTATTTTCTCATCCATGATGAGTTCACTCCTTCAGTTTACTATGTCTCCAGCTCCTCCTCTTAGGATGGCGGAGTACGTTTCTATTGGTCCTCATCATGACCCATGCGGGAACCCTACGATTGGACTTCTCAGCCTTCATGAGGCGTATCTTCACTGCAGCGGGTTTGTTAGTGGCCATTGATTACACTCTCTCGATCTTAATATCTCTCTGTTGTGGAGTCATTTTTTGCAATATTGTTTTGATAGTATGGTCATCGATTTGACCTCTTATCCTACCCATCTGAAGAAGACGGATGAGTTGCTCTTCAACCGCGGAAGCCATATCAGGATATGCCAAGCGAACCGTGGCAAGACGGTCACGTGCTTCAGGTGTCAATATTTGACGCATAACGGATTGTATTTCTGCTTCCCTACGCGCTGCCTGTTCCTGCATCATCGCTTGTTGCTGGAGCTGCTGTTGTTGAGCACCTTGCATTTCCGCCATCCTACGGCGTCTAATCATCTCAAGTTCTTCATCATCTTGCATTTTGATCTCCTTTACTGATAAATCTCGTCGTATACCTCTTTAGACATTCTGTCCAATAAGGACTGTCCTTTAGGAGTTATTACTCTACCGTTCTTCTTATCCTTTGCGACGAGTCCGGATTTTTCAAGTTGTATAAGACATTGACGAGCTATAGCTCTTGAGCCTTTAACTGCGCGGTTGGGCCTAGAGCCGCGATCGCTGAAGCCACCGTACTCGGCAGCAAGGCGTGATGAGCCAATAGGTCCTATGAGATAGACTTTTCTCAATACAGATGCGGCTCTAGTAAACCACCAATCTGGCTGAATAGGAGCCTGCTCAGTATGCATGCCTGTCTTAACGAACTCCGCCCACTCTGGAGGCTGGATCGTATCCATTTCCTTTAATTGAGCCGCCGTCTTGGCGATGAGCTTCTCGGGCGGAACATCATAGACCGTAACCATCTAACCTACCTCGAAATTACATTAATACTATCCAAGTGAGGATAATGCCTACCGCATTAATATGGATGTCCTATAAAAGCGTTTCTGGATGATAGGGACTACTGGAATAGATATTATTCATAGTCCTCAGATCAGTTATAGATACACAGTTCAGATAACATCCCATAGGTAGTATGTGACATCACGCCTCATTTTCATTTTCAAACACTCTAAGGCTATGTGACACATATATTTTTCCCAGATAAATTGTATTTTATGCTCTCTTGACAGATGATAATATACCGAGCTCTAAAAATAGACGAGGGCAGTTGAGGGTAATCATGCGGTACGTCGTGGCACTTACTGGCTGCTCTGGCATTCAATACGGTATTCGACTCCTAGAAGAGCTTGATGGCACCAGGGAACTCATCATATCTAAAATGGGAAAAAAAGTACTAGAAGAAGAGACAGATATGACGATGACGGATTTGGGCGCCAGTGCAGAAGAAATATACGAAGATGATAATCTCTTCGCACCTCCTGCATCCGGTTCTCATCAGTTTGATGCCATGATAATATGTCCATGTACGCAATCTACTCTGGCCAAGATTTCTACAGGTATTGCAGACACATTAATCACTCGGGCTGCATCAGTAGCGCTGAAGGAGAATAGGAAACTTATCATAGTTCCTAGAGAGACACCGGTTAATGCAATTATGTTGAAAAATATGCTACATCTCGCTAAATCAGGAGCAATAATCCTTCCAGCATCCCCTGCATTCTATAATAAGCCACATTCGATCAATGATATGATAAACTTCGTAGTTGGAAGAATCCTTGATCAAATTGGACAGGAGCACAGCTTATTTAGACGCTGGGAGTAGACATATACATTTTGAATAGCTGCACTCATCAATCACTAGATATCTCTCTCACCATCGAAGGGTGCCTTTACCCTATATCGATGTGTTGTAAAAATATGATTTCTCATTACATACAGCATCAATGGAATAGCCATTAATTGAAGACTCATAGAGAGAATTATCATTATCATTATAGAATGACCATATAATATTCCCATAGCCATACTTCCAAGAAACCATGATATGCCAAAGGCAGCATTGTATATTCCAAAAGCAGTGCCCCGCTTACTAGCAGGCGTTATATCTGCGACAATTGCTCTCATTATTGACTCTTGTGCTCCAAGGCCTATACCATATATTATCATCCCTATCATGACAATGTTAGCCTCACCGAAGAATGTCATGGGCACAAATACTGGTATAATTGCGGATGTAAATATGAGTGGAAGTAATCCAACTCGATCATATAATCTACCCAAAATTAACGCTGCTAGGCCATTCGATGCCATGACTATAGCAAACATAATGGGTATCCATTCACTAAATACATTAGAAAAATTCTCAACATGTAATGCTATGACTGGAAAGTCAGCATATCCTGCAGCAATAAGGGTCGCTGCTAATACATAGAACCAAAATGTCCGATCAAGTATTGTATTTTGATTGGTGTCTGATATATCTTCTATCTTTTTAGGATCAGGAATAACTCTTCTGGTATATGCTAGCAATAAGATAGCCACTAGTGCTGGTAGGATCATAATTTCAAAACCTAATTGATAGTTTCCACCCAGTAATAGCACAATTACTATGACTATAGGGCCAAGCATACTTCCAATCGATGAAAGCGCCTCCTGCACTCCATAAGCCCATCCACGCCCTGTTATTGCTCCAGCATGCGATATCATTGCATCACGCGCTGGACTACGCACTGCCCTACCTAGGCGCTCTAAAATGATGAGCCATATGGCTTCCATCCAATTGCCTGCGAGAGCTAGTGCAGGTACGGCGATTAAATTGATTGTATATCCTATCAATAATGGTATCCAGTAATTTCCAATGAGATCGGTAAGTTTTCCGAATATAGCTCTTAGGCTGTGAGCTAGAAGTTCTCCTAATCCAGCAATAAATCCTACGGTTACGGCACTAGCTCCTAGAAGACCTAAGTATGTACTTGTAACACTCTTAGAGCCATCAGTGGCTAGATCAGCCATAAAGCCAATCAGTCCCAGTAATATGATGAAGAATACTGTTGTAGAATATTTGCTTTTATTTTCATTAATCCTACCCCTACGACTCATCCTCCCATCCCTTGCCAGTTTAGATTGCTCGAGAGGTGGTCTAAATAAGACAATAATGTATGGATGATTGATTATTCATACTATAATTGACCCATCCTCTTAGACACAATCATCACACTTATTAGCGGCTTGCGAGAGAGCATGTGCTGACTGATATATAATCACGTTCAGATTATATTTATCTCATTCTACATATATAGCAGGACGATGAGGTTGGGCAGCACGAGCCTTATTCTGTGGATCTGGTGCTGAGGCATCATCAGCAGAATATATTTCGAACTTGGCTCCGATCCCTCGGGATAGGAAATCTATTGAGTCGGTTAAATATTCTAATTCATCCATATCTACAGATAAGCGTTTTCTTTCAGATTCAGAGCGCCTTATCATATCTTCAGCAGTCTTTCTAGCGAAATCAGCTGCCTCCTTGCCGCGGCGCTTTAATGCATCATGAGACATGACTTCCTTAGTAAGGGATGGAATACTGAGTTTTCCTTCATCGGCCATTTCAAGAGCGATTGAAAATACATCGTGCTTCCATTCAGGAGCGGTGTAGAATATTACCCTTCGAGGAGATATACCTGTGACTCGAAGAATCTCATTTAGATCTGACATGACATCGGCTAAATATGCCTCAGCAACTTCAGCATGACGATCAATTTCTTCTGCCCTAGGTTCGGGGAATGGAGCAATAGAGACAAATCCTTTCTGGTCAAGTTTTTCCCACATTTCTTCAGCTATATGAGGAGTAAGTGGTGACATCATTCGGATCCACATATTCAACACTCTAGCTGCAGTATCTGCATTATTTCCACCACGACGTATATACCATCTGATATCAGCTAACGTTTCGAAATATACGTCGTTGGCCATACGACGTAGATCATAATCACTCATTGCCTCAGTAATAGATCCTGAACGATTATTCATGCGAGATATTAGCCAACGATCGATAATTGTCTGCTCTGTCCCTACCATAGATTTGAGCTCATCAACAGTGCGTATAACTCGCTCTATTCGCGTGGCATAATTTTCAATATTACTTTCATCCCATTCTACATCAGCAAATGGAGCAGCAATGTGTGCATAATATAGCCTAAGAGCATCTACACCAAACCTTCCTGCAGCATCTGGGATTGGTTCAGCTCCCCCTTTGGATTTGGAGATTTTACCTAATTTTCCAGTCACGTACCAATTTACAAAAATGCCTCGAGGCCAGAATTCTGGTGGCAATACAGCTACATGATTCTTAAGGAAAGCTGGAAAATGCACAGTCATGTGTTCTTTTCCACCAAGGTTTATATCTAATGGGTAAAAATATGACACATCATCCCTTATGCGCCGTATTAAGTCAGCCTCAATTCCGGTGGAATTTGAAACATCTGGTACAGCGCCTTTGCCAAGAAATACAAGATCGAAAAACTCATCAGTCATCTGTTCTAATCTGAGTATTCCTGAGTTGTAATAATTAGATATTGTGTAATATAATGGGTACAGTGTAGAATCAGATATTGCCTCAATGATCCATTTTGGATCAAATGGAAACTCTGTTCCTAGCCAGTTTCCTTGTCGTACGCAAGCCCGCTCACGGAACCAGTCTAGAATACCTTGTACGTTATTATAGAACTCGGATGGTAATATATGCATAGTTTTACTATGTGCCTTAGTGGCTTCAGTCAGAGCGGTATTACCATAATCAATGAACCACTGATCGGGCACTTTCTTGATAACTACTGGCCTTCCACAACGACATACGACGTCTTCTGAAAGATCATAAAATACCTCTGCTTCTCCCGACTCAATCATCATATTTTTGATGAGATCTTTTGCCTCATCAACTCTAAGGCCAGCAAATTCACCGCATGCATCATTCATGCGACCGGTGTGGAAACCATCCTTATAGATTTGCTTCTTGATATCCTCAAGTCTCGGATCATTTCCATCAACTATATTCATCTCTTCAATCAATTCTACTGCCGGCATGGGGCCGTATCCTTTAGTATCAATAATAGATATAGGCTTGATAGCTCTTATCTTCTCAGGATCTAGACCATAAGTGGCCATGGCCTCTTCATCTTCTCTTAGTAATAACAGAGATATCCAATCATCAGGAGCATCTGAAGGTACTGATGTAACAAGTCCGGTACCGACATCTGGTCTAGCGAAGGCTGCAGGAAGTACCGGAATCTTTCTATGAATAACTGGAGCAATCGCTTCCTTTCCGATTAGATCGCTGCCTTTTACTGTTCCAATGATCTTCATCTCATCTTTCTGATATGACATTTTTTCATAAGATGGTCGGCTGATAATCCATATTTCTTCCTCTCGCTGCACCTTGACATAATCTACATCGGGATTCACCCAAAAATTAGTCTGGCCATAAACTGTCTCCGGGCGCAGAGTACCAGCCACTAAGAACATTTCATCGAGCTTGAATTTGAGAAGAGTATATTCAACTGTCTCAGCACTACCCCCCTTTGATATATCAGTCTCTGATGCATCAACTGCTACTGGACCACATTCTACACATGCCGGAGCAAAATATGGCTTCTGAATGAGTAGGCCTGCATCATTCAGCTTCTGGAACTGCCACTGGATGAAGCGTCCATAATCGGGATTAGTAGTGCTAGTAAAGCGCCTCCAATCAGCAAGGAAACCAAATCGGCGCCAGTATTGATTCTGATATACTTCATTGAAAAAGCTGACCACTTCCATCGGTTCAGTCAGCTTTGGGATCATGTCCTCTGGGCAGCCATTAGATATTAGGTAATCAATGGTTTTTGGATCGCGTTCTTTTATACGTTTCGCTAATGATATAGCCCCATTGCCTGTGGCATGAGTTCCTACGGGAAATAATACATTGTAACCGCACATCCTTTTGTATCGACCGATTGCGTCGACATACGTGTAGCCACGCATATGGCCAACGTGTAGATAACCGGTCAAACCTGGATATGCAAAGATTATCATGAATTTGGGACGCCCGTCCCGCTCTGCTTCGTTAATTTTAGCGGCATACCATTTGGCCTGCCACTTGGCCTCTATCTCTGCTGTCCAAGTCGACATCTGTACACCTGATAAGCTCGGTAATGACTAGTGATATTAATATGGATGTTTCTAAATCAGGCTCGAAGTGTGTGAAAATATACCAATTATGCATGATCATACGGCAACATGCATCATACTAATCAGTATAGTTTCAGCTTGCTTTTGATATTCCACAGTATGACGCTTCATACTAGTTCTGGACTAAATAACATGAATTAACACTATTTTATCATGTAAGTTTATAGGTGACTGGTGTGTAGATTTTTATTAAAATTAGAATGAATATGACATTATATGACAACTGACATATTTTTAAATATTAGATAACTCATTACTGTCATACCGTCTTGACCAAGGGAGGTGAAGGAAAATGGATGGAGAGAGGATCTCATTACGACTTGAATCGGAGGACCTCAAGATGCTTGATGATTTCTTGAGAGACCGCCCCGAGTTTTCAAACAGATCGCATCTAGCTCGTCTTGCCATACGTGCCTTCATCGAGCAGAACGAGGCGGTTGAACTAGAGAGTGTCGAAACTGTAGAGCAATCTCAAAGAGAAAATGCAGTTACAGTTGAGATACCTGCCTTGGCATATAACACTATAGAGGACTTCATACGGGCAGGAGTTTACAACTCCATGGAGGATGCTGTGGTAGAATGTCTACGGGAGAGGTTCATAACTAAAGAAGTAAAAGACAGGATCCTGCGCCAGCAGGCTGAAAGTATCCAAGCTGTAGAGGTATTGGAACGGTAATGCTCTGTCGATCTCCATAATACAGGTTGATTGAAGGGTGGGATGCATAGTCTTACAAAAACATCTTAACGAGTGGGTGAGGGGATGATGACGCAGGGAGCTAGGAAAGAGCAGATAATCGCGGACCTTAGCAAGAATCTAATGGAGCCAAGGATCACCGTTGTAGGTTGCGGTGGTGCGGGAAACAACATCACAAATGGCCTCTATTGGAATAATAAGAGTATAAATACAGTAGCAATCAACACCGATGAAGCAAAGTTGGAAGAGATTGAGGTCCATACCAAGATACTCATAGGTAATGATATCACATATGGTAAAGGCACTAATGGCTCTCCAGAGGTTGGAGAATACTGTGCCCAACTTGCTAGGGAAACAATATCTAAGGTTCTAGAAGGAAGCGATATTGTATTCGTAGTAGCTGGCATGGGCGGGGGAACTGGTACTGGGACTGCTCCTGTAGTTGCTAATATCGCTCAAGATCTAGATGCTATTACATTCGTCATAGCTATCAATCCATTCTCTCATGAGGGGGGTCGAAGAGAGATCGCACAAGAAGGCTTGACCAAATTGAAGGAAAAAATTTCCAACCTCATAATATTGGAGAATGATAGATTATTAAGCCTAGCAGGAGATTGTACTCTTGATGAGGGGTTCGGCATTATTGAACGCTCCATTAACAACTTAATCAGCTCTATGAGTAATAGAATAGTTGAGGTGCTTCGAGAGCAGATACGCTTAGAAGTATCCGAAGCATTAATGGATATAGAGGATGTAGTAATAGTAAAACCAGCTTCCATAACTGTTCCTGAGATAATCAGGGCTGAATCCATGGAAGCCGAATTGGAAGTACCTTATGCCCATAACATTGCTTCCCAATTCCTCACGCGTTAAGGGAATGGGCGTGGAGGGCGCACCTCCCGCCCCCTATTCCCTTAGCCAAGCATTAATCCCTGATTTTCTTATCTATAATCTATGAAAGTAGGTCTCATCATCAACCCTATTGCAGGTATGGGCGGAAGCGTCGGCCTCAAAGGGACTGATTCTATCGAAATTCTCAACGAGGCGCTGCGTCGTGGTGCCGAATCCATCTCCGGTACGAGAGCATTCGAGGCATTACAATCAGCTGGAGATCTAAGAGCTTATCAATTCTTCACTGCTGGAGGCCTGATGGGCGAAAGCGTGTTAAAAGAGTTAGTTGAACGTATGGTAGTGGTGTATGAGCCAAGCGATAAAACTTCACGAGAAGATACTAAGAAAGCTGCTAGCGCGCTAATGGATACAGAAATAGACGTATTAGTCTTCGCTGGTGGGGATGGAACCGCTAGAGACATTATGGACATAGTGGGTGATGAGATAACAGTTATAGGCATACCATCTGGAGTTAAAATGCATTCAGGAGTATTTGCTAATACGCCGCGAGATGCAGGCCTATTACTTAAGCGGTATCGTATCGAAGAATTATCATCTCATCTAGCAGAAGTTATGGATATCAATGAGTCTGAATTTCGAAAAGGTCGCCTAAGTGCACATCTATATGGATACATGTTAGTTCCAGAGGACCAGGGATTAATCCAATCCTTCAAACTTACAGTTAGAGGTAGTGGAGAAAGAGATTATAAGGAAGCTATCGGTCGCTATATTGCGGATAATATTGATCATAACAAGTTGTACATTTTAGGCCCAGGAACTACCATAGAAGCCATTGGAAGAGAATTGGACGTGGATAAAACATTGCTAGGTGTGGATGCCTTCCAAAATGATAAGTTAGTAGCTAAAGATGTTGATGAGGCGGCCTTGTTAGAGTTACTTGACGGCGTAAAAGATGCTGAGATCATTGTAACTCCTATAGGTGCGCAGGGATTCATATTTGGAAGAGGAAATCAACAGATCTCATCACGAGTCATCCGGCGAGTAGGTATATCAAATATAACTGTGGTTGCGACGCCTGTTAAGATGAGAGAAACTAAGAGACTCAAAGTCGATACTGGAGATCAAGCACTCGATGAAGAGTTGCGCGGCTATAGTAGAGTAATTATAGGCTATGGTCGCCAGCTAGTAACATCAATAGGCTGACTTATCTATCTTTTACCTCATTATATCCCAAATCAAATGCTCTTATATTCACGTCCTGTGCCTTAGTGGGTACTGCATCTAGCAATGCATCTAACACTCTCTGCCTAGATAGTGGAAATCCCTTGACAGCAGCTATAGCTCCGATTAATACAGCATTGGCAGTTATCGCCCTACCTGCCTCGATAGCTCTTGCTGTCGCGTCGATAGCAATTACCTTCTCATTCACAGAACGAAGTGCATCTAATATTTCATCCAGTGGGGGATAAACACCCTGTCCGATAGATACGCTTATGGGAATGATCGGAGACGTATTGGTTATTATGAAACTGTTTTGACTCACTGAAGTAATATTTCGTAAAGTCTCTGCTGGTTCAAATCCTAGCAGTAAGTCTGCTCCTCCAGCAGGGATGAGCGGAGAATATATTTCATGTCCAAATCTTACTGAACATTGAACACTCCCTCCTCGCTGTGCCATACCATGAACTTCAGACATAGCAACTTCCAAACCTTCGGAAACTGCAGCGTTGCCAAGAACGGTAGATGCAAGTAAAACTCCTTGCCCACCAACACCAACTAGCTGAATATTATATTTCATTCTATAACCTCGATGGCATCTTTAGGACATACTTGTGCACAGACGCCGCATCCAATACACATAGTTATGTCAATTTTGACGTCCTTCACATCTTTGCTGATAGCGGGACATGACAGTTTAGATACACATGCATAGCAACGAATGCATTTATCTTGATTTACCATATAGGGTAAGCGTCGGAGGCTTACCTCCTTACGTGTGAGTAGTGGGCATGGATGTTCAGCAATAATTACCGATAATTCATCGCAATTGATTGCTTCCTTCATGACCTCTATGGTCGCCTCTAGATCATAAGGATCCACTGTTTTAACATTCTTAACACCACATGCTTTTACAATTGGTTCCAGCTGAATAGATGGTGTTTCGATCCCACCATATTCTCTGCCTACTCCAGGATTTGGCTGGTGTCCTGTCATAGCCGTAGTTCGATTATCCATTATTACTAGTACGAAGTTATGATCGTTGTAGACTGCATTGATAAGTGGCGGTATGCCAGCGTGGAAAAAAGTAGAGTCACCTATGAATGCTACAACTTTTTGATCAGTTACTTGGGAAAATCCTCCTGCTGCCCCTACACTTGAGCCCATGCAGAGTGTTAGATCAGCACATTGCATGGGTGGCTGCACGCCGAGCGTATAACATCCTATATCTGTAGAATATATCGCACCTTTTGATCCAACAGCACTTTTAGTTGCATAAAATGTGGCTCTGTGAGGACATCCTGCACAAAGTACCGGTGGGCGTGGTGGGAGAGGTACATCGGGCTGCGTGGTAGGAGAAGATCCCTCCTTAACTGGTAATATATCTTTTAGAGATAGTATCAGATCAGGAGAATATTCAAAGGCACGGGGAAGGTGTCCGGTTCGTTTACCTAATATATTCACATTTAAACCATATTGTTGAGCGATACGTCGGACCTCATCTTCCATATATGGCTCTAACTCTTCAAGTATTACTACTCGATCTTTTCCAGATAAAAATTTTTTGACCTTTTCCTCCGGCAATGGATGTGTAAAGCCAAGTTTGAGAATATCTACATCTTTAACCCATTCTCGAGCGTATGTAAATGCTACACCACTTGCTATAATGCCAATACGAGAACTTGTTCCAAATACGCAGTTGTGCGTTGATGCTTCCGATAATTTGAGCGCATGTTCCATACGTTTGAGCTGTTCGATGCGCAATGTTCGTGCATTAGCAGGGACAGTGACAAATCGTTGAGGATCTTTTACGAAAGTTGCTTTGGTAGTAGGTCGAGGTGCTTTATGAAGATCAATGACGCCGCGAGCATGATTTATCCTCGTTGTAGTCCTTAATATGACTGGTACGGATAGAAGTTCTGAAAGGCGATAGCCTTCAAGCACCATATCTCGGGCTTCAGCGGGAGTAGAGGGCTCCAACATAGGCAATAGTCCTAATTTTGAAAAGTATCGATTATCTTGCTCACTCTGGGAACTATGACATGATGGATCATCAGCTGTCATTACTACCATTCCAGCTCTAACGCCTGTGGCAGCCAGTGTCATTAGAGCATCGCTAGCCACATTCATTCCAACATGTTTCATGAAAGCGAAGGAGCGGACACCAGATATAGCTGCTGCACCGGCTACTTCAAGAGCAACTTTTTCATTGACTGAATATTCGAAATACATCCCCGCCTGAGCGGAGATTTCTTCAAGTACCTTTCCTACTTCCGAGGACGGAGTCCCTGGATATGTTGCAGCTAGTCCTACACCGGCCTCAATAACGCCTCGGGCGATAGCTTCATTGCCTAAGAGAAGAAGTTTTCCTCTATCTGCCAGCAACCTTTCCAACCATTCACTTCCTACTCGCCTCCATCCTGGCATCTAGCTCTCTGAGCCTATTATCGACGAGATTCTGGATTTCGGAAATCTGTGTCGGGCTGAGATGTCTAAAGCGCCTCTGAAGGCGAAGATATTCTTCAACCGGCTTCCTATCCTTAATCTCTTCGGTGAATTGATACTGGCTATCGCGGTATTCGTAGAGTGGAAACATACCGGTTTGAGTTGCCAATTTCGCAACTTCAACAGTTTTGGATGGATCCATTTTCCATCCTGAAGGGCAAGGTGATAAAATGTGTAGGAATTTAGGTCCACGTATAGATTGAGCTATCTGGGCGCGCTTTATGAGATCCTCAGGGAATGCTATGTTTACAGTAGCTGCATAAGAGATGCCATTCTCTACTAACATCTCTAGTATTCGCTTCTTGCCTGTTCGATGAGAAATCTCATTGCCACCAGGAGTTGTTGTAGTCCATGCACCCCATGGCGTAGATCCTGAGCACTGTGATCCCGTATTCATATACGCTTCATTATCATACATAACATACAGAAAATCGGTCCCTCGATCGATGGCGCCTGAAAGAGATTGTAATCCGATATCTACGGTTCCACCATCTCCCGCCCAGCCAACCACTGTTATGTCGTTCATGCCTTTTGCATCTAGGGCAGCTCGGATGCCTGATGAGGTAGCACCAGTGCATTCGAAAGCATGATCAATCAATGGGATCTTAAGCGAATATCGTGGCCAGACTCCTGGTATGACTGCACAACATCCTGCTGGAACATTCATCACAGTCCTAGGTCCTAGTGCCTTTAACAATAAACGCATAGCTATCGGCTCTCCACAGCCAGGACATGCACTATGACCTGGATGCATCAATTCTTCTCTGGGTATGATGAATTTACCGCTCATATGTTCTCTAATCAATTCACCACCTCCCCGAGCCATCCCTCAGGCCTACCCATTCGATTTTACGATCGAGTCCATTATCTAATATATCTAACATATTACGGAAAATCCACTCTATATGTGCAGCTGTTACATCTCGGCCACCTAGGCCTCCAACATAATTCTTGATTATATTGTCTGAACCGTGCATGGCTGATCGGACTTCGTTGAACATTGCTCCTCCATCTCCGAAAGTATAACTCCGGTCAAATACGCCAATTACATCTTTCGAATTGAGCTCAGCTATCTCTTCAGACGGGAATGGGCGGAATACTCGCATTCTTGCAACTCCTACTCTTAAACCCTCATCGCGCAAGTGATCCACTACTTCTTTAGCAGTACCAGCTGCCGAGCCAGCGATTACTAAAACTACGTCGGCATCATCAGTCCTGTAATTTTCAACTAATCCTCCATAATTGCGGCCAAATATCTTACCAAATTCAGCATCAGCTTCTTGGATTCTTTTTTTCGCACCCTCCATATCTAGAGCAATGCGATAGCGGAATTCGGTCCACCAATCTGGCATTATTAAGCCACCAAACCGGCGAGGATCATCTATATTAAGCACAGGATCTGGGTTAAACGATGGGAGGTATTCATCCACTAGGTGCTGTTCTGGAACACTTACTGCATCTACTGTATGTGTGAGTATGAATCCATCAATAACTACCATGGCTGGCAACATAACTGATGGATCTTCGGATACTTTGTATGCCATGAGGACAGTATCTAAAACTTCTTGATTATTTTCACAATAGAACTGCATCCACCCCACATCTCTTTCAGTGATCACATCCATATGTTCTCCCCATATGTTCCATGGACCTCCTATCGTACGCGCTGCTACAGGCATGACTATAGGTCTTCTGACACCTGAGGCCCACATTAGTACCTCATGCATAAGTGCAAGCCCATGGGATGACGTTGCTGTAAATGTCCTTGCACCAACATATGATGCTCCTATCAGCGCCGACATTGCAGAATGCTCACTCTCCATGAGCATGAATCGGGCATCTAACTCTCCGCGCGATACCATCTCAGCCATCATCTCTGAGATTGTAGTCTGAGGAGTTATTGGATACACAGCAGCAACTTCTATTCTAGCAAGTTTGGCCGCTATAGCTGCCGCTTGATTGGCAGTTAATGCATCAATCATAGCGGCTCCCTCTCCATAGTTATAGCGCCTGGGCCACAATCATTAGCACAAATACCGCAGCCTTTGCAATGAATGAGATCTATTGAGGGATAATCACCTTCTTCTTCTACAATTATACTGACATCTGGGCAAAATATCCAACATGTATAGCAACGATCACATTTGTCCAGATCAATTACTGGCCTGAAGGTCCTCCAAGTACCTGTCTGATTACCCTTCGTGCTTTCTGTAGTTATTTGGATAGGTGGAAGATCACGATATGTCTCGTACATATTATTCTCTCCACCTGTTGTATGCTTCAAGTGCAGCCTTGGCATTCTCCTCTTTCTTGATCGGCGCCATATATCTAATGGAATCAAGAATAGCTTTGATAGGCACGAATTCACATTGTCTTGCAAAGCCTCCTAATATGGCAGTATTAACTATTGGCGATGATTTTGAACCTAAGCGGCGTTCAAGTGCGATCGATGTAGCATCGACCGTGTCAATTTTACAATCAGTGCTTAATCCTAGGTCTTCTGGATCATGAGGGGAATTTACAAGAACAGTACCATCATCTTTCAATCCAGTAAGAACATCGGTTAGTTGTATCAATGCCTGATCAAGTACTACTACATGATCTGGTTCATATATCCCCGTATGCAGTCTTATAGGCCTATCATCGATGCGACAAAATGCTGTTACCGGAGAACCTTTGCGCTCGACCCCAAAGAACGGAAATGCTGAAGCGTTGGCTCCCTCCATAATGGCAGCTCGAGCCAATATCTCGGATGCCAGTACTGCACCCTGTCCACCTCTACCATGAAATCTAATCTCTATCAAGTGACCTAACCTCCCTATATTGCGCTTCCCCACTTTCGCGCTTGATGGAAAATTATCACTTGAAGAGGGATTATTTAAGTTATGCGAATGATTAGGCGGGAAAAAGTAATTATCATTCAGGCTCATCCATGATCTTAATGGATATTGCCAGCCTATCGTTCAGGACATTCGCTCATGCAACTGAGGATGAGGAAAAAGTGGCCCAAGCTCTCGAATTTTTATCGGGAACTGATGAGATTGAGAAGAGTCGTAACGAGGGATATCATGGTAATCCCATCATTGTGATGGAATCTAAAATCTCTCGCTCTAGAGAGATGAGGGATTTCTTTGCATCATTGCCTACTCCTATTATACAGCGGCTTCTAGAGACGTTAGATATTAGAATTGATGACGAATCTATGTTTTTTTTACGCTTAGATAAGCAGGCAGCATATAGGGAGATCATAGAATTAGGCGTCGATGATGACATCATATCAATTAGAGGAAAAATCAAGTCATATCCTCAGAGCCGAGATAATGCTCTCAAGATGATGGAATCGATATTGCAAGGTGAATTAGACCGTAGGACCCATAAAGGTTAAATTCAACCATGAGATTGGTGGCGAGCATGCAGGGGTAGCCAAGCTTGGCCAACGGCGCAGGACTTAGGATCCTGTCCTTAGTGGTCCGAGGGTTCAAATCCCTTCCCCTGCACCACATTTTACACCGATTATCCACTACTCAATATCCAATATCAAATACCGAGCTAAATTACATTGACTAGTTTCATATAGTAATTTAATATTATACTGAACGTTCAGTATCTATGTAATCCGGTGATTATGAGTGATGTCAACTAGAGATCAGATTATGCAGGCAGCTCTAGAATTGTTCAGTAGGAAAGACTACGGTAGCACTTCGATAGGAGAAATAACTACTATGGTCGATACTACTAAAGGTGCACTCTATTATCATTTTACTGATAAAGAAGAGTTATTTGTAGAGGTCTGCCAGGCAGCTATGGAAGCATATCAGAGAGAAGTATTCAGTAAAAGTTTATCTAGAAAGGTAACAGGACCTAGGATCAGAGAACTTATTAGAAATTCCTATATTTTTGATGTAGAATCTCAGAAATATTCTAAACTATATCGGAGAATACTCGCAGAGGATTGGAGTAGTAATCA
>JAAYTA010000022.1 GCA_012518185.1 Methanobacteriota archaeon
CTGGGTGGACCATACCTGATGGGAGAATATTATGCGTTGGTGGAGGAGTAGGAACAGCTCCTCTCATGCCCGTGCTTGATACGATAAATGATCCTTCAAGAGTTGATGTAGTCATAGGGGCTAGAGATGCTAGTGAAATAATATTTGGGGAAAGAGCCAAAAAACGATCCAATGATGTTCGAATATCAACAGATGATGGAAGTCGCGGCTTCAAAGGGACGGCTGTAGCACTGGCATCGGCCATGATGACTGAAAAAACATATGATATGGTTTTGGGATGTGGTCCGGAGATAATGCTACGCTACCTGCTGATAGCATGTGAAGACTCTGAAGTGCGATGTCAAGTTTCTCTTGAACGACTAATGAAATGCGGTTCTGGCCTATGCGGCTCCTGTGTAATTGATGGTATGCGCGTTTGCGTAGAGGGTCCGGTTTTCTTCGATCGTGAAGTCAAAGAAATGTCAGAGTTTGGGAGGTGCAAACGTACCTCCTCAGGGAACATCATCAATATCTAGACACTCATGACATTTCTAACTATGAGGCTGAATTGCTCCTCATTCACTCTTCCAACGCGCTCTCCCAACTCCTTTACTCGCCGGCATATCTCGGCTGCTTGCTCTTCAGTGGCATCAATCCTCATATCTACCAGGCGCTTTTTTACGTAATTCACTCCGGTCTTTTTTCCCATTATAATCTGTCTCTCATTCCCCACTGCCTCAGGAGGTAGTGACTCATAGGTCATAGGACAGTTAAGCATGGCTGCCACATGAATTCCTGATTCATGTGCAAAGACATTAGCACCAACCAATGGCTGATTTTTGGGCTTGCTGAGTTTAGAAAATTGGCAAACAGTATCAGATAATATTTTCATCTTAGTGCAATCGATACCGATGTCGCTGCCGTAAAGATATTTCATACCAACTGCAAATTGTTCTAATGGGACGTTACCTGCTCTCTCTCCAATGCCGTTAACTGTAGTAGTGATGGCAGTTGCTCCTGCTTTTACTCCAGAGAATGCATTGGCCAGTGCAAGACCATAGTCATTATGGAGATGTAGAGCTACTGGTATCTTGACCTCTTGCCGAGCTCTAGTGACGAGCATAGATATGGCTTCAGGAGTTGCACATCCAAGAGTATCAGTTACACCTATCCGTATGGCTCCACCTGCCTCAGCGGTCCTATACACTTGCATAAGGAACTCAAGATCAGTACGAGTAGTATCTTCAGCGCTAACTGCTGCCGATACACCTCTCGCACGGCAATGATCCAATGAATCTGAAATCATTGATAATACATCTTCTCTGGTTGTTTTCATCTTATATTGTAGATGTATATCGGACGTCCCCACAAATAGTAATACTATATCTACGCCAGCGTCAACTGCGGCATCAATATCGCCTCGTATCACACGAGAAAGCCCTAATATGTCGGCATTAAGGCCGAGATCGGCGATAGTCCTGATAGTACGGATCTCATTCTGTGATATTGCAGGAAATCCTGCCTCTATCTGATGAACTCCCGCATCATCCAACATTTGTGCTAGAGTGATCTTTTGTTCAGGTGTGAATGCCACGCCAGGAGTTTGCTCCCCATCGCGGAGGGTGGAATCATAGACGATGACCTCATTACGCTCAAGACGAGGGTTGTAAGGGCTTAAGGCGATGCGATCCATACAGCGATGAATGTGGTGCTAGTAATAACCATTTTGCATAATCCTTAAAGTAAGATAAGAGTAAATCTAAAGTCATCTTGATTAACGATGGAGTAATTGCACCATCAATCTAATTTAGATTAGATATGTGATTATATGAGTCAAGAGAATAAGAAATGGACAGAACGATATGAATTAGAGATTCAGATTGTAGTTCTAGTCATCAGCGTTATACTTGTAGGTCTTGGCCTATTAATTCAAATTCCTACTATGGTAGCAGCCGGTTTCCTAGGATCAGTATTTTCTCTAACTTATATCGGCTATGCTTATGTGCGCCGATATCGCTGAAAACGTGGCACGGCTCTAAACGGCGGCCATCCCTTCTTCTTTTCCAAGCGGAAAAACAAAAATGTGATCGATAACATGATAGCAGTAAGCCCAATCGGCATTGCAATGTACTCGGGTATGCCTCCGGGCTCCA
>JAAYTA010000114.1 GCA_012518185.1 Methanobacteriota archaeon
GCATTTTAGGTCTAGTAGCGATTTTTGGGAGCATCATCCTTAGCTATGCTACGGCAGAGGCAGGAATTGCCAGTCTAAGTATTGCCCTTGGAGCAACAGTGGTAGTAGTCGCCTTGGCATGGAGGTATATTAAGCATACTAGTGTTTGGCGCCGACTGGTATTAAGTACCAGCCTGGATCAGGAAAGTGGGTATGTTGCACCAACACAGCGGTCGGAGCTTTTGGGCAAAATAGGTAAGGCGTTAACGCCTTTAAGACCGTCAGGTATCATTGCGATCGAAGGTGAGCGAGTTGACGCAGTTACAGAGGGGGGATTTATCTCTAAAGATATGCCTGTACAGGTGATTAGTGTAGAAGGGACCCGAATCGTTGTCAGACAGGTAGGGCCGGATGAACTAATGGCTTAACCATCAAGATAAATTGAATGAGCTACGAACCACATGTGACGGGAGGTGAAGGGGCAAGCCACCATTAATTTACCAAATATGGTTGGTGAAGCCCCCTTAGAATGTTCCTTTTCGCCTGGATACCACTGATCTTGATTTTCATTGCGATTTTGATCATCCTCAATTTCGTTCCTATAGGCTTATGGATCTCTGCTTTAGCGGCGGGAGTTAAGGTAAGCATTGTGACATTGATTGGTATGCGGCTAAGACGTGTGCCACCCAGCCGCATCATTATGCCTCTAATTAAAGCATTAAAAGCCGGTATCGATGTGACCATTGACAAGCTGGAAGCCCACTACTTGGCCGGCGGCAATGTTGACCGGGTAGTGGATGCATTGATTGCTGCCCACAGAGCGGAAATCGGTCTTACTTTCGAACGAGCCGCTGCCATTGACCTGGCTGGGCGTAATGTTCTGGAAGCAGTGCAGATGAGTGTAAATCCCAAAGTCATCGAAACCCCTGTGATTGCTGCAGTGGCTAAGGATGGAATTGAGTTGAAGGCCAAGGCTAGGGTTACAGTCAGGGCTAATATTGAGCGCTTGGTGGGAGGAGCAGGAGAACCGACGATTATCGCGCGGGTTGGTGAAGGTATAGTGACTACCGTGGGCTCCGCCGAGAGCCATGCTGAGGTTCTGGAAAACCCAGATCGGATCTCCAGTACTGTGTTGGACAAGGGTCTTGATGCCGGTACCGCCTTTGAGATCTTGTCCATTGACATCGCGGATGTGGATGTGGGTCGAAATATTGGTGCCCGGTTACAGATGGATCAGGCTGAGGCCGATAAGGATATTGCTCAGGCTAAGGCCGCCGAGCGACGTTTTGCAGCCCAAGCCCTAGAGCAAGAGATGAAGGCCAGAGTTCAGGAAATGAGAGCTAGAGTAGTGGAAGCGGAGGCAGAGGTGCCCCTTGCATTGGCTGAAGCGCTTAAGCAAGGGCGGATGGGTGTAATGGATTACTACACTATGCGAAACCTACTGGCTGACACCGATATGAGAGAATCTATTGCTCGGGAGACTAAAGAGGATTTTGGAGATGTGGATGAAGATACTGGAGGCAAGTCAGATAAATTGAGGTGATATACATGGAAAGCCTTTTTGGTATGATTGTCATTATCTACCTCATTGCCTCTGTTGTCGGGGCTGTACTACAGCGTATGCAGCAAGGCCCCATTAAGGGCGATGAAACCTTGCCAAAACGCTCTCCGAGGCAACCAAGCCAAGCAAAGCCAGTGGAGACTGTGGGCCCCCCGTCTGTACCGTCGGAAACATTACAGCCAACCATGGGGGAGGGGCAAACGACCGAGGTTTTTGATATGGCCGAGGGAGATGAATCCGATCCAATACCGGTATCCGCGAGCCAAGTCTCAGATGCAGTTCAGGGCTTAGAGTCAGCAGTCCCAAAGGCCCCAAAGTCCTGGTCCTTTGTTGAAGGAGAGTGGGATTGGGATGAAGAGATAGCCACCCACGACAAATGGCGCCGGACCAAGCAGGTGGCAGGTGCACTAGATGTAAAGGCACAATCCCCTATTGGGGAAGTCACAGCTGGGGAATGGCGTCGGGCAGTTATTATGGCTGAGATCTTGGGCAAACCTCGGGCCCTACGACCGTTTCGGCCGGTTGGAATGCGGTAGTCTAGTCATAGTCTTACAGATCTAGGGTGACATAAGAAACAAGC
>JAAYTA010000127.1 GCA_012518185.1 Methanobacteriota archaeon
AATAGGGTTTATGAAAACAATAAAACTATTGTTATTACTACCAATTACACCTCTCCTGATTTGTCCAGAAAATTACGGGAAAGGGGCCAATCCATAGTTAGCAGGATAACGGAAATGTGCGAGCCGGTTATCTTTCAGGGAGAAGATTGGAGGCTAAAGAAATGAAAAAGCTAGTCTTTGAGGTAATGAAAAACAAGCAAGGTGAAAAAAAAGAAGTAACCGCCCCCAAATGTTGGATCTGCATGGATGATGGTCTAGTCTACTACGACAGGCTAGAATATGGAATGAAGTACGAGGTAGCTGCAAGATGCAGGTGCATAGCTGGCCAGAAGATAGGGGGAGAAATAGGGCTGATCCTGGATGTGATGGTGGATGATATAGCAAAGATAAACTTTGAAAGTTTTAAGAAAATATATCCGGAAACAATCGAAAAAGCGGGGTGCGATCAGTGAGAAAATGGAAAACGTGGACAGAGGAAGATATAAGAACCTTGCGGGAGATGTGGGGGGTATACTCTGTCAAGGCTATTGCCAACAGATTAGGCAGAACAGAATCAGCAGTAGAGACGCGGGCTGGCATTATAGGGCTAGGTTCTGCATATACATCAAATCTATTGAGTGCTAACCAGGTATCAGAGTTATTGGGGGTTGACGGAAAGACTGTAGCTAGGTGGATAAAAAAACGGGGTCTAAAGGGTAGAAAAATGGCAATGAAACAGGCGGAAATGTGGTTAGTGGACATGCAGGATTTAGAAAAATGGCTAAGAAAAAATCAAGATAGATGGGATAGTAGGAAGTTAGAGGTATATGGACTAGGGGTCGAATCAAAATGGTTGCAGGAGAAAAGGAAACATGATATGACGTTGCCTACAAAGCATGGACAAAGATGGACAGCTGCAGAGGATTCTCGCCTAATATCCTACTACGATCATAGGACAGTTAAGGAAATAGGCGAAATACTGGGCAGATCCGAGACAGCCATACAGCGCAGGGTGAGCAGATTGAAAGAAAAAGGGAAGCTGCCCAAGGATAAAATACTTGTCAGTTGGACAACCGAGGAGACACAGTTGTTGATTGATATGGATAAGCAGTATTTGCCTGATGAGGAAATAGCCTGGGAACTAGGTAGGGAAGTAGATCATGTTAGAAGCCATAGGAGGCGTTTAAGGCTCAAGGGCATGTATCCGGAACAGTTTCAATTCCTTATATGTAGTCTAATAACCAGGTGTTACCGGTGACAGTGTTGTTGCTTGAGGAGCTGTTTCAATTCCTTATAGGTAGTCTAATAACCTGCAAATGCTATTGTAGAGTTTCTGTCTGAAGAATTGTTTCAATTCCTTATAGGTAGTCTAATAACGTTACGTTGATAGTTTTGTAGGATACCATAGCAACAGTTTCAATTCCTTATAGGTAGTCTAATAACCCGCAGGTATATTTATTATACCATAGCCGCCTAAAAAAGTTTCAATTCCTTATAGGTAGTCTAATAACTCAAAATAGATAGCCTAGAAGCAATCAAAGAGGAAAAGTTTCAATTCCTTATAGGTAGTCTAATAACTGGAAGGAACGGAAAAGGTAATCGATATGCTATAGCTAGTTTCAATTCCTTATAGGTAGTCTAATAACGTAGAGGCATGAGGTATTGACTGCTCATTTTGTAGTAGGTTTCAAT
>JAAYTA010000109.1 GCA_012518185.1 Methanobacteriota archaeon
TCCCGCTCTGTCCATTATTTTTACTGATTTATCTTAAAATCCTGTAAAGTTACAAATATTAGCCAAAAATCAGTATGATTGTTGGTGACATGATTATATGACTATGATATTCACAACAGTAAAAGGCATATACTAGGCGATAGCAACCATGCCTGATCACTATGCCTTTGACACTAGGAGAAAGACTGTATTCACAACCACCTCTACCGTATGACTACGGAGCGCTGGCGCCAGTAATATCAGAAGAACAGTTGAAGACGCATTATGACAAGCATCATGCTGCTTATGTCAAAGGAGCCAATGACATACTGTTGAAACTTGATAAGGCTCGCCGAGAGGATGCGGAAATTGATATGAAAGCCATTTGCAAGGAGTTTAACTTCAACTATGGCGGATTAACACTACATCAGTTGTTTTGGCCTATCATGGCACCGCCTGGGACGGGGGGAGGGAAGCCAGGTGGCAAGATTGCTGATTATATCGAGAAAGATTTTGGCACTTTCGAGCGATTTAAGAAAGAGTTCATTCAAGTGGCAATGAGCTGTGAAGGAAGTGGATGGGCATCATTGAATTATTGTGGAGCTACGGATGGTGTCCAGATAAATCAAGTTGAGAAACATAATGTTAACGTGCCGGCTCAACAAAAATTCCTATTATTACTAGATGTGTGGGAGCATGCCTACTATATAGACTACAAGAACGAACGTGCTAAGTTCGTGAATGGCTGGTGGGATCTAGTAAATTGGGATGAGGTCGAGCGACGATTGCCATGAGCAGTGATATCTGATATTATTCATATCATGCTGAGAAATCAGATATCTACTTGCCAATGTCAATGTGATGTCTGACAAATTTTTTTAACTTATTTAATTACATTATATTTTTCCAAATGCGTCCGAAAGTGAATTAACGATACAATGCATCTCTATTCGAGAGAAATATGTCATTGCGCATTAGCATAGAAAGATTATCGATAATCATAATGTCAGCAATATTCCTCGTTGGCTTCTCTGGAATATATATCTGGAATGTTATGATGATGGGAGTACCAATTATGGAATATGGAGGAATAATTGATTTCCATTATACTGAGCCATGGAAGCTAACAGTACTATTAATGATAATCTTATCATCACTTATTACTTTAATTCTTTCAGCGACTTGGCCTCTTCTCATGGATAGGCCAGAAGATGGAGTAGCGAGGCTACAATGTCCTCGCTGCGGCGCTCCAGTTGGTAAAGATTACATGGCTTGCCCATCGTGTACGTTGCCGTTGAAGCAGATATGCTCTTCCTGTGGGGAGCGAATGCCTGCATCATATAATGCCTGTCCTCGCTGTGGAAAGACCCTACGAGATCCAGGATCCGATCTTCCATGAACACACCACTCCTTTAAGCAGGCTACAAGGTAGATCATGTTAGTCATCACAATGTCGATATCTCACGATTTACGATCAAAATGAGATTAGAGTGGTATAACGAAATAATCTGCAGCGTCATAACGGTGTTGACTTCGATCATCAAAGGCAGAGTGCCATATGCATCCGTCATGAAAATTAAGTATTATTAGATAATATAATATAATATAGAATCTGATGTAAATCTTTCGGGAGAGACATGAGTGATATAAAGTTATTCAAATTATCCAATGATGAAGTTTCAGAATTAGATGGAAACTCAGTAGATATTGAGAAATCATTGCAGAACCTTATTGAGCGACATCTTGATAGCTTCATAGGTGTCAGATTTCTAGCTTCTGAATATTACACTGGTAAGACGCATAGTGGACGTATAGATACGTTAGGAATTGATGAGAATGGCTGCCCAGTCATTATCGAATACAAGCGTGCAATTAATGAAAACATCATCAATCAGGGTTTATTTTATTTAGACTGGCTTATGGATCATAAGGCTGAATTCGAGCTATTAGTATTAAGAAATCTTGGACAAGAGGAGGCTAGTAAGATCGAATGGTCTGCCCCTCGTCTCTTATGCATCGCTGGCAACTTCACTAAATATGATGAGCATGCAGTGCAGCAAATCAATCGTAATATTGAGCTTATACGATACGTGAAATATGGAAAGGAGATTTTATTACTAGAGTTAGTTAATGTAACCACAGCGTTTAATGAAACAGTTGCAACTGGTAACTCCAGATATATTAGTAGGACTGTAGAGGAAAATCTGTCTCAGGCTGACGAAGAACTGACAGATGTATTCGAAGCCCTCAAAGCATTCATCCAAGCACTCGGTAGCGATGTTCAGATGAAGGCGTTGAAATATTATTTCGCATTCAAACGACTCAGAAATTTCGCTTGTGTTGAAATACAAACCAGAAATAAGGTAATACTAGTCTATGTTAAGGTCGATCCATCGAGCATTGATCTACAACCGGGGTTCACTAGGGATGTGAGACAGATCGGTCATTATGGGACGGGCGATCTAGAGATCACTATACGTAATAAAGATGACTTGAAACGAGCTGAGCCATTAATTATGAAGAGTTATGGATTAAGTTGAATATATGTATCCAGATAGATAATGAGACTACGTTATATATCTTAATCTGTTTATATACGGCGCATCTCAACCGCCCTCTTCATCTGCATGACATTTTCTTCTGGAGAGCCTGGAGGAATATCACAACCTGCCCCTAGCATAAATCGATAATTGGCAGCTTTGTCGATACATGATAAAGACTCTTCTAGACACATCTCAGGAGTTCCAGCGAATAAAGCATGAGGTGGACGAACGTTTCCTAATAGAGTCATGTTATGCTCAACTCTATCGAAAGCATCTTTAATATCAACCTGCCAATCCATTGAGAATATTTCTGCACCAGATGAATATATAGTATCCAGGCGATCAGTGGTGTCCCCACATATGTGTAATACATCGATCGCTCCTCCCTTTTTGACTGCTCGATCTTGTTCAATGATAAATGGAAGGGCAAATTCTTCAAAACATTCTCTAGATATTAAAGAGCCAGACGCTGTTGGATCGCAGACGGATACTGCATCGACTCCAGTCTTTGTCATCTCTTCCATGTACATGATTAGAACATCAGTGCACAATCTCAAACAATCATTTACAAATTCTGGCTCTAGGATAGTGTCCATCATAATTGCTTCAACGCCGCGCAACTCGCCCGCCAGCGTCATTGGAGCTATGACGGTCATCTGAATATATCTCTCATTTCCCACTCTATCGATTAAATATTCGGTGGCAGCAATATGTGCTTGTGTCCGATAGTCACTACGTATATCGGGCACCTCTAGTTTATCTAAATCTGCCAGCTCATTTAGGATAGGTGCTTGAGTAGAACCAGGCCCGACGTCAGGCTGATTAACTTCAGCACCCATTGCTTCCACATAGGGCATGAAGCAATCACCGCTCGCCTCTATAGCATCAAAACCAAATCTTTCTGCAACCTTTATTTGGATCTCAGCTCCTATCTCTGGATCTCGTATAGATGAAGGAACATCTACTCCGTACATCTCTAGCGCCCAATATGCTTGATAAGGCGGATATAATGGAACTTGATCCACGCCCCCTCCAGCGAGGACAGCCTCGATCCTCTCACGTGGTTTCATACTCTCTATATACATTTATAGAACTATATAATCCTCTACTAATATTTGATTTAATTATTATTTAAAATGATTATGATTATTTCACATAAGCTGTCATAAAGGTTTATCAGAATCCACACTTCATAATTAGTCTAATTTAATCACTAATCACTATTCCATTCCTCATGTGCTAGTGGTTTTCTATTCAATTCTTCGCGATAACTACGCCATTGTGGCATATGTTCATCCATGAGTGCCTGAAATCGCTCATTATGATTTCTTTCCAACAGGTGAATCAATTCATGCACGATAATATATTCTAGACAGTGGAGAGGTTTCTTAACTAATTCTAAATTCAACCATATTCGTTTTGCTTGAGGATTACAGCTACCCCATTTAGTCTTCATGCGCCTTATCCTATATTCTTTTAAATCTACATTCAGGCGCTGGGACCACTTCTCTACTATCGGTGCTGCCGACGTTCTTAACTCTCGGCGATACCACTGCAATAATACACGTTCTCGCTGCGATACGTCAGATCCTTTTGGCACATGTAGTTTCATAGTATTGTTCTTCAATACTACTTTACCTTCTCTATCAGTATTAATTATCTCCAGAAGATAACGGCGACCTTGAAAATAATGACTTTCCTTACTGATATATTCACGAACTGACTGTCGCTCTTGTTCTTGGAACATATATCTCTGTCTATTGATCCATTCTAATCTAGAGATAACTGCAAGGCGTACTGCTTCATCATCCACTAATAAGGGAGTGGCAACCCTCACGCGACCATCTGGCGGATAAACTCCTATGTGAAGATTTTTAATATCTTTACGGACCACTTCAATAACAATATCGGAGACAGTAATATGATGTGTCAGTTATATTCCCTCTGATTCTTCACCACTTCTAAGATATCAGTTGCTAAATTATCGTCCTGAAGTATCTCATTGACAGCGAGAAATACTATTCTCATCTTCATTATATTATTCTGCCAGTCATCTTGTCTACTCGCCATGATCGCATTATCTATCGCTATGACTAGATCTTCATCTTTGTTAAGGTTATCATATAGAGCTTGCTTGGCTGGAGTATCCATATTTGAAGGATATAATGACTTTTCCACATCACTAATTTGTCTAGCTAGTTCAGATATCTTCTCGAGATACTCACGATATGCGAGTGCTTGGGAACGACGTTTTTCAATTAACGCATCCAATAGTTCGGACATTCGTTCATAATATTTCGGATTAATTGGCGATTCATCGATGATTAACTTGCGAACATTAGATTCAATAGTTTCAGCTACTGCATCCTCACTACCCCTTATATTATAAGGGAGTGCATCAACTGCCTCTGGACCTCTATCCACTAGTAGTTGAACAATAGTAGTATTGTCGAAGGTTGAGATAACTTCACTATCATCTGCTCTGATATAAGCATCAATGAGGTAACGCATAGCTGGCTCGTACATTTTGAGGTCGATGTAATCCCCACTGGCTAGCCTAACCTCATTTCGAACACTCTCATAGTACTTCACTTCATTCTTGATCGATTCAGCTTCAGCGGCTGAGTAGCTGGCTTCTAACATTTCATTGGCGATGTCAGCATATGAACGTAATAGAGACACTGTTGCTTTATACAATGCCAACCGCTTTTGTTCATTATCTTTGAGAGCGCTGGCAGAACCTGTTCCATTGGAACAGAAATAACGTATGTATGCTGCAGTATCGCGAGGCACCTCAACTGGTTCACACAATGCTTTGATGGTTTCCCTAGCCGCCTCCAAACTCTGCCTTGCAGCATCGAGACGATTAGTCAATAAACCTTTCACATCTTCTGAATCATATCCGTCAAATGCTTCTGACGTATAATCGTGAATAGATTTCTCTAAACTCTTGAACAAATCTTTGTAGTCGACTATATATCCATACTCTTTATCCTCGCCATCGAGGCGATTCACGCGGCAGATAGCCTGGAACAAGCCATGATCGCGCATGTGCTTATCGATATACAGATATGTAGCAGAAGGAGCGTCAAAACCAGTAAGGAGTTTATCAACGACAATGAGTAATCTCATCTTACCTGGTTCCTCGATGAACTTCTTCTTGACTTCTCGTTCGAATTCTTCTACTCGATTAGATGCAGCTTCTTCGGACTCGTTGAACCAACGAGCTAACATTCGACGATATATTTCATATTGATGAAGTTTTTCCGTTAAGCCTTCGCCAGTCTCCTCTCCCTTGATGTCTTCAAGTGATGGATAATAGGAAGTTATGATGGCACATTCTCTGAATCCATGATTAATGAAAGCTTCATAGTACTTGCAAGCTTGATAGATACTTCCTGAGACTAACAAAGCATTGCCTCCACTCTTGAGACGATGTTTAGTATCCATATCTAAGATGATATCGTCGACAATACGTTCCAGTCGGGATTGACTCGATAGGACTGATTTCATGGTGCCCCAGCGTTTCTTCAGCTGCGCTTTGGCTAGATCAGTCAGTCCACGTGTCTTGGCCTCGAACCAGCGATCGATCCTGTCTTGCGAAGTGATACTCTGATCTATATCCCTTGCTTCATATCGAAGATCTAGTACTATACCGTCTCGTACAGCCTCATCGAATTTGTACGTGTGAATATATCGGCCAAACACCTCTAGACTAGTCTGCTTGTCTTTCTTCAATAATGGTGTGCCAGTGAATCCTACGAAGATCGCATTGGGTAATATACTCTTCATAGCCTTGTGTAGCTCACCCGATTGCGTGCGATGGCATTCATCCACGAATACATAGATATCTCCCTTAGCTTTGAAATCCGCGGGTAGTGATCTCCGAACTTCTTCCAAGTAGCTATTCATATCTGCACCAGCAGTGCCGAATTTATGGATGAGTGAGCACATCAGCCATGGAGCAGTATCATTCAGTCTAGAAACGAGGTCAGCACCACTTGTTGTCCGATATATATCTTCATCTATACCTTTAAATACTCTCTCAATCTGTTCATCAAGCTCAGTTCGATCAGTAATAATTAGGATACGTGAGTTAGTAATGTTTTCTCTTATCCACTTAGCTAACCATACCATGATGAGACTTTTACCAGAGCCTTGAGAATGCCAGATGATGCCTCCTTCTCTCTTTTGGAGGTGGTACTGGGCGGCTTTAACGCCAAAGTATTGATTAGGACGGCATATCTTCTTGATGCCTGAATCATACACAATGAAATCATGTATTAGCTCTAAGAATCTCTCTTTAGA
>JAAYTA010000117.1 GCA_012518185.1 Methanobacteriota archaeon
CCTATGCATTGGTTATGAGGTATGTGAGGAGGATAGAGAAGGATCCGACTAAGAGCTTAAACTACAATGGTTCCAACTCTGGCGAGGTGTTGGGCTCCATCGGCAATATCGGCGGTAAGGATTTAAACGCCGATAGCCTACCGGATTTCTCAACTAGGGATGCTATAAACATCGGTGCAACGCTATTAACGATCGTTGCCATATTATTTGGAGCTGTGAAACTTAGCTGGTCGATCAATCAAATTTCAACTGTATTCTTAATCCTTTCGGTATTCCTAGGCCTATATAATGGGCATGGAATAAATGGAACAACGGATCTATTCGTCAAGGGATGTTCTACCATGGTGGGTGCAGCCTTTACCGTTGGATTCGCTAATGGAATATCCGTTGTACTGGGCGATGGTAAAATTTTAAGCACCATAATATACTATCTAAGTCTTCCTATGGGAAAACTTGGTGCTAATGCAAGTACGGCTGTGATGTATCTAGCTAATATGGTAATAAATATATTCCTTCCATCAGGATCTGGACAAGCAGCGGCGGTTATGCCAATCATGGTTCCAATTGCGGATATTGTGGGAATCACAAGGCAAGTTGCGGTTCAGGCTTTCCAATTTGGGGATGGATTTAGTAACTGTATAACTCCAGCTGCAGCTGCATTGATGGCAGGTTTAGGGATGGCAGGTGTACCTTCGAGTAAGTATATAAAATGGTACCTTCCATTTTTTCTATTACAATCGGGTTTTGCCATAGTCTCACTTATTATATTACAAACAATCGGTTGGACTGGGATATAGTATAGAGGGATTTATTTTCTAAAGAGGAGGGTGTACCATGAGTGAAGAGCTGAATGTTAAGAGTATTGAAGATATAGTAAAACAATGGCTTGCTGATAATGAACAGCGGGTTATAGATGTAAGCGATAAGATTTGGGAATTAGCGGAGATAGGATTTGAGGAATTCGGATCAAGCCAAGCCTTGATTGATGAGTTTGAAAAGGAAGGGTTTGATATCGAAAAAGGGGTAGCAAATATGGAAACCGCCTTTACCGCAGAATGGTCCAATGGTGAAGGTCCTATCATAGCATTGGTTGGTGAATACGATGCACTTCCTCAACTAGGTCATGAGATAGCTCCTACAAAGAAGCCAACAGGTAAGCCTGGCCATGGATGCGGACATAATCTATTGGGTGCAGGCAGTATGGCGGCAGCATTAGCCATAAAAAAGGCTATGAGCAACTTGGATATCAAAGGTGGCGTCAAATACTTTGGATGCCCTGCTGAAGAAGGTGGTGCGGGCAAGGTCTATATGGTTCGGGATGGGGTATTCGATGGAATCGATGCATTCGTTAGATGGCATCCCATGGATGTTTCATATGTGAGCGTATCGCCATCATTATCCCTATATTCCGTAAAATATGAATTCCACGGAAAAACAGCCCATGCGGGCATCAATCCCCATCTTGGGAGGAGTGCATTAGATGCTGCCATCCTGATGGATATAGGGGTAAACTACCTAAGGGAGCATACTACTCCAGATGTAAGGATACACTCGGTTATTACCAAAGGCGGGGATGCGCCTAATATAGTACCCGATCTAGCTGAGATTTGGTATAATATCCGTGCACC
>JAAYTA010000110.1 GCA_012518185.1 Methanobacteriota archaeon
TCTATAGCTGTAAATGGGAAGAGATCTACACGACTTGCTACAGTCAATAGGTCAGCACAATTGTATAGCATCGCCATATCTTTTCGATCTAAGTAATCTGACATAATCCATACATTCTCTTCCAGCCGGCCATCTACTACCATTCGATGGAGATTTTCCTCCTCAGGTCCCACTCCTTTGATTATAAGTAATGCGTCGGGATCGGTGCTACGAATGCGACACATCGCTCTTATGAGAATGTCCATTCCTTTGTTAGCATGGAGCCTCCCTACGGACAATAAGACATTTCTTTCTTCATCGATGTTGAAACGCTGCCTTGCTTCCATTTTGTTCATTGGACGATACACCATTGTATCGACACCAGAGTGAACAACAGGAGCCATCTTTTCTTCAGGAATACCGTGCTCCACTAAGTGTTTGCGAGCCGATATAGATCTAGGGATTATAGCCTCACATCGTTCGGCAATCTTCCTTCCTAGAGTTGAGTAGAAACTTCTCTGCATTTGCCCCATGGGACCTCGCATAAGTATGTCTAACTCCTGCCATACGAACATGCGCGACTCATCTATTGCAGATGAGGTCAGCATAGTGCCTGGCTGAAATATTTCTCCCGATTGTACGATGTCTAGTTTTTCTTTCCTTAACAATCGCGATAATGATGGTGTGAAGGGAGCTAATGATGGAGGAAAAAGTAGTGGAAGGCGAGTTGGTAAGTATTCAATTCGGATATCGCATTGACCGGCATCATATGGACGATACACGTCGGATACGAATACTGTCACTTCATGTCCTCTGGCTTCTAGACGTCGGGCCATCTCTACGATATTAAGATCTGAATCATCACTAACTCCTGGGCGGGCTGAAATAATTGATGAATCGGGCTGTAAATCAGCCGTCTTAGTAATTAGATTTACAAGACCTATTCGCAACTCACTGCCCCCTAGAATAGATGACATAGTGGTCACCATTGTCATATATTCGATAATTGTCTCTAGCCTGCTCTTCGTAAAACGAGTACATGTAGTATATTCCCCATTGCCGATACCAGAGTTCCGACGTATGGTCGAACAAATAACCGCCTCGACCGAAATATTGTGTTATATTGTCGATTGATTCTGGACGCTCATCACTTCCATAAGCAGTGTTGTACTTTATGCGCTGATATTTCTCGGGCGTATCGCTCCATACATCATAGGGATAGAATCCTCCGACAACGTACGTATCTGGTCCACGATTTGATAAGTAATCAGTTGCCGCTATGCTTCGCTCACTTGAGATGTATAGACTTTCTTGATAGAATATGGTTGATGATGCTGCTATGACTATCAGCACTGCAATTATCGTCAAAGTTGGCCGGACATATCTGCCAGCGCGTAGGATTAGTAGTGGGACAAATATTAGGGGCGCTACCAACATTAAGAATAATAGACCACGATCATAAAGCTGGCCATTGAAGAATAATGTATCTAGCGGCACGAGCAATATGGGTAATATGAATAGTGCTAAGATATTGCTCGGCACCACTCGTGGCTTTTTCTTACGATAATATAAGAGTACAATTAGAGCTAAAATCGTTGCTCCTGCAAACAAAACTACTGATCCAAGTCGAATTTGAGGATATATAGTACCGAGAACGTTTTCTGGTGATGTCCGCATCGCTACTTGTGTTACTACTGTCTGGCCAGCATACATAATATAACTGAGCCTCATCAGTATGAATTCAGCTAATCCTTTAGAGAATGATGATGATCCAGTTAGTAGCCATCCTAGCCATATTAGAATAAATGCACCTAGGGGCCAAGGACGATCCTTTTTTACTCCCTTTCGGCGACCTACAAATATTCGATATACTCGCCCTGCTACTTCTTTTAACAGTATGGCACCAAGGACAAATATCAGTGTGGTTGGATGAGCTAATACGATAAAAGTGAATAGTCCTAACGCAGCTAGGCGCCATTCAATACCTTCTCTCTCAAGACATACGAATATGAGTAATCCAGCTGCTAACCCCAAAGATTGTGGAGAGAAATTGAATTGTAACCATACGTTAGCAAATGCTGCAATAAGAAATGTTAATCGGTAGTCAAAGCCTGGTACATATGTGCGGACAAAGAGATATATTGACGCGAGCGTGAAGAATGCCGCGAATAAAGACCATGCTCTTAGGAATAGTATGGCCGGAGGATCGGCCATCACTATGTATGATGACCCTAGTACGAAGAAACCCGGATAATTATATGCATATGAAAATTCCGGGCTGAGAGGCATGGTGCCTTGGCGTGCTATCTCTAATGAAGAGTAGTAATGCATCGTGGTGTCCCAGGTAGAAGGAAATCGTTCGAATAATGTAGGAGCTCCCCACAATGCAAGGAATATTACTAGAGATTGAAAGAAAAACAATCTCTCAGTACCATGTTTGAAGCCTATGAGTAAAGATGTTAGCATGATGAGCATGCCTATCCAATAGGAAA
>JAAYTA010000111.1 GCA_012518185.1 Methanobacteriota archaeon
CAATGCAGGGTACTTCATATGGATGTATATCTCTGATGAATTCCTCCACTAATGAAAAATCTTTAGGTCGTATCATAATTAAGGAGGCGTACTCTGAACTCTCTTTTACTTCTCCATCCCATCTATAAATTGATTCGATAGGGAATATGTTAGAGCAAGCTGCGAGGCGTCTATCTACTAGAGATTTACTTATCATTCGAGCGGTTTGTTCATCAGGATAAGTCACTAATACTGTAGATACTTTCTCATTCATAATCCTAACAACTCCTATTCCAGATATTAAGTATATCACTAAATAGAAATATATTTTCAATAGTCGATCCTATTGTTAAATTATCTTGATTTTCGGAATCTACTAAATGAAATACATTATTCCAAACATTAGTAAGCATAATAGGTAATGTAGAAATACTTAAGCCATATCGTTAGGACATGGACCTGACCCACTTCGATGAGGGCTGTCAGAGATGCGGTTTATGTATTGATATCTGTCCGCAATACTCCGATGTTGAAATCATAGACGATCTCATTAACCACATAAGAGATGGAGTTAAGTCCAATTGTGATATTACTAATTGCCTAACATGCAGTTTATGCGAATCAGTTTGTCCAGAAAATCTTAGTTTAAAAACGCTTATTAGAGAGGCTAGGTTAAAGAAAGTTGCTGTTGAGGGACTCACAAGTATCAATTACTTATGTGACCCTGATTACAATCATAACATATTCCAATCTATAGCGTCATCTGATGAACCAGTCCTTTTCAAACCTCGAAAAGCAAGTACAGTGTATTTCCCAGGCTGCTATGCCTCTTACATACACAAAATAATGGCCCTATCTATGACGCGCCTTATGGATAGGGCGGGGATCGATTTTGCAGTGTTAGATGGATTAGAATACTGTTGTGGAATGAATTCAGCAGGGACAGGTAATCCAAACGTTATGAAGAAGAATGGTCCTAAAATTATTGCTAAACTAAAGGATATAGGAGCTGAGCGCATCATTGCCTCTTGTCCAGGTTGCTTCATAGCTTTATCTAAAATGTATCCATTGATGTTTAAGGAAATGGATATTAAGGTCATCCATGCATCTCAGTTCTTAGAGGAATTAGTTGAAGAGGGATTACTGACGCCGGGCGATAATGCTGGCGGAAAAGTGTTCTATCACGATCCTTGTCATCTAACTAGAGGAGTTGGCATTTATCAAGAACCACGTAAATTATTGGAGAAGATCCCTGGAACTACTCTGATGAATCCAAATCCAGAGGGCTCCTCTTGCTGTGGATTCGGAGGAGGAGTGCGTTTAAATCATCCCTCAGATTCTATAAAAATATCGGAGCAGGAACATCTAAGAGTTAGTGAAGAAGATGGGGAGTATATAATAACTAATTGTGCTGGATGTCGCCAGAATTTGATAGAGGGGCGACCATGCGATGGAGCAGAGATAATTGATCTCGCAGAATACTTGCTACTATCAATGGGAGAGCGTGTCTTAAAAGATGATGACACGATGATCAAGTTAGTAAATGAAGCCTACGCTAGAGGCATGAAAGCATATCGTAAGCCAGAACATGAGTGCTAAATACACACGTCGCTAGGCTTCCTGATTATTGAGAAGTCATCTGAATTTCATTCCAATCCAATTCATTTGTTCAATCAGTCTAGCTATGGCTAATGCAAATTCTGCTAATGGTGCTCCCTCATCATCTTATGGATATTTTAATCTAAATTAAAAACAAGCGCAGCAAAATAGAACAGCGTAAAGAAACTTGACCGCTAGTAAAGAATCAGTATTTCAATTGAAATGTAGAATAGATAACTGGATAGAAGAATGGTGCTCCCGCCGGG
>JAAYTA010000112.1 GCA_012518185.1 Methanobacteriota archaeon
ACTATTACGTTCAGCGCAATAGCCATTATGCAGAATAATGGAGCCATGAAAAATACTCCTATAATCCAAGTGGGATCAGGTAGAGGTGAGTGACCGATAACTGGCGTAGTTAAAAAGTTCACTAATAAAACAAAGGGTATGAATGAGACCCATACGAGCGCCATAGTTGGCAGAAATATAGATAGACTTTTTCCAATTAGTAACTCAGCATCCGTGGTTGGTGTAGCTAACAATGGCTCCAAACTACGATTTAATTTTTCTCCTACAAATGTGTATGAAGCTATTACTGTAGGAAGTATTGCTGGAATTAGTATGAAGAATAAAAGTAAGAAGTCGATGAATTGCATAAGAAGGGCTTTCTGTTCATCATTTCCTTCTAAATCGCGTATATCAGATACAACTACATCATCAAAGTCGATATTCAAGATATTGGAGTCCATGACCGCTCCATCAGCGATGGTGCTGTTTTCGATGTATGATAATTTTATTAAACTCTCGTGTACTTCACAACCATCTACATAACAATTTACCAAGACGACCTTGTCTAGTACACAATCTCTGAAAGTAGTATTGGAATAAGAGCCTGAATATACGTTTTCTCCTACAACTTCTTCAGTGAAAGTAATGTCTAGATCGTGTGGCTCAGATGATTCTGCTAAAAATGTGAATGGTAAAATATAGAGTGTAGGTAGGACTAGTGCTACAATGAGAGGCATTAGCACCAATGAAAACATAATATACTTATTCGTGCGGAGCTCCGCCATGTCCTTGCGAGCTATAATCCCTATGCGCCTGAGCCTCATCTATTATCTCTCCCCATCAGCCTTAGATATACATCCTCCAATCCTCGCTTCAGTTCGAACATGGAGATTATTTCTCCCTTCATACTCGTCAGTGTCTTCACAATAGTTGGATTGATATCTTCAGGCGAAGTCACATCAACATGTAATGAGCGACCTTCTTGCCTGACACTAGTTATGCCAGGAATTGAACGGATAGCTTCAGGCATATCTGGGGAAATATGTCGAAGATCTACTATAGTAGTATGACCCCAGAACATATTTGTAAGCTCTTTTGGAGACCCTACAGCAAGTAGATTGGTCTTCATAATTCCTACACGATCGCAAAGCCGAGCCGCGTCATCTAGATTATGAGTATTTAGAAATATAGTTCTGCCTTCTCTCTTCAGATCTAGAAGATAATTACGAACAGTTAGAGATGCTTCAGGATCTAAGCCAGATGTTGGTTCATCCAGGAAGAGATAATCCGGCTCATGCACTAGGGCACGAGCGATAGTAATCTTTTGCTTCATTCCTTTGGAAAATTTTCCCACCAAATCATCTCTTCGGTCCCACATGTCAAGCTTCCGAAGTAGTGACTCGATACGTTCTTTTCTAACCTTCCGAGGCACATCATATAGCTGAGCATAAAAGTCTAGATTGTGATAAGCTGATAAGGATTCATACAATCCAGGAACTTCAGGAAGCAATCCTATTCTTTCGCGAATCATTAATGCTTCCTCGGATCTGGATACATCAAGGCCATCAATATATGCTGTACCAGCAGTGGGAGCGATGAGGCAACAGAGCATCCTAACTGTTGTAGTCTTCCCAGCACCATTTGGCCCAATAAAGCCGAAGACTTCACCATCGTGTATCTTGAGATCCAAGGAATCTACAGCTAATGTATCTCCGAACCTTCTAGTAAGTCCATATGCCTCTATCAACGATTCACCTGACATATGGTACAACAAATACGTAGGCCTTAATGATGAGCCTTGAGCAATCAGTTCTGATCCTGTGTATTTCCCGCCACCTGCTGCCTTAATTCCTCCAGTGTGATGTCTAACATAATCATATCTCCCATTGCCCGTATTCGAGCCGTGGGGACTGGTGCTAGAGGAGCATTAAGAAGTCCATGCTGCATATTCAGTGAAGAACCAGCCTCACGGTCCAACTTTACCTGTAAGTATGGTATAGACCATTTCCGCTTCGGCTCGATGAATATATTATCGACTGTGCCGAGCTTTCTAGCGTTTACACATATAACTCTCATGCCCATCAGGCCTCCTGCCGGGATAAGAGTATCATCTTCCTCCATTAGCGTTTCAATAACAGCTGACACAGGTGCATTCATAATGACGGTATCTGATACTGATTCAATATATTCTGTAGACATTAGCACTTTTTCTATAGAAAACATATATCGTCTTGCACCTATCGACTCTCCTACACTACGTCGCAATCCCACTCGTATAGCTGCTACTCGCCAGTCATTAGTATTGATGGATACTCCCTCCACGGTCCCCACCACTCTTGCATCTGAGCTCACTACTTCTAATCCAATTAATTCCTCCAGACCCAGCATCGTATATCCTACATAGCTACGTCCTTATGAGGTTTTTGAGTTAGTAGAATAGTAAGATAATGATATCTACTATCGTTAAACAGCTTGTTCAATTGAGTATTAGACATATAATGAGCACATTATGTCTACATGAATTAACTCCGAACAATTGTTCTAGATTGTTCGCGCATGAATTGTGGTAGATAATATCTTGAACCAGTTCCCATACCGGTAGATGCAGATGCTTTCCATCCAGCAAATGCTTGAGAACCTACCATAGCTCCTGTAGTAGCTCCCCTGTGTCTATTTACATAAACTACTCCTGATTCGATAGCCTCACAGAAATATCGTGCTTCAGTTTCATTTCTAGTGAATATTCCTGCAGTCAGGCCGAAGTCAGATGCATTGCAGCGAACCATGGCATCCTGTAATGTGATATAACTCTGTATACACAATATAGGAACGAAGAGTTCACGTCGCATCAATTCATGTTCCTCGGGAAGCGATTCTACAATTGCAGGGCGTGCGTAGAGACCTCTGGAAGATCCAAGTGCCTTGCCACTCAATATTAGCTTGCCGTCACGACGAGCCGTCTCAGTCCACCGTAAGTAATTATCCATTGCCTGATTAGTTATTACTGGCCCAATATCGGTCTCTCGTTCGAAGGGATCACCAACGATCATATCTGAGGCCTCATCGATCAATTTAGACATGAATGAGCCATATACTGACTCATGGACATAGATACGAGAAGCTGCGGAACACTTCTGACCGGAAAATAAGAAAGCAGATGCAGCTACACCTTTTGCTGCTTCATCGAGATCGGCTTCACCGCTTACGATAACCGGATTCTTGGATCCCATCTCTGCAATAACTTGGCGACCATTTGTAGCAGCCGAGCGCATGATATTATTTCCAACTTCAAGGGAACCCGTGAAAGCTACTCCATCAATGTCACCATTCACTAATGGATCTCCTACTTCATGACCGCCACCAGCTACTAAGCTAAGTGTTCCTGGCGGTAATCCTGCTCGATCAAGTATTTCATATAATAAGTGAACAGGTAAAGGTGCATTCGAGGAGGGTTTAATTACAGCTGTATTCCCCGTTATAAGCGCTCCTGTAACCATTCCAGTACTGATCGCTAGTGGAAAATTGAATGGACAGATTATTGCCCATACTCCATATGGTCTAAGAAGCAATGATATTTCTTCTTCCTCATACACAGGTTCAGGACTACGTTGGAAACCCTCATTTCTCCTCATCTCTGCAGAGTAATACGTTAGGAAATCTATTGCTTCATCGACTTCTGCTACAGATTCATTCCTTGTCTTACCATTGTCAAGAGTAATAGCAGCAGCTAACTGGAACTTATCTTTCCGCATAAGCTCTGCTGCTTTCTCAAATATACTGACACGATCCTCCCAATCAGTTCTAGACCAGGTATGGAAAGAATTTCTAGCCGATTTAATTGCTCTCAAGACTTCCTCTTTAGATGATCTCTGAAATCTGCCAACCAGAAGGTCCTGATCAACAGGACTCATATCATCAAAAGTTTTCTGTGAAAGACTTGGAACACCATCGATATGATTCGGATATACTACTGGGGTTCCCCTCACACTAGAGAGAAGTTCATACGATGCTTGCTCATAAAGCGAGTGAAAATCTTCTTCCCGCCCCGATGCCTTCATTTTCTCCCAAGTAATCTCGCTTCTGAATGTCATCATATAATGATGGTTTCCAGCTCTTGATATGATTTCTCATTGGGAAACTCGCCTCATCAGAAGTCCCAGTTCGCGATCTAAGATTAAGAGATAGATGGTAGATAAGATTATGATAAATCCTCCAGTTATGGCCATTATATTAGCAAGAATCTGCGGAGTGAATATTAGGCCAGTGTGAGCAACTCCGCCTATTAATAAAAAGAGAACACCTACAGCTAAGATAAGAATAATAACATATGCATGGCCATCAGTGGCTAACCCATATAGCATAAATACATTAGCTAAACCCAGAAGAGTCATTGCGATGGCCAGTGTTCGCATGGGAGCAGCGACATATAGTATGTATGGATTATTAGGCACTAGTATATTTAACACCATATTTGGAGCTAATACAAATACTAGAGCAACCAGGCCAGATAGCATTATCGTAGAAAATAAAGATACCTTAAGTAATTTTTGAGTGCTACGCCGTTGAGCATATAAGCGAGATATCTTGGGAAACATTACGGCTGCTATAGCTCCAGGTAAATACAGTATGATACTAGCTAGCCTAGTTGCGGCTGTGTATATGTTGGCAGGATCTTTTTCCATCAATATAGCTGCTAATATAACGTCTACATTGGTAAGTACTGTAAATCCTAATGCTGCAATTGTAGTAGGTATAGTGAAGCGCCAGATCTCTCGACTCTCTGCCCTTTCTCCCTTAAGCATTAGATGCTTTCTCATAGCTATCATAGAGAAAGCTACTCCAAAGGATATTCCTACAACCACGCCTCCAACTGCACCTGCAACTCCTAGACCTAAAATTACAAAGCCTACTCCTAATGCTAATTTGATCAGATAGTTACCCATGTAACTTATACCAAATGCAGTGAATCGTTGGAGTCCTTGGAGAGGCCCTGAACCAACTGGAAGTAATAGTGATAGAGTTATACCTAGACCTAAGAGCACAATGCCAGCTGATGAGGTCAGTTTCAGCTGATGGCGTACTTCGGGTGTGTTTAAAACCAGTATAATAGTTATGCCAGCTGCAGCACCGATAATTAGAGCTAGAAGGAGCGTACGTCGCATAATCCAACTTATGCTTTCATCCTGACCCTTGGCATTATATTTAGCCGTGTAGCGGATGAGAACGTTGCTGATGGCCATCGAAGGTACACTAGCAATTAAGAGAATCGCTAAGATAGTATTAATCTCTGACAACTCAGTCGCTGCCAAGTTCTGCATCATAAGTTGATATAGAAAATTACATGCTCCTCCACCAACAGTGGCTATGAACATGATGAGTGCGGGACCTCCCATTCCCTCAGTCGATATCAACCTACGTGTCCGCTCAAACATGAAACGTCACGCCATTATACCTTTTCATTTTAATACTTGTCTAAAAAAGTATGTTCGTTAATTCTATATGGTATACAGGCAATGGCTTGGCGCAGAGTTGATCGCGTGAAGATATCTATTGTGGGAACAGGCTATGTTGGCCTAGTGACTGGCCTATGTCTTGCAGAACTTGGGAATGAAGTTGTATGTATAGATATAATCCCAGAAAAGGTACGTAGTATCATGGATGGAGTTGCTCCCATTTACGAGCCAGGAATAAATGAATTATTAAATCGTAATCTTCACTCGGGCCGATTCTATGCTACTACTGATATGAATGAAGTAGTTAAAACAGATATCACATTCATTGCAGTGGGGACGCCATCTAGAGAAGATGGTTCGCTCGACTTAAAATATGTGAAATCTGCTGCTGAGAGTATCGGAAAAGCATTATCATTAAAAGAAGAGTATCATGTGGTAACTGTCAAATCCACTGTCACACCGACTACAACAGATAATTTGATCATACCTATAATTGAAGAAGCATCGGGTAAAGTTATTGGTGAAGCATTAGGAGTTGCATTTAATCCTGAATTTCTGAAAGAAGGTATGGCTATCAATGATTTTATGAATCCTGATAGAGTAGTTATAGGTGCTTCTGATGAAAAAGCTGCCAACATTATTCGCTCATTATATTCTTCTTTTGATTGCCCTATCTTGACAGTTCCTATCGCGACTGCGGAAATGATAAAAGTGGCGTCCAATTCATTCCTAGCTACTAAAGTTTCATTTGTTAATGAAGTGGGGAACATCTGTAAAGACATGGGAATTGACATGCGACAGGTGTCTGAAGGAATGGGCTTAGATCCTCGTATAGGTAATCAATTCCTACGTGCTGGATGCGGATTTGGTGGTTCCTGCTTCCCCAAGGATGTGTCCGGATTGATAGCTGAAGCAGATCGTCGCGGATTGGATCCTCGTATTATGCGCGCTGCCCTTGACGTTAATGCAGAGCAACCACTCCGATTGCTCGAATTGTTAGATCATCGTATAGATGTGCGTAATCATACTGTAGCAGTCTTGGGCCTAGCATTCAAGCCTTTTACCGATGATATCAGAGAGGCATGTTCTATTAAGGTGGTCGCTGGATTATTAGAGAGAGGCGCTAGGTTAAGGGTTTATGATCCTAAAGCGATGGATAACTTCCAGGAAATTTATCCAGATATAACGTATTGTTCCTCCGCTGTCGAGTGTTTAGAGGGTGCAGATGTAGCAGTAATCGTGACAGAATGGCCCGAATTTGCATCTCCCGAAATATATGGAGATAA
>JAAYTA010000023.1 GCA_012518185.1 Methanobacteriota archaeon
ATAGAAAGGTGCCGAGAAGCTATCCAAGAGGCCGTAAAGGGAAAGAACGTTGCTATTGTTAGTAGCGGAGATCCAGGAATATATGGTATGGCTGGAGCAATTTATCAAGTAGCTGAAGACATGCAAGCTGACATCGATATAGAAGTTGTACCAGGGATTACTGCTGCCTCTGCAGCCGCAGCCATATTAGGAGCTCCATTGATGCATGACTTAGCAATAATCAGCCTTAGTGACCTCTTAACACCTTTTGATCTTATCATGAAACGAGTTGAGCATGCTAGCATGGCTGATATGATAATATGCTTATATAATCCAAAGAGCAAAAAGCGTGTAGATCATCTTGAGAAGGCAACAGAAATTATCCTCGAGCATAGAATGCCAAATACTCCAGTTGGTATCTTGAGAAACATTGGGAGAGATGGACAGCAGAAAACAATAACCACACTAGCTAATCTTAAGAATGCGGATGTGGATATGTTCAGTACCGTCATCATTGGTAACTCTCAGACCTATACATTCGACGATATGATGATAACTCCAAGAGGATACGCTATAGGGCTAGAGTAATAATATGATTTGATCCACACATATGATATATTGAAAATATTAAGATCAATTATCACATGCATTCTAACGCTGAGCGGATCCCCTTTGATATATTATCTGCACTCAGCTCATCTAGCAGAAATATATCGGCTCCTAATTTATCAGCAAGTCTAGAGGCGTTACCTAGTTTGACTCTTCCAGATTCGGTATCAATTACCACCCACTTGACTCTGGGAGTAGTTATATTCTCAGCGATTTTCAATACTTCTTCATTGGCATCAGAGCCCTCCGACATGGGAACGTTGGCTCTCCCATCTGTTACTAAAACTATGGAACACTTTTCTCCCGGATGTGCTCTAGAATAAATATTCATGAATTCGCTAGCAGTTATCAGTGCAGTAGCAAGCGGTGTTTTTCCACCCGTTGGCAAGTCATCCAATCTCTGATAGGCATACTCAGCTGATCTGGTAGGAGGAAGTATCATTTCCGCTGAGTCGCGTCTGAATGCCATTAGACCAATGTGATCTCTCTGTACATAACTATCTTGTAGCATGGAGAATACTGCTCCTTTTACAGCTGCCATTCTCCTCCTCACGCCTAAAGATCCACTGGCATCTACTAGGAATAAGATCGTGTAGCCGCATCGCCTCTCTCTTACCTTCTCTCGAATATCTTGTTCTTCAATTACTATCATTAAGCCATTTCTATCTCTACGAGTTTGATATGGTGCAGCTGCACGTATTGTAGCATCAAAGGCCACATCTCTAGGAGTGCCACCTGGAACTCTTGGACGGACATATCTGCCACTGCTATCATCACTCTCCACTAATGATCTTTTACCCTTCCTACTCCGTGTTATCTTTCGGATATTATGATTTGATAAGTAATCGATCACTTCAAAAGTAGCACCTATTTCGAAGAGAATATCATCGATAGGATCTGTTTTGGGATTGTCTAGATCGGGCTCAAATTCGATCTCATGATTAGGACTGTTGTCCCCTTCTGGATTGTCATTGTTGGAATCTTCATTTCCCTTGACATATTCTAAATCTCTATGATCATCTCCTTGATCATTTATAGGAGGAGTAGTGAGATCGCTATTCCATCTATGGCTAAGGCATATCTTAGCTGCATTTTCTACATCTCTTAGATTTACCTCACCTCGTTCATCTAAAGCAGCAAGTGCTATTGATGCGTGTGCCATAGTAATACCAGCCCTGTGCCCTTCAGCACCAGCTTCAGCGCAGAGTTCGGTAATGAGCTGTAGTGCTTCATCATCCAATAATATGTGTGGAAGCAGCTGTCGAGCTCTGTTTATTCTCCCGACGATGTTTGTATCTTCATTAGAATAATGTTCTTTAAAGTTCAAAGGATTTCTATAAAACAACATATTCCTTCGTAGGATTTCCTCACGAGCATCATGCTCATCATGTGAAGTCATGTGAGCACATAGATCAAAGCGATCCATTACACAGTCATTCAGTTCAGCTTCTTCTAAATTCATAGTAGCTATAAGCAGTGTAGAACAAGGTCTCCTAGATGATATTCCTTCTCGCTCTAATATTATCTCTCCTTTAAATATAGCATCTAGTAGAGATGTTAAGAGCCGGCTATCAATCAGATTTGCATCATCTATATAGACGATATTTCCATCAGATCTGCCGAGAAGTCCGGGCATCTCCTTAATAATTCCACTTTCTAATGTTGCCTGAAAATCCAATCCTCCAAACAATTGTTCTTCGGTGACATTCAATGGTATATTGATCACACGTCTTCCTGATAGATATCCTGATACCGATCTAGAGAGAATTGTTTTGGCTGTCCCTGACGGCCCAACAATCAGTACGCTTCTAATTGATGGATTTATGAGAGCACAGAGTAAAGCATTCTTCGCCTCCTCCGAGCCATAGATGGCTGAGAAGGGATATGAGCTGACTATATCTAGCCCACCTGTAAACATTTTTCAAGCTCATCAGCATCAAGACATAATCCTTCGAATGGTCTCCTCTTCATGCGATGCGATAATACAAGAGCTGAAACTATGCGTAAATCTTCCAGCGTAACTTCAATTCTTCCCTCTAGTGCAGCATTAGCTCTAGCTGCTTTCATGAGAGTAATATCAGCTCTATGACCAGTTATACCAAAATGAGTTGTTAGCTTGACCACTATATTGATTGCATCGTCATCTAATGCTATCTGATTGATTATGTTTTTCGCATGAGCGATCTTTTTTCGTAGTGCATTCATATCAGGTTGGCAGTCATTAACATACCTTTCTGGGTCGCGATCAAATGTCAATCTACGTTTTATAATTTCGATTTTATCCTCAATATCAGCCTCGCCCTCAACGTCAACGGATAATCCAAAGCGGTCTAGTAATTGAGGGCGGAGATCTCCTTCCTCAGGATTCATAGTGCCAATTAGTATGAATCTAGATGGATGTGAGAAAGATACTCCTTCACGTTCTACATAATTCACACCCATAGCAGCTGAATCAAGTAATAAATCAACGAGATGATCATCTAAAAGATTTACTTCATCGATATACAATATATTTCCATTCGCTTGTGCCAATATCCCAGGTTCAAATCGTTTCTTGCCAGTTTTCAATGCATACTCAATATCCAGCGTTCCTGCCACTCGATCTTCAGTAGCACTTAATGGAAGTTCAACAACTACCATAGGAACATTGATTGAATCTATCTCTTCTCCGCTAGCAAGCCTCTCATTACAAGACGAACAAGCTTTCTCAGGGCGCGCATACTCACATCGGAATATGCAGTTTTTCATAACTTCACGTTCAGGTAATATTTGCACAAGAGACCTTACTGCTGTCGACTTTGCAGTTCCTTTCTCCCCTCTAATCAATACTCCACCTATTCCTGGATCTATTATGTTTAATAGCAACGCTCTCTTCATATCCTCCTGACCGACGATACTAGTGAACGGAAATAATGCCTGGGAACTACTCATTAAATCGCCTCATATACAGCAGAGCATACATATTGGATGATATATCCAATATCGGTATTATTCGCTACATTTTTAAAGATATTGGATATCAGTAATACAATATTATATGTTAAATATTTTATAATATACGCTAATTAACAAATGATTCTTAATCAGATTTATACGTATATTATATAAATAAAATTTTAAATAAAGAGAGGGATAAGCCCTCATATAGCATTGTACGCGGCTTCAACAATATTCTTACATTCTAATTCGGATATCTGTCCTTTACCCGTAGTAGAATACGCTTGTATGAATACAAGAACCTCTTCTCTATATGCTGTATAGAAAAGAAATCCTCCTGTTTTACCGAGTAAATCAAAGTTCAATACGCGACCGAAGGATTCATCATAATAATATGTGTAATCGAATGGTTGCATCTTTCCCATCGAGTCCAAACGTTTTTGTTTAGATTCTATGAAGGCTTTACGATTAATGAAGTCTGAGATAGCATTGTCAACTATCTCAAAACGTACTATGCTCATACTATCCCCATCTGGAGCTAATGCCGAAGCTGAGGTTATTGAAGATTCACCGTCTTTAGTAAATGCTCCGAATATGCCAACATATGTCGAGGTGAAGGAATCTACCATTTTCAGCGCGTTTGAACTATTCATCTGATCATCTCACACAGTAATGGTTTCAGAAATCGACTTGAATAGATCTCCAATCTCAGATTCAGTGGCAAGCGAATCTGGATGATATAGAGGATAATCTATTGATTCTATTAGTACACCATCTACATATGCAACAAAATAGATCATAGTGAATTCGCTCATCTCCATCCTCACATCCAGCTTATAAACGCATATTTTGTCAAATCCTTCGACATTTTTGACTTCTTCAGGAAATCCTCCCATGAATCCTTTTACTGATTCGATTTGTAATTTCTTCTCATCAAAATGATCCATTGCATCTGCATCAGTCGTGAAAATCATCTTACTATATTTCAGACGAGGAGTATCATTTTCTGTCAAAACTGTAGCATTATCAGATGTTGCTTCAGGATCTAACTCGAAAATTCCGAATGGGCCAGAATAATTGCTGGAGAACTTCTCTGCTAATTCTGTTGCGTCCTTATTGGACGGATTCGCTCCACCACTGTCACTCAAGTACCATACGCCAGCGATTAGTACAATGACTATTGCAATCGCGCCGACGGAAAGTAATATTTTTTTCGATTTTTCAGATTTCATTGAATTCCGGGAGATATTGATGTTTACTATTAAAATAGTTGGTTATAACATCCATCAATAATTTAAGTTGGATACATAATCCAATTATTTAAATATGGATAATAAATTACACTCGCCGGTCATCTTATGGTGAGAAATGTCAAGGCATTATCTATCGCCGTTGTCATCGTAATAATAATAGCAGCCGTCTCAGTGTCTCAACATCTGGGGAGAGATAACAATGGAGACGTGAATCCGAAAGATACTATCACATTCACCGATGCTAATGGAAAAGAGCATAGTATTTCCACGCCCATCTCAAATGTATCGATAGTGCATAAGTATATTCCAATCTTTATGAAAATTCTCGGCCTAGAAGATCAAGTTGCTGGATTAGATTCTGAATATGGAATGACATTCTCGAAATATTTCAAAAATTCATTCTCTATAGGTGAATTTTCTGAGCCAAACGGGGCAAAAATGATTAGCCGCGGCTCGAAGGTAATCATCACCCCAGTAACGATGGGATTGACTAATTCAGAATACTTGACGCAGATGGGGATTACAGTCATCCATTTGGATTTGACCAATCCGTATGTTATTGAAAAGAACCTTAAGTTATTGGTAAAATTATTTGGAGGCACAGATGATCTTTGGGAGCGATACCATAAATATATGGATCTTTTCAATGAATGTGAAGAATTTGTTCAACAATTCGATTTTGATGATACGAGAGATAAGAATTTCGTACTTCACATGACTTCTTCAGGATTTTACCAGACACATGCATCTGCAGCAGTAAGAGTAATTGAAAGTATATCAGGAAGGAGTTATACCAGAATAATAGATCCTAATCAATCAGAAACTGTGTATTTTTACCAGGAACCATCGATACTAATAGATTTTGATGGAAAGCATACTCTACATTACTTATTCCTTTATAGCCTAGATAGTCCGGAACGCAATTATAATAAATTCTTAACATCAGGTAAGGATATAGATTATAAGCAGCTGTCGTGCATCGAAAATAAACAGACGTATGCGATATCTACTGATTGCGTAAATGGGGCGATTTCCTGCATATCTAAAATTCTATACGCAGATGCATTCGGCGCAGATGTAGGAGATAAAGCGGTAGAGATGGTTCATAGATTCAATGAAACATTCGGCCTACATTACAGTGCAGATAACCTGATCGTGCAGGTAGCATAGTAAGGTGCATGCATGACAAATGTGCAAGAGCCTGTAGATAGATTTGATGCCGAACGAGATCGCATCATGTCGACTATGCAGACCACTATTGAGCATGATCGCATTGAGGGTCAGTATGATACATCTCAGAGAAGTAAAGTACTATTCATATCTGCTATGGGTGCATTAACGATAATAGCGTTCATATGCTCTCTAGCTATAGGATCTGTTGATATCCCAATATTAGATGCACTTTCAGTATTAGGTCATCATTTATTTCCTTCTTGGATATCCTTACCAGACACCGCATGGTATGACACTATCATAATGATGGAGCGCTTTCCTAGGACACTTCTCTGCCTCATGACTGGAGTAAGCCTAGCTGCTGCCGGTACAGTAATGCAGGGACTGTTGAGGAATCCGCTTGTAAGTCCATTCACATTAGGAGTCTCAACAGCTGCATCATTTGGTGCAGCTATCTCCATAGTATTCGGCTCTAGCATACTGGGTGGCGCATTCTACAGCACATTCAGTTTTCTTGGCTTTGACATGACTGTGAAAAATATTTTCCTGGTCCTAATGTCTTTTGCATTCGGCATGTTTAGTATTCTACTCGTGCTGAGAATTGCCAAGAGAGACTCGTCACGTGCGACACTAGTATTATCTGGCGTAGTTATCAGTTATCTATTCCAAGCAGGCATCTCATTTTCAAAATACATATCGAATGATGAATCACTTCGAGAAATAACAAATTGGCTGATGGGAGGAATGTGGAATGCTACGTGGAGTGCCATTGTGATAATGACTCCTATTGTTATTCCTTGTATCATCTACCTTGAAAAAATGGCATTGGATATAAACAGTCTATCAGCAGGAGATGAGATTGCTAGAAATGTAGGGATAGATGTAGGGAAGCTCAGAAATAAAGGATTGATCGCAAGTACACTGATAGCGTCCACATGCGTAGCATTCACGGGCGTGATAGGTTTCATTGGACTTATGGCTCCCCACATGTGTAGAATGATTATCGGTAATGATACACGCTACATCCTACCTGCATCAGCACTATTGGGTTCATCAATACTAATGTTTTCAGACATAGTGGCTAGGGTCATCATAAGGCCTGACCAGATACCTGTAGGAATAATTCTGTATTTTATCGGCGGGATATTCTTCATATGGATGGTTACTCGCAGTAAGTGGAGTGGTAAGCTATGATCATGGAAGTAGATGGCCTAAGTCAGGGATATGGAAATAATCTCGTAATCGACGATATCAGCTTCACTGCAAAAAGTGGAGAATTATTGACTGTTTTAGGACCCAATGGATGTGGAAAATCTACCTTGATTAAAACATTATGTAATGTTCTTAGTCCAAAAAAAGGGACCATATATGTGGATAAAAGAGACTTGAGTAATATAGATCCAAAGGAGATGGCAAGGCTCATCGGCTATGTCCCACAAACCATGACTCATTTTGGACATTCTACTGTCTATGATCTTGTACTAATTGGGCGTAGACCATATGTTGATTGGTCATATTCTACTAACGACCTTAGAGTAGCAGCAGATGCTATGATTACTATGAACGTGAATGCTTACATTAGTAGGAATATACGAGAATTGTCAGGCGGCCAGCGTCAGAGAGCATTCATCGCTCGAGCCTTGGCACAAGAACCGAATTTCTACATATTTGATGAACCAACCAGCTCATTCGACTTGCGTAATCAACTTGATACTATGCGCATAATGAGGAATATCATCCATGAGAAAGAAGCTTGTCTAATAGTTGCTCTCCATGATCTAAATCTAGCTATGCGATACTCAGATCGAGTAATGGTGCTAAATGATAGAGAGATATATGATATCGGGGAGCCGGAAGATGTAATAACGTCTAAAATGATTAAAGACGTATATGGCGTAACAGCCGATATTATGGAAGATATGCATGGATTATTCGTGCGCACATACGATATAAACACTGATTTGGTAGAGGATCGTGCGTAGATTATTTAGAAATGGTATGGATTATTTTGGTAAAATATCTGTTTCACTTTCCGCTAGTTCTTCTGATTCCAAATAGGCGTTCTTGAGTAAGTCCATCTCCTCTTCGGTTGCATCCCAGTATCCTCTAGAATTGGCTTCGAACAATCGATCGATCATTGCCATGTATGCCCAATTATTATTTTCACTTACGCGCCTACGCACGTCTGGATCTCTTACATAGCAATCCAGCATATCACTAAAAACGCCACTATCTACTCCACCTACGGTGGACGCTAGACCAAGCACGTTCTCGAAACGCTCATTGATTTGTTGAGTTCCATGATATTTGACATCTAATAGGCCATCTATCCATTTGGGATTGAGTAGTCTTGTACGTACTCCGCGCTCAATAGATCTTCTAACGTCCTGAGTCCTAACTACAGCACGACTTGCATCAATCACAAACACTGATGATTTTTTACCATTATTTGCCATCTCAACTGATTTAGATAATCCTCCGAGAAACTCATAGTAATGATCTAGATCTATCAGTTCCCTATCTGCACTATCCCTAACCTGAGATATGACTTGGACATTTTGATGATTAAATCTTAGAAGGCCTTGAGAATCGTGTCCCTGTAATGATCGAGTATATGCATAGCGTAGAGAATCTGTGAATGAATTTCCTAATTCTTCTTCACTGGTCCAGGAAGAATTGTTCACAAGATTGGTCATAGATGTCCCATATTCGCCCCTAGCAGGCCCGAACAAGCGGCATTCTGATAGATCATCTACTTCATCATCTACACATCCCATAGACTTTAGAAATTCTCGGTTTCGACGAGTTGCTTCCTTACAATAATTATCATTTA
>JAAYTA010000024.1 GCA_012518185.1 Methanobacteriota archaeon
CGAATTTTCTCCTTATATGGAGGAGTGGAGATCGATAAGAAGGATCATAAGAGAGAGGCGAGGTTATCGCGCCAAACAATGCTGCAGGGACTTCCTGTAGTAATTCTATAGTCTGATTAGGAAGATAGGATCCAGTATGTTTGAATGAGTCCAATCCCATCTTTGCCTCTTCAAACTCTATATCTGCAGATACTGCCTCTATGGCTTGAACGGCTGCGGATATAACTTCTGGACCGATACCATCTCCAGGTATGATCGCTACTCTCATTTATTTTCCAACCTTTCCAAAACACTAGCTATGAGGAACGGAAGAGTGATGGTAGCATCTCCTTCCACTGTGACGTAGTCGGCAGTCTCTTTAACTTTACCCCATGATACTGCTTCTCGTACTTGAGCTCCAGAGAGTGAACCATCATACTCGTTAGCTGTAGTGAGATATATTGCACGATCAAGTCCACCTCGGAATTGACTCCACCATATAGTATGATGTTTGCTAATTCCTCCACCAATCATCAAGGCACCCATCTCTTCAGCAGTCCATGCGACATCTGAAAGATCTTGCTCATCCTTGAAAAGATCCATTCTCAGATCACGATGATCTTGATAATACATCCACAATTGGCTGCCAAATGATCCATCAGTTATTCCAGGAACAAACACAGGCACTTCATTCCGACTGCACCAATGAAGGAGTGAACTCTCATCTTCAATTCTCATTCCTACTTCATTGATCAAGTCTCTAGTCGAAATAGAACTACGTCCTTCTAGTATTTCTTTGAACATAGGTGTTAACATTTGCTCTAGTACAGCACCATAACTTTCGTTTGGGACTAGAACATTTCCTAATCGATTCATGCCTTGTTGATGTAATTCAATATCATCCATATGAAAATCGCCGTGATAGTATTTTTTCCAGGTTCTGGCTAGATCATGATCAAGCGTCCCACATGTAGTTATTATAGCATCTACGAGTTTTCTCTTAACTAATTCGACTATAATTCCTCGAGTACCAGTAGCCATGATGCAGGCTGGAAATGATAAGAAAGTGAAACAATCTTCATTTTTTACCATATCTTCCATTATATCTACTGCATCGGCGAGCTTTCGACCGGTAAATCCTCCGGCCTGTTTCATCTGTATGATGAGCTCATTCACAGTGTTAACTTCACCTAATTTTATATCCTCTACTGCTCGGTGTTTCATACGTTCACCTAGACTGGGGTCCCCACTGCTAGCAGCTGATATAAGTGTATCTCAGATTGATCAAATTGTTTACTTTAACCGCAGAATGTTGTTATTATCAACCTTCCCACTTAGTCACAATGCTTGATGGGCGTCTACGAGCTTCATTGATTACTATTACTATCATTATATTCATGATTGTACTCAAACTTGGGATCGGTGTGACCACTAATTCGATTAGTATAATATCGCAGGCTGTGGATTCGATGACTGATCTAGCATCATCTATCTTAGCTCTCTATGCTATCGGCATTTCAACTAGGCCAGCTGACGAGAAACACCCTTATGGACATTCAAAGATAGAGAATTTGATCTCAGTATTTGTAGGATCTAGTATGATCTTCGCAGCAGCCCTAGTAGCTCAGGAAGCTATTGTCCATATTATAAGGAATGAAGGGCCAATTATGCTCGAATTAGGCATTGGTGTTATGGCCATCGCTGTATTAGTGAATTTAATAGTATCTACCTACTTATATCGCATATCTCGTCTAGAAAGATCGATGGCATTGGAAGCCAGTGCCACTCAATTAAGAACTGATGTAATATCTAATTCAGGAGTACTCGTGGGCCTCGCTGCTATATATTTTACGGGACTAATAATCCTTGATTCCATCTCTGCTCTTTTGATGACAATATACATAGTTGTCATGGCCGTTAAACTAATTATCAAATCATCTGCCGATTTACTTGATGAAAGTATCTTACCGGAAGAGGAACGTGCTGTACGTGAAGTGCTCGCACGACATTCTCAATATTATAGCTATTTTCATGCTCTAAAAACTCGTAGAGGAGGAAGGAAAAATTATCTGGAGTTGCATCTAGCGATTAAGAAGGATATGCGAATAGATTATGCACATGAATTGGCTGAACATCTCAGCTCAGAAATCGCTAAAGAATTACCACATTTATATGTTAATATTCATCTGGAACCAGAGAAATGATAGTGCTCATCCCACGTATCAAGAATACTTCCAAGCTGTTTTAAGGATTCATTCCAACATCCATTATTGTCAAGTATCATCCAGGCATCGGCCAAATTTAATGCTTTTTCACGGACTGTAGTGAGTGATGATAAATTTTCAAACATTTCTTCTTCGTGTTGCCTCTTTGAGATTCTTTGCAAGGCACTTTCTGGTTCAACATCGACTAGTAGTAATCGCTCAGGTATGGGAAATACTCGAATGAATATGTCATAAATCGTCTGCGAGAGATGTCCGGGTAAGTATGCTGTAGATAGTATATAGCGAACAAATATTACATTATCATAACGTCTCTCCCATAATGGCAGTAGAGAGACTGATATCAGTACATCAATCATGTAAAATATTGATGAAAGAATATACATTAGTCTCCCTTCTCCTTGTAAGAATCTGGCTGATAATTTACCTGATAATCGTCTAGATGGATGATGTTGGACGTGCACACTCTCTCCTTGTGAATTGTAATGTTGGCACATCCATTCCGCTACTGTACTCTTTCCTGCCCCATCAATCCCGTCAACAACTATAAATCGCATATATCGTACCTCCATTGCGCTATCGACGCTGCGATGATAATGTCGTGACTAGGCTGCCGCGTTCACTAGGGGATAGTATCCTGGCAATGATTATGGTTGAATTATGTATCTGGGAGGCATAATTAATGAAAATGATATCATCTCAACTATATTACTCAGGTAAGTTCATCAACTTAAATTATCCCTTCTATTATATTTAGATACATGGGTAAAATATCACCTATACCATTTATGATGAATTGTATTGCGATAGATAGGACGATCAATCCCATTAGTTTAGTTACTGCCTTTCTTCCTTCTTCCCTCATCAATGAGAATAATCTTTCAGAATGAATCATCACTTGATACGATATAGTAATTAATATCCCGATACCAAGAAATATTCCTCCATAAGCAATTAATGCAGTTCCTAGATCTCCATTAGCTAAGTTCTGGGCATTAGATACTAGAACAACAGTAGTGACAATTGTACCTGGTCCACTTATAAAGGGTATAGCCATAGGTATGAGAGAGATATCTCTAGTTGGATCTGAAGTTGAATCTCCTCCTTCCTTAGGATATAACATATCTAATGCAGTAGCAATAAGGAGGATACCTCCAGCTATCCTAAATGCTCCTATGCTGAAATTGAAAAGCTCGAATAATAGGAGGCCTGTAATAGCGAAAAAGACTAAAATGGCCAATGAAAATCGGCTTGATTTCTTCGCAGTGCGCAATTTCGCTTCATCTGTCATATTTTGTGTTAATGTATAGAACATTGCAAGTGTCGATACCGGGTTCGAGATGACGATGATAGCGATTATAGCGCCGGGGATAAATTCGAGAGCTGTAGTTAGACCACTCATCTATTTTCAAGCTCATAATGCGTCATTGTTATTTTACCTTTTAATATATTCTATATTAAAGATATATTATTCCACCATAATGGATTATGATATTCTGAGTATTTTGGGTAACACATTAAGCAGTTTCTATCTATCATTTGGAGTAGTTAATATATTATTATATGTTTAAGGCGATTACTAATTCTGCACCTATCTTATAGAGTACTAATCAATTATCTAATAGTCTATCTTCGAGAATCTGAACCTACGCAGAGGGACTATATTGGAGTGGTCAAAATTGTTAGAAGACACATCTAATATAATATTATCAAAACAACTGCAGTTAGTGAGGTGAATTGCGATAGAGATAGATCTAATATTAGTGTCGACAGTAATATTAGCCTTAATATTCGCGTACACTAATGGAGTTTTAGACGCTTCACCCAGAGTAGCGACCATGGTAGCGTCAAGAGCTGCCTCACCTAGCTCAGCAGTAATTTACGCTGCTACATTAGGCTTAATCGGTTCCATATTAGGTGGAAGTGCAGTAGCTTTCACAATGATGCAGGTTATAGATGTAGAACCGAGTCCTACTCTTGGCAGAATGATGTTAGCTGCCCTGATGGGGGCGACACTCTGGAATATAATTACGTGGAGAAAAGGTCTCCCATCGTCCTCCACACATTCTTTAGTTGGAGGCCTTGTAGGAGCAGCAGCTGCAGGTGCAGGAATGGGAAGCATCTCATGGGGCATTGAAGAATTAGTACATGGACAAGTAGTAGGACTTTCAAGGATAGTTTTACTCTTAATCCTATCTGTTGCTGCAGGCTTCATAGGAGGCTATGTTCTGAGGAAAGTGACTGCCATAGTCCTTCGACCTGCAAACAGGACAGTGACAAAACATTTACTAAATACACAGTGGTTCACAACGGGAGTATTGGCATTTGCTCATGGCTCAAACGATTCACAGAAATTAATGGGAATAATTGTATTAGCGCTAATGTCTGCTAATCTGGTTTCGACCAATGATATTCCTCTATGGGTGCGAATATCTTGTGCATTAGTATTATCTGCGGGTACACTAGCAGGGGGATGGAATATTATGAAGACACTTGGTAGAAAAATATATCCTCTTCGAGCATTGGATAGTCTTAACTCTCAAATTACTTCTGCATCTACGTTATTAATATCCACTATAGCGGGCGCCCCCGTATCTTCAGCACAAGTAGTAACATCGAGTATAATGGGTGTAGGAGCGGCAGAGAATGCTAAGATGGTTCAATGGAGTGTGGGGAAGCCTATGATCGTATCATGGTTCCTCACAATACCTGCATCTGCAACTATCTCAGCACTTATTCTATTAATTATGAATATCTCAATATGAGGAAGGATGTAGATATGTTTGATAGGATGGGTGGAAGAAGGAAGATAACTGATAGATTATTCCCTGTTAAGTATGACTTTTATGCAATGTTGCGTGAACAGGCAGATCATACTGTCAGAGGGGTAGCATCATTCATATCATGGCTAGAGAGAGGAGATTTATCAGATCCAATTGAATTAGTTAGAGAAGAACAAAGTGCTGATGATTTTAGACATTTAATGGAGGATCGTTTGATGGAAGCATTCACCACGCCCTTCGATCGCCAGGATATATATCAATTATCTAGACAAGTTGACTATATTCTTAACCACTGCCTATCTACTTCCATAGAGATGAGGGCATTTAAAGTCTATCCAAATGGACCCATAATGCGCATGTCCCAGGCCATCATGGAAGGGATCAAGGAGATATCAGGTGCTGTCCATGTAATGGAGAGAGATAACCTTCTGGCTGAAGCCATGATAGCAGATATGAGGCGATGGGAAAGAGAAATCGATTCTATTTATGTAGAGGCTATGGTAGATGCCTTCCAAAATGAAGATCCTATTACCATACTAAAGGAGCGAGAGATATATCGTCACCTACGTGATGCTGGTAAGATGTTAAGTGTCACCCTTGACATCCTTCATCGAATAATCGTGGGGATACCATGAGTGAGAAGCTCATGGATGTAGATTTACTGAATGATATAGCTCAGGAAGAATTTGAAGAAATATATCCTATCCTAAAAAAACAATTGGAAAAACTTCATAGGGATATATGGGACAAAGGGATTCCTGTCATCGTAGTGTTTGAAGGGTGCGATTTTCCTCATGCGATTGATATAATAGGTAAATTTTTATTACCTCTCGATCCGCGCGGATTTAAATATCATCATATTTCTCCGTCTTCTGAGCCAGATCTTGATCATCCATTTATGTGGAATTTCTGGATCCAATCTCCTTCCAGAGGACAGATAGCAATATTCGATCACTCATGGTATGCACGATTATTATCGATGAGTATTGATGGATTTGATGATCGCATCGATGAGATAATGAATTTCGAGAAAATGTTATCTGACGATGGCACATTATTCATTAAATTTTTTATGCATGCTGATGTAGAAAGCATTTCTAGCTATATTCATAAATGGTATGGATTTGCTTCTGATGACTCATTATGTCATGATAATTCCATATCTAGCTCACACATGAAGGGAATATTGGACACTACATCGACTCATTATGCGCCTTGGACAATAGTAGAATCAATATGTCCTGAATATGCCATTATAAAAGTAATGAGTACTGTGATCAAGCGAATCCAAACAGCATTAAGTCAAGATTCAGCGGTGCCCTCTCCGACCTCAAATGCTCAAGTAAACTCCTCTTGCGCATTACCTTTTCGAAATTATAAAGTGAAAGATAGAGAGTATAAGGGAGAGTTAGCGAATTTACAAGCCAGGATGAAAGTAAGGCAGAAGGAATTACACGAACTCGGCCAATCATTAATAATAGTATTTGAAGGCAGAGATGCTTCTGGAAAAGGAGGCGCAATATCTAGACTTACTAGCTCTCTGAATCCTCGCACTTACACAGTAGTTCCAATATATGCGCCCAACGATGTAGAATTAGGCCACCATTATCTATGGCGCTTTTACAAGATGCTTCCTTTACGGGGGCATATTACCATATTTGATCGCTCTTGGTATGGGAGAGTTCTCGTAGAACGAGTGGAAGGATTAGCCACCGGCGATGAATGGAGACGTGCATACAGGGAAATCAATGATTTTGAGCGATCTGTTGTAAATGACGGAGTAAAGATCATTAAGATTTGGCTAGAGATCGATAAAAATGTTCAGTTAAAGCGCTTTATCGATAGGGCGGAAAATCCTGATAAGGTGTGGAAGATTACTGCAGATGATTGGAGATCTAGACAGCAATGGCATCAATATACTGAGGCAGTGGAAGATATGTTACAGTTTACTAGTACTGAATATGCTCCGTGGACAGTAATCGAAGGCAATGATAAAAACTATGCCCGTCTCAGAATCTTACATACAATTCTAGATAGAACAAGTGATATCTAAGCCTAACCAGATGATCACGTATAAGCAGGGTGAATATACATCCAGTTAAAATCTATTTTGGTTGATACTTGAAGAAGCAATAAATATGCGTACCCTAATCCACTGGAAAACCTAGATGAGGGTTCTATATGGACATAGACGCTTTGGTCTATCTGGTACCAATTGCGGGCATATTAGGTCTCCTCTTCGCGGGTTATCTGACTCGAACAGTGTTCAGGAAAGATACTGGCACTCCCGAAATGAAAGATATCGGGGATGCTATCCGTGAAGGTGCGATGGCTTATTTGGCTCGTCAGTACAAAACAATCGCTGTTATAAGCGTCATTCTGGCGGTAATAATTACCGTTGGGATGGGAATGCAGTATGATAATATGATGAGGGGAGCCTTCGTCGGCTCCGCCTTCTTGCTTGGTGCGTTTTTCTCTGCTCTTTCTGGATATATCGGCATGTTTGTCTCAGTGAGTTCAAACATCCGAACTGCCAGTGCAGCAAGGCGCTCCATGAATGAGGCAATGAGGATCTCATTCCGCGGTGGCGCAGTATCCGGATTCGCCGTGGTGGCACTATCCCTTCTGGGAGTGGCAGGTATATTCTTCTTGTACCTGGAATTTGCCGCCCCTGGTATTCTTGGAGCAGGTGCCTCAGATGCGGAACTCATCTCGATGGCTCTATCTTTATCAGTTGGTTATGCTTTTGGTGCATCATTTGCCGCGCTGTTCGCCCAGCTTGGCGGTGGTATATATACCAAGGCTGCTGACGTCGGTGCTGATCTTGTTGGAAAGATCGAAGCCGGTATCCCTGAAGATGATCCACGCAACCCTGCCGTTATTGCAGACCTAGTTGGTGACAACGTTGGTGATTGCGCTGGTCGTGGTGCTGACTTATTTGAGAGTACCGCTGCTGAGAATATCGGTGCTATGATTATCGGTGCATCGATACTTGCCATGCAGAGTGAATTTTCGGATTTACTATCTGTAGAGCACGCGATGGCTTTCGTATTTTTCCCACTAGTTGTTCGCGCTATTGGCTTGGTCGCATCTATGGTAGGCGTCATGATGGTAAATCTGCGTCACGAGGATGAGGATCCCAACAAAGCATTGAACCGTGGATATTACGTTGCATCAATATTATCTGCTATTGGATTCGCAATTATCACTTATATGATGTTGCCTGAATGGGAGCTATTCTTTGCATGTGGTGTGATCGGCATTGTGCTGAGCATCCTCATTGTCTATATAACACAATATTATACGGCAGGCGAGTACCGACCTGTAAGGAAAATCTCCCAAGCCTCTGAGACTGGCCCAGCCACTAATATCATTACTGGTTTTGCCATAGGATTAGAGACTACATTGATGCCTATCCTTGCCATATCGGGTGGCCTACTTGGCTCATATATGATAGGTACTATGGCTGCACCTGATGTTAATTTAGAATTCTTATATGGATTATATGGCACTGCTGTTGCTACTATGGGAATGCTTGCTACCTGTGCATTCATTCTTGCTGAAGATACCTTCGGCCCAATCACTGATAACGCCGGCGGTATTATCGAGATGTCTAATCAGCCCGATGAGATCAGACAGCGCACTGATAAGCTAGATGCTGTTGGTAACACTACCAAGGCCCTGACTAAGGGTTATGCTATGGCTTCTGCTGCTCTGGCTGCATTTTTGCTATTCGCTGCTTACTTCGAGGAAATTCGAGTACTCTTGAATGAAGCACATGGCACTGCACTAAGTCTCACAGATGTATTCGTAGTTAACCTCGCTGACCCCCCACTATTCGTAGCGGCCCTTATAGGAGCAATGTTAGTATTCCTATTCACCTCTCTTGCTATTAACGCAGTAGGTAAGGCTGCTTACGACATGATCAATGAGGTCAGAAGACAGTTCAGGGAGAAGCCAGGCATTCTTGAGGGAACTGAAAGACCAGATTATGCTCAATGTGTAGACATATCTACTAAGGGTGCATTAAAAGCAATGATCCTACCTGGTATACTGCCTGTAGTCACTCCAGTAGCTCTTGGCTTGATAATGAGGGCTATTTATCCAGACGGCTTCACTGCCTTCCAATCAGTCGGTGCTTTCCTAATGGTAGCTACTATTGCTGGAGTCTTGCTGGCTGTTGTTCTTAACAATGCAGGCGGTGCATGGGATAATGCAAAGAAGTATGTGGAAATGGGCCATCACGGCGGTAAGGGCAGTCCTGCTCATGCTGCGGCGATTGTGGGAGATACTGTTGGTGATCCGTTTAAGGACACCGCTGGCCCATCTCTACACGTACTTGTGAAACTGCTCGCTACCATCACACTGGTGTTTGCGGCCCTGTTCGTTGTCTGAACAACTCGATACAAACCCTTTAATCAATCTTTTCTTTTTTTAGAACACTTACTATCTGGATTCATTTTTTGAGGAACCTAGGGTATAAATAAGAGGTGCCTTATCCACAACTATCGTTCAGAGGGCAACCCATGTATATGTTATCGAAGATAGAAAAGGTCGTTCGCATCCCACCCGAGAAGTTGGGAGACGATCTTGAGAGTGTCATAGACCAGCTCAGCTGGGAATCTTTCGAAGGAAAGATTGAAGGCAATGACTCACTCACCGTACTGGTTTCAAATGTTGAACCTCTAGGGCCAGGACGGATAGTGCACGGAGATGGTGCTGTATATCAAAATGTCAAATATGATGCTTTAATTTTCCGTCCGCAGCTGCAGGAAGTAATTGAAGGTGTAGTAGTAGAAGTTCTCAAATTTGGCGCCTTCATCCGATTTGGCCCACTAGATGGATTGCTCCATATCTCACAGATAATGGATGATCATATTGATATTGATATAGAGAACGGTCGCCTGCATGGAAAGGATACTAAGCGAGATCTAAAGATAGGTGATCGTGTTCGCGCTCGTATTGTAGCCCTCAGCCTGAACGAGAGGAATCCACGAGAATCTAAGATTGGATTAACTATGAGGCAACACGGCCTTGGTAAGCTCGAATGGATAGAAGAAGATCGTAAGAAGGTCTCTGGTGAGGTAGCATGAGAGCAGCCCAGAAGGCCTGTAAAAATTGCAGTTTTATTAGTGGGGATGATAAATGCCCACTCTGCGGAAACCCTACTACTAAGGATTGGCAGGGTTACGTAGTAATTATTGATCACACTCGTTCGGAGATCGCCCAGAGGATGGGCATCAATGTCAACGGAAGATTCGCCCTCAAAGTTCGGTAGACTCAAACGCCCTAAGGGGGCGCTACGTCTTCCCCGAAGTATGAGGGAGCAACTTAGCACTGGCCTCGGACATATAGTCGATATAGACAATCTATCAGAGGAATTAAAAGGATGCAAGATGCTCTTGGCGATAGGGGACATGGTCTCCTTAACCTTGTTGGATAATGGATATGCGCCTGATCTCATAGTTTATGACCTCAAGACCGAGCGCCGCACTTATACCCCTCTCGCGGAAAAACTCGATCTATACGAGGGCATAGATGTGAGAGTCGATAATCCAGCAGGGCTTATAACGGCTGAGCTTGTGGACGAGCTAAGCGAAGCCTTGAAAAGAGATATTCCAACCAAATTAATGGTTGAGGGTGAGGAAGATCTAGCTGCATTAGCCTGCGCAGCGATGGCTCCCCTCGACTCCTGCCTTATGTATGGCATTCCTGGGAAGGGAATGGCCATAATGAGGATAGATACAGAGATAGCAGGCTTAGCAACTAAATTCATCGAAGAGATGGAGGAATTAGATTGAAGATTGATATCACAAGTAAGATTGAGAACAATGTCTTGAGTCGGGCAGAGGTCTACTTCAAGGTAGATCATGATGGAGATCCTACTCCCTCTCGCAATGCTGTGCGAGATGCCCTAGCAAGTGTGCTAGAGGTGCCAAAAGAGCGCATAATTATCGATGAGATGGATTCCAAGTATGGGATAGGATCTACCGATGGATATGCTAAAGTATATGATGACGTCGAGACTGCTAGGAAATTTGAGAAAAACTATATCCTGGTTAGAAATGAATTAGCTGAGAAGAAGCCTAAAAAGGTTAAAGCTAGCGTTGTCAAGAAATCCAAGAGGTGATCATGATGTCAAATGATAAAAAAAGTGCATCTGCTAAGAGAGATTACTATTCAATAAAAGATGGAAAATTAGAGCGTACGAGGCGCTCCTGCCCAAAATGTGGTCCCGGTGTTTTCCTCTCAGAGCATAAGGACAGAAGTTCATGTGGCCGATGTGGATACACTGAATTCAAATCCAAGAAGGAGTAATCTCCTTCCAAATTTTTCCTATTATGTGCTTACGCTATGATTAGTATTTTATAACATATCCATTTCTAATGCTTGTGAAAGTGGGTTTCATTGGATATGGTAATATGGCAAGTGCGATGATTAACGGCCTACTTGAGAGTGGGGCGCTATCATCATCAGAAGTGATTGTTGCCAGTAGGACAATGGCTCGCATGTTTCCATTGATTGAGAAATGGGAAGATATCGAGATAACTGATGATAATTGTCTAGCAGCTGAGAAGAGCCATTTATTGTTCATCTGCGTAAGGAGTGAACAAGTGCTTGCAGTCATAGATGAGATATGTCATCTATTATCTACAGACACTCATATTATTCTAATTAATAGCGGCGTTAATCTTAGAGATATTAATTATGATATTCCAACATCGAAAGTCATTCCATCTATAACAATTCAGAACTGCCTAGGATTGTCTCTAATATGTCACGATGTGAACGTCTGTAATTCAAAACGCAAGTATCTTGAGGAATTGTTTTCCTCAGTAGGTAAAGTCGTAATAGTCGATGAGGAGCGACTTGAGGTGGGGACTGCTATGACTTCTTGTGGGCCGGCATTCATCGCTATGTTCATAGATCTATTTGCTAAGTCAGTAGAGGGTAAAGGATATAGTCGCGACGAAGCATTGAAGATGATCACTGAAACAACTATAGCTACTGCTTCGCTGATGACTACCGGGTACGATCCCTCTTCGATCTGTGATATGGTTGCCACTGAAGGAGGTATTACTGAAAGAGGTTTATTCATTATGCAAAATGAATTACCTCCTATGTTTAATGAAATCGTAGAGGCTATCCTATCGGCGCATCGTTCTACATGTCATACAATAGGATCAAAATCATAATCAGTCGATGACTCATTTAAGAATCTTTATTTAGTAATTCGACATCAGAGGACTGGGACCCGTAGTGTAGCTTGGATATCACTGAGGCCTCCGGAGGACGTATAATGGTCCAGAGATAGCCTCAAACGGGGGTTCAAATCCCCCCGGGTCCGCTTTTACTTATCATTCAATGCTTCATCGTCCTCATAGTCTTCTTCCGCACTTGGCCAATGCGGGCGCTTAGCGCTCAATAATGATCGCAAGATCATTGCAGTGAGAACCATTATGAGTACTCCAATACCGGTCCAGATTGATGCAGGAACACCAATAATTTCAGCTAAGAAGGGGAGGAATAACATTACTACTAGTAATAGGGCAGCGACCTCTCCCAGGTTTCTAAATCTGATGTATAAGCGCCTCCTCTTCTTGGCGCCTGACCACGGGGTGGCATCATCTGCCAATAACTTTGCAATTCTTTTGATACCTTGAACCATGTCGATGATTGCAGGAAGCATGAGCATCATGCTTATGCTTATCATAATCAATGGATCTACCCATGCTGGACTATCGGCAATCTCTGGTATGATTGCCATAGGCACTACGATGGCATAGAATATAGTCTGTATTAACACAATAGTCAGCAGATCAATGAATACTAGTCCAAGTTCCCAATTGATAGCTCTCTTTACTTCTGGTCGAGAAG
>JAAYTA010000138.1 GCA_012518185.1 Methanobacteriota archaeon
AAAGAAAGATTGTTGTATCGCTCATCATCAAGTTGCATCTTAAGACGCTCTATATCTTGATCAATTGATGTTAGTTTTTCTCTAGCTTGCTTCAGAGAAGCAATTTGATTAGCAGATATATGCTTGGCTTCCCACTTGTCAGCTGGAACTATGACAAACTTTTGCTTCTTTAAAAGCCCTTTGGTTTCTACCTTTGCATAATCCGGATACATCATACTAATATCAGATTGCCTACTTGCTTCATCGATATAGGCATTTAAAGCCTCAAATTCAGCTTCTAAGGCTTTTAGGCTATCCTTTATACTCTGGGCTTGCTCTTTTGCCTGTAAAACGATTTTAGAGGCTTGTAGGTTAGCTTTATCAAGTCGCTCAATAGCAGATTCACGTTTTAACTCAATAATAGCCTTGTTACCCTCTTTAGTCGCCTCATTAAGCACGTTTACAGGGACTTTGAGCTTGCTTTCAAGATGTTGTTGCAAGTCTGGGTGAAAACGCTTTAAATCAGCTCTAGTAATACATTCTTTAGCTGATACCTTGAGATGACCTTTGTTCTTGTCTTGAACTATTGGAATAAAAGCAAAATGAAGATGCGGTGTTGTTTCATCGTTATGCACATAAGCAGACACAACGTTTTCCTTGCCATACTTAGCCTCTAGGAAATTATAGGACTCTTGGAAGAACTCTTCGTGGTATTCCTTGGGCAGGTCTTTAGGTACAGTTATTGCCCAATCACATAAGACATTGACGTCTTTTCTCTTTAAGCAATGTACCTCGCTGATACGCTGCTTAAGAAATTCCATGTCTGAAATGTTGCGTTCTGGTGCTAGATTATAATTTTTTTTTGTGAGCTCTAGATTAATCAGATCATTACCAAAGTTCTCTTTATCTCTGGAATAATGACTTAGCATCTGCCCACAAGCGTTTCGTTTAAATTTAGCTAAGTGTGCCATTTGAACACATCCTTTCTAGGGATAGTTTGCGTTGAGTGTTGCGGTAATGTCAGCCGACATTACCACAAACTCTTTTCAGGTGGTATAGCAAGTTATACCAACCTATGGTTGGAACTTGCTCTGCCGAGGGCGTCAAGGCTTCGCCTTAACAATCCACTGGGGACTTGTCCCCAGACCCCATCACGCTCGCCACTAGGCAGAAGGGAAAAGTATAAATACTTTCCCCTTGCAGGGACAGCGTCTGGGGCTGTGAAAGGGGTCAAGCCATAAACTCCCTTCGGTCGGTGATTTATGCTTGACCCCTCTCTACGTTGTTGCTCTTAGTATGTTATATCCTCGCTCTGATAAATTCTAAGTCGCCCTTATAGGGAGTTCCTACAAGATACCAGTCTTGATCTAAAGACATTTCCATGTATGTCTGTACCCATTCATGATCAACCATAACTTCCAAGGCTTCACCACAATGAAAACCAGTATGTTCCCAAAGGTCGCCAACAAGAAGCCCGTATCTATCATTCTCTGAATTGTACCCTAGCTTACCCATTATGTTTTTTGCCATGATATAACCCCCTATTCCAATATTTCGCCAGTATCAACATCAACTTTAATAGTTCTTTTGCTATCAACATCTTTTGGCATATGTCTGCGTGAAGTTAGATATCTATCAAAAAAAATGGTATTATTACAAGCAACATCATAGAGATCTGGATCATCTAATACATAATCCATAAGCTCGGCATACTCTACAAGATCCTTGTCCTTAATCAATTTTTGCAACTCTTGCTTAATAGCATTGACCTCTGATCTAGTGAACCCAACACTATCCCTAATACTAAAACCATTGATAGACTTAATCTCATTAGCATCATACTGATACTTTTCTGGGTTGTCTTTATGTGTTAAATATCGATAGTAACCCTTAATTTGCTCAAGTGCTTGCGGAATTGGTGCGTTAAACTGCTCTGTTAGCCTTTTAACCACGTTATAAGAAGTGGGTCCACTATAAGTTAGTATGATATGATAATGTGGTTTTTTAGGCGTTCCATCTGCATTGATATCCTTGTCATGTAGAGGAGAAACAGCACACTGTAAACCAGTTTTTGTCAACTGTTCAACCCAATTTTTTGGTGCTGACTCTGGATAGAGTATAAAAGCCCAATTACGCTTTTTAATTGATTTTTTTTTGCTCATATGATATACTACAAACAAGACGACTGAAAAGAACTGTTTTCCCTTGAGGAGGGGTGCGGTTCTTTTTTTTATTGGTCGTTTTTGCTTGTATCCTCCTTTCCGTTTCTGATGGTGTTAGCTGTCTCAAACAATAAACGCTTAACGGTCTGAGCCTTGGAAAGCCTTACCCCGCTTTGCTCACTGTAATAAGCTTGAATTAGCTCCAAATCTTCGTGTCGATCAAGTTCCATTGAAATATTTAGACCTTTCATCAAAATCACTCCTTTTTTATAGATTTATCACTATTATACTACTAAAAGACTTAGTTGTCAAATAATTTTAAAAATTTATAACAATATCTCAAAACCCAGTGTTTATGCGGGTTTCAAGCCTGTTAATCAAAACACAAGCACAAAGAACTAAGCACTCATAGGGGGGAGGTCGTAGTATCTCCCCCCTCCA
>JAAYTA010000113.1 GCA_012518185.1 Methanobacteriota archaeon
AGGCTGAATATTTTCAATACTTATTTGAGTGCCTAAAACTTTTAATGTATCTGTTGTAACGCTTGTTCTGTTGCCTAATTCTATCCCTACCTGATCAAAAGCCCAATGAACGAAACTTGAACAATCAAACAAACCTTTGCTTATATCGTTTGAATTTCTACCGCCACCGAAAGCATAAATTGAATTGCCTATCCACTGCTCGCCAACTTGTATAACTGCGGGCTTGTCGCTTGTTTCATCAAATATAAAATTATTGAAATTGACGGGCTGAATGTTGCTTGTATTTTTAGCCAGTTCATATGCTCGCAATATTTTAGCCGTTTTATTCTCTGTTTTAACAAGTTCAACTCTTTTGAATCGGTCCGTTTCCTGTTCAATTTGCTTTTTAATATTGCTTAAATCGGTTTCTAATTGATTAATAGAGCTAGCATGAACATTACCGCTAATAAAGAACGAAAAAACAACCAAAAGCGGAATAATTCTTTTAATCATTATTGATCGCCTCTACTAGTTTATCTTTCAAACTAATAAAATCATTTTCAATTATACTATTAGTTATATTGTTTGATAAATACCATTCAACGAAATTTAACGTCATTCTAGCTTGTTCTAGCGTTATTTCTAATCTTGCTAGGGTGTTTATATCTCTTTCTTTTAAAACCTCAAGAACGGCCTCTAAATCGTTTAAAATCGTGTCATACGTTTTTAATAGTTTCTTGTCTTGCATTTTAAACATTTTTTTAACTTCTTTTCTCATTAGAGCCATAACAAAAGCTAAGTTTGAAGTTTCTGATTGACTAATCACCAGGTTCATTGCTTGACCTCCTCATTAATATAATCAATTAATTTTATCCGTTCGCCTTTTGTTAATTCACTTGGTTTCATCATAAAAAATGATTTGCGACCAATTTTAATTTTTCGATCTGCGCCATACTCTTTAACTCTTTGCCAGTGCATGCACCTGTAAGGCAACAATATGAAGCCTTGCCTCTTAGCTAGGTCCTCTGCAAGTTCTAACATTTGATAATAATTAAATTTCTGTACTTGTTTAGTATAAACAACAATATTAACGGTTTCTGGGTTTAAATATGTTAATGGTCGAGGGTCCTTATCTTTATAGTTACTAGGTACAAGACTAATTTTTTTTATTTCATTATCACTAGGTAACTGCAATTGAATTTTTTCCTCTCGCAAGATCATGTATATCACTCAATTTATTAAAAAATTCTGTCCCTTCCCGTTCTGTCCCTGGCAAAGGAAAACCCGTAACCATATTATAAGTATCATACAATCGCAATTTAAAAACCTGTTTAGCCTTCCACATAGGAATAAATTGCGTGTGCATGAATTGTCCTGTCTGGTAGTCCATGAAGTGCAATTGAAAGCCTTTATTACCTATTTTTCTAGTAGTAATTAATACCTCGACGAGATTTCTAATTCTGCTGTCAACGTTGTTAATTGATGGACTACAATATATTTGTAACGACTTCATTTTTCTAGTAAACATTAAAACCTCTGTTGCTATTCCCGCACCGTATTTTGACCAACGTCTATTAGAAAAAGCCATTTGCGCCTCGTCCCAGCA
>JAAYTA010000003.1 GCA_012518185.1 Methanobacteriota archaeon
TATGGCTTCATGAAGGGCGTCTGCTGCCAAATTTGAACAATGCATCTTCTGAGGAGGTAGACCTCCAAGATTGTCGGCGATATCTTTACGAGTAATCTTAAGTCCTTCATCTAACGATTTGCCCTTGGCTAATTCGGTGACCATACTGCTAGTAGCAATCGCCGCCCCGCAGCCGAATGTCTTGAATTTAACATCCGTCATGATGTCGTCTTCTACTTTGATATATATCCATAGAAGATCGCCGCATGTGGGATTCCCTACCTGGCCTATTCCGTTGGCATCTGGCATATCTCCTACATTGCGTGGGTTGGTAAAGTGCTCCATTACTTGTTTACTATACTGCGGACACATCGTATGACACTCCTTCCCCTAATGGGGACATCATCCTAAGTCTCTCAATAACTTGAGGAATTGTCTCAATGAAATAATTGGCTTCTTCCATAGTATTATATCTACTCAGACTGAGGCGGAGAGAACCATGGCATTGTTCATGTCGTAATCCTAAAGAGCGGAGCACATGAGAAGGCTCTAGACTCTTGGTAGAGCATGCTGATCCAGTAGATGCGGCAATCCCTTTGAGATCTAAAAGAAGAACCATTCCTTCGCCCTCGATGTAATCGAAGCGGAAGTTGGCATTGTTGCATAATCGTTCTTCCCCTTTTGGACCATTTATATATGATCTAGGGACTTTAGATAAGGTAAGATCTATCAGATGATCACGTATCCTTCTCATCTGATCTACATTATCATCCATCTCTGCAATACCTAATTCTATTGCTTTTCCCATGCCTACCATGCCGGGGATATTTTCGGTAGAGGAACGTAATCCACGTTCATGACCACCACCATACATTAGGGGTCGAAGCTTGACACCTCTGCGAAGATACAGTGCACCAATACCTTTAGGTCCGTGAAATTTATGAGCAGACATTGTTAACATATCTACGTTTAACTTCTCCACATCCACGGGCATTTTAGTTATGGCTTGTACAGCGTCAGTCATGAATAATATATTGCTATCATTGGCTATCTCAGCCAAATCCTTAATTCGCTGTATTGTACCTATTTCATTATTGGCCATTATTACAGATACTAGTGTAGTTTCAGGAGTGATAGCTTCTTTAAGATCCTCGTCGGAAACAAAGCCTTCACTATCTACGGGAAGATAGGTTACTTTGAAACCTTGATTTTCCAGAAACTGACACGTATGGAGTACAGCATGATGTTCAATCGATGTTGTTATGATGTGCTTCCCTCGAGAAGCATTGGCAAACGCTGCACCTTGTAGAGCTAGATTGTCAGATTCAGTTCCCCCCGATGTAAAGATAATATCTTTAGGAGGGACATTTATAGCCGCTGCCACTTGACTTCTGGCGACTTCCATAGCATCGTAAGCATCGTGTCCAAAAGAATGAAGAGAAGATGCATTCCCATATTTATCTAGGAAATACGGACGCATTGCTTCCAATACTCGGTCATCGAGCCGGGTGGTGGCACTGTTGTCGAAATAAACGCGATCCATCTAACGTCTCCTATGTGAAGATATAGACTTGATGAGATATTCTAGACTTATGATGACGGACATGTCTATCAACAGTCATAGTGATGCACATTACTCTATCATATATTACCATGTTCCCAGCCAAAAGAATTAAACTAAGAACGAAAATGCCTAATTGTTCAGATGGATGTATCATCAATTAGACGCGATTTCCCCATATTCTCCTCCGAAGAGCGAGATCTCATCTATTTCGATAACGCCTGCCAGACCTTCCGTCCGCGTCAAGTCATAGAGGCTATGAATGAGTATTATGAAATGTATCCGTCTTGCGGCGGTCGTTCAGTGCATCGCCTTGCTACTCAAGTATCGATCAAAGTAGAAGAGGCTAGAGAGAAAGTTGCTAAATTTATCGGCTGTAGTGATCCAGATTGTATTATTTTTACCAGGGGCTGTACTGAAGCGTTGAATATAGTAGCTAAAGGACGATTGTTGAAAGATGGAGACTGCGTTCTAACAACAGATATGGAGCATAATAGCAATCACGTGCCATGGATCCAGGTGGCTAAGTATCAGGACATTAGGCATCGCGTATTGACTACTCCCTCTTCAGGAATTTTTAACATTAATCAATTCAGAAATGCTTTAGATGGAGTTTCATTAGTCTCTATGGCTCATACAAACAATATTACTGGAACTTCCATACCTGCAAAGGAAGTGATTGAAGAAGCTCATGATATGGGTGCTCTCGTATGTTTAGACGGTGCACAATCGACACCCCATATGAGTATCAATGTAGAGGAATTTGATGTCGACATGTACGCATTCTCTATCCATAAGATGTTGGGTCCCTCCGGTATGGGAGTGCTATATGCAAAGAAAGACATACTCGAAAGGATAGAGCCCTTAATAGGAGGAGGCGGTGGTGTGGGACTTGCTACATATGAAGAAGTAGAGCTTCTCCCTCCGCCAGAACGATTGGAATCAGGCCTTATGAATTATTCAGGCATCATTGGAGCGGGAGCGGCTGTAGATTATCTGACTGCAGTAGGTATGGATAATATCCAAGAGCATGAAAGGCGCCTCAATGATATAGTCACTAGAGGACTTAGAGATTTATCAGACATATCGATACTTCCTCCAGTCGATCCCGAATTACGCAGTGGAATATTCTCCTTTAACATCAAGGGCATGAGCTCACATGATATAGCTATGATAATTGATGAGATGGCAGGAGTGTTAATACGTTCAGGTATGCATTGCGTACATCCATATTTTGTATCTCGTGGGATTGATGGATGTGCTAGAGCTTCATTTTATCTCTACAATACTGAGGAAGAGGCGCACAGATTTGTAGAGGCTGTTAAGGAGCTTACTTCTATATTTTCAGAATAGGCTATGTAGCATTCTCTATAATGTCTCACATACTCACGGCTTGGTTATGATGCGATGACTAGAATCGTTCAAATTCCAGTGTGGAGACTTTACTCAGTGAATGTTGCTTCATCTAGTAGAACATATTCAGGTCCGCATCGAGTTAATATACTCTGTTCGAGTCGTATTGATTTAACTTCTTGAGTGCCGAAATCAACATCTTTTCTGTCGTGAATTATCTGCCTAAGGACGGGATTAGGTGCGTCTGATCTAGCTCTAGCTAGTGTGATATGAGGAGCGAAAGGACGAGATTCCCTTGTTATTCCTAAATCAGCTAACTTCTCATCAAGCCTTCCTGCAATGGTCGCAAGAGGGAGAATATCGTTCACCCCAATCCATATTACTCGTATACGGTTCATAGATGGGAATGCTCCTACACTTCTGAGTGAAATCGTAAATGGTGATATGCCCTTAACAGCATCATGCATTATTTCACCTATGGCTGGAATGAGGTCCTCATCAGTACTTCCAAGGAATTTCAACGTGATGTGGATTTGCGATGGATCTACTAATTTAAGTGTAGGTTCAGCATCCCTAAGCACGGTTGCAAAATCAACTATCTTTTCACTCTTGTCTAAATCGATCGAAATGAACGTTCGAAGCTTCATGATATCATCTAGTCATGACATAACATAGGTCATCAATTTATCGACTTTTACTCTATTCGTCATTGAACTACGAATAATAGTAATGCATCATGATTACAAGAGGTCATCTGATGCCTCAGTTCGATAACACTTAAAAAGGGGAGCATGATAAGCCCATCGCATGATATATGATCTGATAATTATCGGCGCGGGTCCAGCAGGCCTAACTGCTGGGATCTACGCGAGTACTCGAAAGCTAAAGACCCTCATTATTGATGCAGTCGAGGCCGGAGGGCAGCTTGCGAGCCTCTACCCAGAAAAGGGCATCGATAACTATCCTGGCTATATCATGACTGACGCTGCTCAATTGGCTGATCATTTGATCAATCATGCTACATCTATGGGTTGTGAATTGCATGAGGGCGAGAGAGCTATAGAGCTGAAAGATAAGTCCGGTCACCTATTACTTGTGACGGATAAGGCATCGTATGAGACTAAAGCGGCGATAATCGCAACCGGCATGGGTCTATTCACACCTAAAAGAATAGGATGTCCTGGGGAACTTGAATTCGAAGGGCGTGGTGTATACTATAAGCTTCCAGAGAGAGAAACGCTCAGGGACAA
>JAAYTA010000124.1 GCA_012518185.1 Methanobacteriota archaeon
AGACGTTTACCCATCCCAGCTGCGAGAATTATTGCTTGCATGTGGTGTCGACCACTTCATGTAATGGAGTCTTCTGTAAAGAATGTTAGGCATACTTTCCAAAATTGGGCATAAAGGGAGTGTGTCGTCCTCGCTCATCTTCTGGAGGCAGTTGCATATAATCGCCGTAGGCACATTCAAGATAAGTATGATAACCTGCAGGTGCAGGAAAATTAATGCCTTCAAATTCTAATTCTATAAACTTATCAAATACATGAGCTGGATAAATGTTGAGTGTACTATTAATATAATATTTAGTATTTTTATTATTGAATTTGTTAAAAAGTTCACTTCTCATTTCTATCACCTTCTCTCTACTGAATAATTTTGAGACGACTGTGAGCATTTTTAGAATAATAGACCAGTCAGGTAAAGTATAATCACATTTCACTAATGATATAGTATTAAGTCCTTTCAGCGTTAAATTATGCATTTTCCTTAAAAATACATTATTCGGTGTTTTATCGAATGGAAACACGTCGATATAGATCCCATTATGGTTAATTACTTTATAATTCTGAGGCTCAGGATATTCAGTCCCATTCAGGCGTATTTTAGCAAATGAGGATGCATAAGCACATTCGGTTTCAGCCGTCTGTAAAAAATATTCTTCAGACAATTCTTCACTACATATCTCCAGAAATCTATTATATTCTGACCTTATCATACCTATATCAATATCATCGTCCCAGGGAATGAAGCCTTGATGACGAACGGCTCCCAATAAGGTGCCACCCATTAAAAAATATTGAATGTTATGTTTATCGCAGATTCGCTTGAGCTCTAATAGTATTTTGAGCTCAAGTTGTTGTAATTTTAGGAGAGACATTTTTAATTCACACGTAATAAAACCTAGACATAAATATGCATGGGTATCATCTACCTATTCAACAAAGGCTCGTCAAGATCGCTTCAACATATTGTCCTGATTAATTCATATTTTACTATTTAATTATCGTTTCAACGTATCTGTATATTTATAATATAATTATACTTACACTTTATATAAATATAGGTTAAAATTAAGTATATTTAAATCATCCTTATCAACTATAGGATTAATATAATCATATTTCTAAATTAGTAATAAGGATATAGAACCGGTTAATAATCATCAATTGTAATTAGTTATGACATCATGGAAATATATTTAACTTAGGAACGCACCAACGGTACCTCCATCAAAAATTTTATTAAATGAATAATCATATAGTTTCTCTTCTAAGTCGTAGTTAAGCTTTATTGGCCTCTTTGAGTTTTCAAACGTTCCAGATACTATCTCGTTTCTAATAAGTATAATACCCTCTATTGCTGAGAAGTTAGCTCTCTCTAACTCATTTGCCATGCTTGAAATATCATGGCTAAAATATCTTGATCGCGCAGCATAATAATCATCTGCATAACATATACTATTACTATGTGTTGATACTGAATAGATTGCTTGAATTTCTGAAGTGATCAATGTATATCTCGTATTGATATTTGGGGCAAAAGAATCATTATCAATATTTGCAAAAGTATTTGTCATTAAAGAAAATGAAAGGCTTACTACTATAATTGGTATCAATATTTTTAAGAAAGGACGCCTGATCGATTTAAATATTGCACATAGTGCTATACTGACGGGTATTGGAAGCAAGATCTGTGAGATATACCACCAACGCTCGTTAAGTCCATATAATCCCAATAATTCGAGAGATGTACCAATAATGAATGGCGTTACTGAGACGATAGCGATAGGCACACCATATGGATATTTACTCCTTAAATCAAGTATTACAAATATTCCTAATATTGATAGAGAATAGAATATAAATAATCCATTATAGTTTAAAAATTCATCCATAATAGATGGGTCGGTGATAGCCGATATAATTTCAGGAATATCGATATCTAAATTGGGAGGTTGAGTCCCAATACTTCCATCAGATGGAGAACTCCCAATACTTCCATCAGATGGAGGAGTTCCTGAGCCTGTGCCAGCTCCCACAAATCCTTTCAATATATCGATCTGACCCATCCATGACCAGCCGACTATGATGATTATGGCACTTATTATTGTGGAGATTGGCGAAATTCTCATACCTATATTTCTAAATATTTTTGAATATGTTATTAATATTATAAATAATAATAGAATGAATAATATGGCAATAGAGTGCATTAATAATGCAGCAATAATCATAATCCCCATTATAATTACATATGGACCCTTATCATTCCTCATTCCAATAGCTAGGTAGAGAACTATTATGCTAAATACTAGGGCCAATGCATTAGGGTAGGCTAAATAGGCTCCTTGTATATGAAAACTAACTGCTCCAAGAATTAGCGATGAAAATAATGCAATTTTAGTGTCTGATGTAATATATTTAGCTAATAGATATATAAAAATTATATTTAGTAAAATTATAGATACTGATGCTGTCAAAAGGGATGCAAATCTAAAGTTCAGTGATGTAATCATCTGACCTGAGCCCAAGAATATATGATATGCAGACATAATTTCATAATTTTGAGAATTATGAGGCATAGAGCCTTGCTCAATCAATCCCTGCACAATCATCCTATGATAATATGGATCAATACCTAATAATTCTGGAAATATCAATATTTGCGAAAAAACGGCTACGCTGCAGAATATTATAGTTTGACACAAAATTAGCCAGCGTATGCGAGGATCAGAATAAAGAATCTCCACTGCAATAATGCCTGCCATTAATGATATAATTATAAAATATATAACTGGACGCTCATATATATTATTGTTAACATATAATATATATATTATTATGGTAAGTAATATAAAAAATAGCGAAGTTCCTATGAGGACTATTTTTTTTGAATAAGCTGTTTGCAGATTATTACTACCTCTCCTTCGTATGAATAGCCATATTACACAGGAAACTATTATGAATGGAATAGTGCAAACATATACAGTTCTTACTTGCCTAGTCAGCATGAAAAGAAGTAAGATTGGGGCAACAATTAGCGTGAGCTTTACAAATAAGAGACCTAAGTCTAAACCCTCTTTTTTTGCACTCATTTCTTCATCCCAATCCACCCATTAGATTATAACACTTGCATACGATCATTAGTTATATTATATTTATAAATAATAGTCATACTTATATTCTCAATTATCTGAACAGTACTTTCCAAATTGGCTAAGAAGGCTAATTATAATATAGTATTCTGTCGCAGACACTACTAAGTCATGATATTAATATAAATACTATAATGATTAGAAATTGATAACTTGATTCACTTATCTGAATCCCCCTTCAATGATATTTTAAAAAGGTCATTATTAAAATCGATTAATTGTTAGCAGATTGAGACAATTACTAATATCTTAATCTAAGGTAGTGGATCGATGATAGTATAATTAATATCAAAGATAGAAACAAAGCTTACGCATACTCATGCCATCGATTTTATGGAATGGCAACTTAGAAAATCCTATATTAGAAATATAAAGGAAATGCCTTTCCATTCACACTACATATAGTGGTCAAGAAAAATCTTCTTCAGCTTTTGAAGGCTTATTTGATATAATCTATATAATGAACAAGTTATCATTAATTTCTATAGTCTCAATTAATTACCTGAACTCATAAGATTTCGTAGAAGAATTTACTATTATATAATGTCCTGATATATATTTTCCAAATCTTCGACCACTTTTGTCCACGAATATTTCCCATAAACAAGCTGCTTACCTCTCTGACCCAATGTTTCTCTCATATTATGGTCAGAGAGTAAATATTCTATCGCATTGGCAAGCTCATCTTCATCGAAAGGAACTACTATTCCTCCCTCTCTAACGATGTCTTTAATGCCGCATCGATCAGTAACTATCACTGATGTTCCCTCTGACCAAGACTCTAAAACAGATATGGGAAATAGTTCATATCTAGAGGGCAGTACGTAAATATCTGCATCAACGTACGCGTGTCTCTTCAGTAACTCATCATATATAGGATCTAATAATATTATATTATCAGTTAGATGCCCCTCATCAATTAATTTACTTATCTCATTCAGATAACCGTCATCTGGGCCCACCATTACTAGTTTTGCTGTTGGAAAATTTTCTAATATCTTTGAGAATGAATCCACCAGTAGATCTGCACCTTTTATTTGATGAAATCTTGCTAAATATAGTATTAATGGTTCATCTTCAAGGCCGATCTCTTGTCTAAATACTCCATGGTGAAGTACGTTTCCAGGATGATCAATACCATTTGATATAAATTTGATTAATGATGAATCTATACCTATCTCTGTCAATTGCTCAGCTTCAGTTTTTGTCATAGCTAGAAATAAAGATGCATGTTTTATTATGTAATTTCCCCATAAAATATCATATATCTTTTTTAGCTTTTGCTTCCCGATTATTTTGGGGAGAGATCCATGTGGCTGGATGATGTAGGGAACATTATATTTTTTAGCATAATATGCAGCAACTATACTTTGGAAATTACGTATATCATGTAAATGTATCAGATCGAATTTCCTAATATTTTCTTTTAGAGAAAATGTTGAGCCAGGATTAATGAAGAGTCTGCGCCATGCAAGAGAATTACTTATATTTTTAAAGTAATGTATTTTGATTCCTTCATGCACTAAATATTCTACTGATTGTCTATTTTGACTATCAATAGTATCACTAGTATATACTGTAACATCGTGTCCT
>JAAYTA010000025.1 GCA_012518185.1 Methanobacteriota archaeon
ACCATGTTTATTCGCATTAAATTGAAGATTAGGGTGTATTAATGGGGCGAGAATCTGATGTTGTTATCTCAATTAAGGAGAGAGCGATAAATAGAGCCTTAGCAGCCTCATTTTATACCAATCAAGGTAGCGGACTTATCTCATTACTTTCTCAAGCTTTGCATATAGATGGTACCGATAGAGGTCTGAGACTTATAGATCCTCCAATGATTATATTGATAAGTGATGGTACATTATTAACCACCTTCGGAGCGGAGGCTTGGGTCAAAGTATTAGGCATCCAGCTGGAATCTGACATATCAGCTAACGCTAGAATAAGATTATGGGCGTCAGATAGTCGCGCATATTTAGAAATTCAGGATCTGGGCCTAGATCTTATTAGCTTCAATAATCGTGTAAAAACTCCTGGTTTTGCAGTCTCTGCGATAGAGGGATTAATCCGCGGTATGATGTCTGAACGAGCTATGGGCCCATTAATTAGAAGTGTTTCCTTACCACCCATTACTATTCCGCCCATGGTTTCCGGTACTGATGAGCAGGACCTGAGTATAGTCTCTATATCAATAAATGAAGGAGCACTTATCATAGGTGCATCTCGAGAAGTAGATGAGACAGTTAGTGCTACTATAGATGAGCATCAGCATGATCTCAAAATGCGTTTGACAGAATCATTTCTAGAATATTTGATCAGAGACATGTGGGATAAGATTCCTAATACTGTAGAGATCGGGAAGAAGTTTGATATTCCAAATCACCAGACTTTGATGAGCGCATTGAAGGGGACAATGGATACAGTATTGGCAAAAGGATTGAACGCAGAGCAGATAAAAATAGATCGTTCCTGGGTGGAGGCCGATGCTGTTATTCAGTATGGTTGCCCTAAATTACGACTTTTGGATAGAAACAGAGTGGAGATAGTAGGATGTCCCTTGCGCATCGGTACACGCATACGTCCTAGGATAGAAATGCTCACTCCTCAAGGATTAATTGGAAAATTGAAGAATTTATTGCCTTCTAAAAGCAGAGAAGTTCAAAATGACCGAAAGATCTTAGATCTAGCGGACTTATCTAAGAAACAGGATCTGCGCATTATCAAAGCAACTGCGAAATTGTCAATAGATGATGGAGATCTGCTAATAGATATGGAGGATATAGATATCGATTTGGCATTAGATTGGAATCTCCCTGGAGATTTGATCGAAAGATTATCTTCCTGGATGGTGGAGCAGATAGTGGAACTATTTCCTCCAATCAGAATATCCTTACCGCTTGAAAATATCGTAATACCCGTATTAGGAATATCTCCGAATATCTATCTTACAGATCTTGAAAGTAGTGGAAAACATCTAGACGTATGTGCTGACCTCGAATTCAAAGAAGTACCTAAACCTATAGCGCCTATGCCTCGTTTCCTTGCAGACCGGCAATTGAGATTAGTCCATCGTGAGGGTTGTCCTTCAGCACACACTATACCAGAGAATGTAAAAATGGGCTACTTCAGCCTGTATGAGGCCATCTCTGATGGATGCCGTGGATGTCCAGACTGCCTCCATGTATATAGGAATGTTAGCGTATCTAATGATGCCAATATTAGCCAAATTATGAGGCGAGTTGTTGGAGAGAATTGATAGAAATAAATGTCAGTGCAATCGTCTACGTCCAGTGATTATCATGGGACCAGGGTCAACTTCTACATTAAAACCTATTATATGACTCAGTAAATTCGACTCATTCATATCTAGATTTGATTTTATTATCTCATTAGTAAGTGAAGAAGGACTTGCCGAAGTTAGATCAGTAATGCCCTCTATTCCTTCGAGGAATGGGAAATCGACTTCTGGTAATATCAATCTAGCAGTACCAGTGAGAGGGACATCGGAATATAAAACAAAATCATCTGAGATAAATTGAACTCCTTCCGCTCCCTTTAACTCCTCTACTCGCCTAGCAGGTATCCATTCTCCGATAAGATTGTCTTCCTCATCTTTCAGTTGCAATAAATCAGAGGCCATGTTTATCACCCCACTCCCACCATCAAATAATAATGCATATTGCTCCTCCCTCTCCATGACGCTCCAGAACCCTTCATTATTAATTGGTATTAGTCCCCCAAGCGCACCTGCTTCTTCTGCTTGCCGTTCTGATCTCATTATTTGATCCTTAAATATGTCATCTAGATGAGTCGTTGACCTGATACCAGGCAACATATCCAGGCAGTCCTCGATAGTTATTAGGATATCTTTCCGACACATGGTGGAAGCCTTGGAATGCTTCGTACTTATGAGTTGCTAACACTCGCATATCGCCCTATTTAATCGTCAACTTCAGGGGCGCTTCATGAGACCCATATATTACTCGCACATCAGTGCTATCCGCTTGAAATAAAACGCTATCTAAGTATGGCGGCCAACCGACATCCTCATAGCGAAGGTTCAGCAACTCTTCTCTCAATAGACTCACCTCCCAGTCATGAGATATATGAATATCTAAACGCCTCTCAGCACTTGGCTCCATTAGTCTTTTAATTACAGGAGTAATTACCATGTGAGCTGCTGATGCAGTATCGAGTATCCAATCTGAAGATATTTTACCATCAAACCACTTTCGAATAAATTCCTTTCCCGCCTGCGCTGCCGCTGTTAAGCAGGATTCATCCTTTATATATGGTGCACATAAATTAAGCTCTGGCCCAGTGATGGATACTGATACGCCATTACCTTCCAAGCCGCGCATAATGCATTCTGCAGTCTGCTTACAGCGCAGAGCTGGACTGTAAAATAAGCGAACGTTAGGGAATGAGTTAAGTGTAGAACCAAGTCGATATGCATCATTCATCCCCCTATCAGTCAACCCAACTTCCAAACTGTGATGGATATCTACTATAGGATATCGCGCAGCATGTCTCATAATCATAGCGCAAGAATCAGTATCAGCTACTCTACTGAGCTTCGCTAGAATGTCAGCACTATACATTATTTCACTAATAGATGCCAAGCTATCCAGGCATAAGTCTGTTTTGCATGATCAAGGATTATAATCCATCAATACTATCTATAATTTAAAAAATATAAAAATAGGAGACGTGATGCTCCATTATTACTCACTTTCCGAGCATTTCTTTTAGATCTTCATCAGGATCTCCAGTGGGTTTCCATCCAAAATTATCCTGAATATATTTCCAATTGTTTGGAGTGACGAAAGCAGGTAGAGTGGGCCCAATGTAGACATCTTTTATGCCTAATGCTAATAGAGTTAGAGCAATAGCTAGCGCTTTCTGTTCAAACCAAGAAAGGACTATGCTCAGCGGTAGTTCATTGACCTCTACATCAAATGCTTTAGCTAATTCCACTGCTAGAACTATGGCTGAATAGGCATCATTACACTGGCCAATATCAAGGAAACGAGGTATGCCATCTATATCTCCATAATCCTTATCATTGAAGCGATATTTACCGCATGCTAGAGTCATTATGATTGCATCTTTTGGTATCTTTTCGGCTATCTGGGTGAAATAATCGCGTCCCGGCGCAGCACCATCGCACCCCCCAACTAGGAAAAAGTGATTAATTTTTCCCGCTTTAACCGCTTCAATTATCTGAGGCGCTAAGGAAAGTACCGCTTTATGATGCGCTCCCGTCCACATATCGGGACCCTGGCGCTCAGGTAGATCTCCAATTTGCTTAGCATGTTCTATAATCTGACTAAAGTCCTTTCGGTCTTCAATATGTTTCACTCCAGGCACTCTTGCTACGCTAGTAGTATATAATCGATCTTTATAGGATGCAGGAGGAATGAGTACGCAATTGGTTGTTACAAGTATCGGCCCTCCAAACTCATCAAATTCCTTCTTCTGCTTTTGCCAAGCTGAGCCATAATTGCCGATTAGATGCTTGTACTTCTTAAGCTCTGGATAGGCATTGGCTGGAAGCATTTCTCCATGAGTATAGATGTTTATTCCAGTTCCCTCTGTTTGCTTAAGGAGTTCCTCTAGATCAAGCAGATCGTGTCCCGTTACTAAGATGCCTGGTCCCTTGATGGTTCCAGTTCGCACCTTAGTTGGTGCTGGAAGACCATAATGTTCGGTGTTGGCAGCATCTAGCATCTGCATAGTCTTGAGATTTATCATGCCTGCTCTCATCAGAGTATCCCATAGATCCTCATGAGAGAAGTCAACATTGGTGAGTGTTTTGAATAAAGCCTCTTCAATGAAAGCGTTGACTTCTGGATCAGTCTTACCTAATAGGCGAGCATGATACGCATAAGCAGCAATTCCTTTTAGGCCAAAGACCAAGAAATCCATCAGGCTAGATGCGTCCTCATCCTTGCCACATACGCCACGAACTGTGCACGCGATATTCTTGGCAGTCTGTTCGCATTGGTTGCAATACATTGCCATTTTTGATACCTCTGAAAATGTATGTGATGGAAAGATATATAATAGAAACCACTATATTATATAGTTAATATCATTAATTGTATCTATAATTTATAAGTTACAAGATTATTATCAATGGATAGGGAGTTATTCAATGACGCTGGATGATAAAGATCGTATAATCATAACTATGTATGCTGATGATCCTGACATATCTCAGGAGCGCATCGCACAGACTATTGGATTATCGCAGCCATCAGTTGCAGCAAGAGTATCGAAATTAAGAAAGGATGGAGCACTTGAGAAGTTGGTGGGGATAAATCCATTGAAAATGGGATTATACTTAGCCAAGGTTGATTTGGTATCTAACGATCCGAGCGCAATACTCCGAATGTTCCGGAAATGTCCTTACTTTGCGAATGGACTTAGTATATCTGGACACCATAATCTATGCTTATTCTTCTATAGTGAGAGTGTTGCCACTCTTGAGTCAATAGTTAATGGCCACATACGCTCTAATCCATCAGTCAGAGAAGTTGATTTTAATATAGTGATAACTAGCGAGAGAGATTTTGTAGTACCAGCTCGCATTCGTGGCGAGATGGTAAGGGAGCCACCTTGCGGCATGAAAGGAGAGTGTCATGAGTGTTCATCCTTCATTGAGAAAAATTGCATGGGCTGTCCCGCAACTGGACAATATCAAGGATCATTCTACTAAATAAATCTGGACCCTTCCATTAATATTAGATAGAGAATTATTAGTTCCTGCGTATGCAAATTGAACTGTTAATTGCTTATAATATTGATAAATTTAGGTGAGTTGGAAAGTAAATGAACATATGTAATTGATAGATTTATATCTAGAGAATACGATAATTGGGACTGATCAATGTTCTCATTCCATTAAATGAATAGAAGTTCTGCAAATGAGTTGGATTTAATTTTTTAAGAAGAGTATCTTTATCAACTGGTATTGTCCAATAGATTCAGACAATGCTGATATCACTAGACCTAGTGCGCCTAGATTTGGAGCACTATGCATATATTCTGATCTTATTGGCAGACCTACTAGTCATCATATATATGGTCTTTATCGAGCGGCGGCATCCTTCTTACATTATCCCCTGGATCCTCATTATTGCCTTCCTTCCAGTTATAGGATTTATTCTCTACCTAGTGTTCGGTTTTCATTATTTCAGAGAGAAGCAGTTTAGACCTAAGTCAGAGGAAGATCGTATATTACTTCATCGATTCATGGATCGCCACGGGCGCATAGAGGAGGATGATGCTAGAAAAGAGGAGGCGTCTATTTCTTTATCACGCGTAATCACAAAAGGCGGCGGATCTCCTATTATGATGGCAGATCAAGTTAGAGTATTCAACGATGGTAAAGAGAAATTCAAGGCATTATTTGAAGCCATTAAGAGAGCAGAGCATCATGTACATCTAGAATATTATATTTTAAGAAATGACAGATTAGGATCAGAGCTGATTGACTTGCTCACTATCAAATCTAAAGAGGGCGTGAAAGTACGACTGCTCCTAGATGGTATGGGTAATCATATGCCCATGGATCGATTCGAGGAATTGAAGCAATCCGGCGGTAATGTATCTATTTTCTTTAAGCCCTTAATCCCACTATTAACTCTGCGATTCAACTATCATGATCATCGTAAAATTGCTGTGATCGATGGACATGTAGGATTTGTTGGTGGATTCAACATAGGAGTTGAATATATGGGAGAGGGGCCATTTGGCGAATGGCGAGACTATGCGGTCGAACTAGTTGGAGATGCAGTAAAAGCATTGCAGATTCGATTCATACTTGATTGGAATTACGCTTCCAGGGAGAAGTTGAATCCTAAAGATGCCGATTTGTTCCCATTTATAGAGGATGTAGGAGACATTCCTATACAGATAATTAGTTCAGGCCCCGATAGTGCTCGAACGCCTATCAAAGATGAGTATCTAAAGTTGATTAATATTGCTAGGAGATATGTGTATATTCAGACTCCATACTTCATTCCTGATGAGAGTATTATGGACGCATTAAGAATTGCTTCCCTCTCAGGCGTAGATGTTCGCATCATGTTCCCCGATAAGCCAGATCATCCGCTAGTTTATTGGGCCAGCCTATCTTTTATTGGCCAACTATTATCATATGGTGTTAAGGCTTACACTTTCGATAACGGATTCATTCATGCTAAAACTGCTTTTGTAGATGACGCTATATCCTCTATTGGATCAGCAAACTGGGATATCCGAAGCTTTCGGCTAAACTTCGAGACGAATGGGATCGTGTATGATGAGGAGTTGACCAAACATAATCGTGAGTTGTTCGAAAAAGACCTAGAAAGATGTACTGAAATTACCTTGGATGCTTATCGAGATAGAAATCTGGCGATACGCGTCAGAGAAGGGATTGCTCGTTTATTTGCACCTATATTATGAATCTTTAGCCGATAGATAATCAGTTGGAAATGAGTCGGTCTCATTATCCTCATCTAAACTATATCATGTGCTAAGTCAGAAGAATTATCATATATCTAAGCACATCAACGTTTAAGTATAATCTCTACACAAGTCAATTCGATAACTATGGCCACCGCAAAGCAATTTCAATGTCCATTCTGCGCTTTCCAAGTGACAGCGACAGATGAAAATGAAGTCATGAAGCATGTGAAAGTCCATAAGCAGGATCACCATCCTGATGCAGACGTAAGTGATTCGGATATACATGATATGATAAAAGATGTAGAGATAACTAGATCAGGCCGATAAATTATCAAAATTCAGCAGTGGATTGGCAGAGGGTAGACATTACTCTGTCGCCACTATATCATATATTTTTGACACCTTGATGACGTATAATTTTTATACTCTTCGCTCGAAAATGAGAATAGCGGACTTAGGCATCGTCCAATGAGATAGGTGTGTAAATGGCAGATACAACTATGACAGTCTTGGGCTTCATCGTGGCTCTTATCGTATCGACAATAGTGATATGGGTCGTGGCTAAGCTATTCAGAGAGAGGGAAGGGATCGGTACTGCTCTAATCGCTGCAATAATTGGGACTATTATCTATACTATCGCATATTGGCTATTCGGCGATGGACTATTAGCATCTGTAATTGGCGGTATCGTCTGGTTGTTAGCACTAAAGGGCCTCTATAAGATTAGTTGGCTGAGGGCTCTAGCTATTGCAATAGTCATATGGCTAATTACATGGCTAGTAGGATTGTTCCTACCTACATTGACTGGCCCGCTATGAATAGGGGTTTACAAACCCCTTCTACCAGATATTATTGTTTGATCGATATGCCTTCGTGCATGATAGTTAACTGTACAGAAATGACCACAGATCGTGATCGTAATGAAAGTTATAGGTTATTTCTAGTTAGTTCATAATATATGTGGTTAGTATTTTTCTAATGACCATTCAGATGGTTGATGAGTGGCAGAAAAGGGCTTGGATCACATGGAGATATTGTTGCAGGAAGTACGCGATGAAAATATCTTCGAGAAAAGACTATTCCATCAGTTGGTGTATCCACAGCGGTGGGAGCTTCCATTTCAGATCACCATTGTACTACTGATCGCTTTGATGATTATCATAATGTTCATACAGCCATATGTATTCCTGTTATGGTTATTCATCGGATTTCTTATATATTCATATAATTTCATCATATTACTTATCCCAACTACAAATACAAAGATTAGGGTTAATGAGAGAAAGCGAGTCGATAAAGTATGTAAACAATCCCGGTGGTCCATTGCTCGTTCCCTATACGATAATAAAAGATTAGCTATGGAGATAGGTCTTACGGTGTTTTTGAACGGAATGGTTCCTTTGGTTTGGAGCTTCACCATAATCTTTGGCGTGACAGCCTTTTTTACCACCTACTATGGCATTGTAACAGATTTTATCACCTGGCACACTACTACTACAATTTTCCTTCAAATAACTTTCATATTCATATTATATTTCCTTATATTTCTTTTAGAGCCACGTACATATGGTATATCTAAATTAATAGCTCAAAGTAAGGGGAAGACCTCAGATAATTCATTACTACGCTCTATAGCTATTATCACATTAGCAACAGTGATCTTAATTGGATTTTTAGCTTCATTATTAGGCTTCTGGGCTGCATTGTTACCTGCCGTAACTTTAACTGCATTGATGGAAGCATATGATCTTTTAGGTCGCTTCGACATTGTTCTTTTCATTATCGTATTATCTGCACAACTCCTTGTTATGAGGTACATGCAAAGTTATGCAAGTCGAAACAGGATCATTAAGATTTTAGCACTTCGGATTAAAATTTTAAACGATATTGAAATTGATCTGGCGTCACTATCTAGCTATGATGATGACTTGTTAGCTGATTTTCAGGAACAATTTTATTCAGTAATGGCCTACGATATCACTGAGCATGATATCTATGGGACTTTTCCAGTGTATCTGATATATCCAAGATTTAAATATATATTAAACTCAGTCTCTAGTGGAGATATAAATTGTAGCAGCCTGAATTTTCTATAATGGTATATATTCAAAATTACAATCAATTTGATTGGTTTTCACTTACTTTAAGCAAACGCTTAGCCATGTCATGCCCATATATTAGAATAAAATAATAATTATATCCTGATGTTAAAATGTATTACTAATTCTACAATAGGTAGAGAAAAGATTTAGCTTTTGTAATATCTAGGAATGATGATGTCGATTCTAAATCTATCTCTAATCTCTGCTTTTTTGATAATTACATATCTAATTGTATCCATATTTATTCCAATGCTCTCAGGAGGTGCAGGTTATACTCCAACGCCTAGAAAACTAATCGATGAGGCTCTTGAGCTAGTGAATCTTAGAAAGGACGATATATTCTACGATCTTGGATGTGGAACTGGCGACGTTTTAATCAGAGCGTTAAAGCGTTGTGATAATGTAAGAGGGGTAGAGATAGATCCTTTGAGATGGCTAATTTCTAGACTTCGAGCTAGAGAGGCTTTGGTGACATTGGGAGATCTATTCAGATATGATATCTCTGATGCCGATGTCATTTTTATCTTCCAATACCGAGGAAAGATAAATGACAGATTCGCTGATAAAATATTAGACGAAACAGATCCTGGTACCAGAGTTATTAGCTATATACATCCCATAAACAATATGAATTTGATAAATAAACAAGGTGACTTGTACGTGTATGAAACTTAACGATTGTTCTAAACATACTATTATTTTTATATCTATATATTCTAAGAACGATTGGTTGAAGTAATTATCCATGACATATAATCTCTAAGACCATTTTCTATGTGATATTGAACAATGCAGGGTACTTCATATGGATGTATATCTCTGATGAATTCCTCCACTAATGAAAAATCTTTAGGTCGTATCATAATTAAGGAGGCGTACTCTGAACTCTCTTTTACTTCTCCATCCCATCTATA
>JAAYTA010000125.1 GCA_012518185.1 Methanobacteriota archaeon
GAATTGCAACGTACGCACAAATTGCCGCTCCGACGGATACGGCTGTGGATAGAAGTAAGCTGCTGGGAGTTATCCGCCAAGCCCTAGTACATGAAGGACCTTTTGTGTTGGCCCTACTGGTGTGTACTAACTTCAACCCAGATATAAATGGCCGGCTACCAGTCCCCAGCGGGATGGTTCTAGGGGGCCACGCTGTAGGCATTGTAGGGGACCTGCCGGATATAGGTTGTTTAATTTTGCGGAATACCTGGGGGCGAGAATGGGGGCTGGATGGGTATGCCTATCTCCCCTATGAATGGCTAACCAGAAAAAGCGATACAGTCCAGTATGTCTTTGAAGCCTGGACAGCTGTTGACATGGTAGTGCCAAAGGCAGCCAGGGAAATCATTATCACCCCGGAAGCTCCTGCAATGTTTGTTGACGGGGTAGAAGTTATGCTTGACCAGCCGGCCTTTATCACCCTGCAAAATAGGGCTATGATACCTGTGCGGGCGGTAACGGGGAATATTGGTTATCTAGTTAACTGGCGGGATGGGAAAATTATTTTAACCAGGCCTACTTAGGAGGATATATGAACAAGAAGATAATTTGTTTGTCGGCAGGTCATGGTGGAAATGACCCCGGAGCCTGCGGGAACGGGCTGAAAGAAGCAGACCTAACGGGAGACATAGTTGAACGAATTAAGCCTCGGCTGAAAAACTATAACTGTGATGTGGTAGTGGCTCCCCGGTATGAAGACCTGGGGGCCAGGACAACCTTCGCCAACCAGATTAAGGCCAGTTTGTACTTGTCCATCCACTGCAACGGGGGGGGTGGAACAGGTTTTGAAAGTTTCATCCATACAAACACCGGAGAAAAGACAAAGGAAATACAGGCGACCATCCATAATGCAGCTATGGCCTATTTGAAAAAGCATGAAATAGCCGACCGGGGACTAAAAACAGCCAATTTTCAGGTACTTCGGGAAACGAGCATGCCGGCGGTATTGCTGGAGTGCCTGTTTGTTGACCACCCGGAAGATGCAAAATTGTTAGCTAGTGAGGTATTTAGAGATGGGCTAGCCAACGAAATTGCTTACGGTGTGGCTCAGGCTATGAACTTACAGACAAAAAAGAATCCAGAAAACTCCTGCCAGGGGTGCCAAATTGTGCAGGAGTTGAGTGTCGAAAATAGCAACCTGCGCTCACAAGTGCAGAGCTTGAAACAAACAATTAAGGAGATACAACTTCTAGTGGGAGGGCTAAAATGCTAAATGATTTTGTAACACTGGAATTCCTAGGAACGTTTGCTGGAATGGTGGTTGCCCTGGGACTGATTGTGCAGTTTACGAAAGGCGTGGTAAAAGCCAACTTTACCGACCAGGCCGTGCGGTTGTATGCTTTCGTGTGGGCCCTGGTGCTGGTATCGCTTCTTTATGTCCAGCAGGGGCAATTCGATACCACAGGGCAGAGTATCTGGGTTGTCCTGGTGCTGGTTGTGATCAATGCGATTGTTGTCACCCTGGCTGCTATGGGCGGTTATGAACTAATAGC
>JAAYTA010000026.1 GCA_012518185.1 Methanobacteriota archaeon
GTGCCCCCACTCATAACTCTGGCTATCATTTTTTTTGCCATGTACACTTTTGTACATCCTACTCATCTGGAGATTCCTATCTCCTACTTTCGCTTTTCTGTTGATCATATCTGCTAAAAATGAAGGGAAGATATAAAATTAATCATATTCCTATTCCTTATTAGGTCTTAAATATGCTAATAGCACACTTATTATGGCAGAAATATCTAGGTATATTGAATTCTAGTAATCGATATGCGCATTTTCTAACTATTTGATAACAATATTATCTGACAGTTCTCAGCAATACTCCGTTATATACTATATCTATACCTCTGTAATTATTCTATTATGGCATCTGTATGATGAACTAGTTGCGGCACCACTGAGCATAAATCATATCTAGATATCCTCCATCACTCTTTCCCTAGTTTTCGCTGTGATACTCAGTATGCTAATGAATGTAGAAATGCTCCCTGCATTATCATCTCTGGCATCTTCGATTTAATCAAGCTAAGTGGTCCAGCACCTAAGTAAATATCTCATGATGCTGCTCCTAGAACATAGACTTTAGTAGATCCCCAGCCCAATGACGCGGGTACACGCCCTATATCTAGATGTGTGGTCGTCTCAGCGTAATAATATGTTATTCCATCATGTTCTATATGAGCACCATCATAGGGTCCGGCGATTCCAGCGGCCATATGGCCTCCCATTGGTGTATCAAGCATAGCTAGTAGAGCAGCATCACGTCCCAGCGCATGCATCACACTGACGTATAATGCGGCAAGATCTTCACAATCGCCATATCCATTGACTAAAGTCTCAATAGGATAGGCAGGATATTCCTCGACGCCATATCCATCCATATCAGTACGATAGTCAAGGGAGCGAACAAAAGACAGCATCATAAGAGCAGGGTCGCCATCTAGGCTACTAATGCTATCTGCAAGCGCAAGTACGGCCTGATCATTAGGCGTTAGATAATTAGCATAACTAGTTAGTGTAGTAGTACTGCGATCTATATTTATTGCATTATAATAGTCATCCATAGACAGGAAAAGAGTCAATGAATAATGCTGTCCTCCATAAGTCCAATCATACTGGCGTTCGACATGTTGGCCAACTTCAGTCGGAGTGCCAGCTCCTATATCTATAATTGGGGCCTCTGAAATATCATTAATCGAGGGTAATAGAATTATCGTCGCCAGAATTGTAACAGATATTATAACGGCGCATATTCGTCTCATATGAGCTCCCTAATTAACTCTGGTCGAACGATTATTAATATTGCTACTATGCTCCCGACTATTAATAGCTCAAATCGCTTAGTAGCGACACCGATCAAAGCTATTAGAGCACCTAGTAGAATGCCTATAGTAGCGATTAGATAATCGATGTTGTAGATCTTCGGCGGCTGGTGCGGCTTGGGCATGACAATTGGTTCCCACTCCTGTATTTCCATGATAGTTAGGGATACACTGCTGACTGCTTGGCCGCTCTTGACAATCTGCTTTACATCTAGTTGGTAACCTAGCTCGAGTGCGATGATTTGAGCGCCCTGACCACTATCAGCGCCGGACCATGTATTCAGATCCTCAGTCTCACCCCACACAGCGAGAAGGCCCGATTGTCGAGCAGTTACAAGATCTTTAGTGATAGTCCAATCCTCTAGCCAAATATATGGCGTCATGATGACTGATTCATAGAGCAGCGTACCCGATGTATCGTAAACGTCGCCGCGCATGTAGAGATCGATGCTATCAGGACTGAGAGACCAACCAGTGGCGTCTAGATCACCTTGGACACGCTGATAGTAGTCGTGTACCTGACGCAGGTAGAGCGTGGTTAGAACAGCCATCTGTTCGTCGCTTATGTCGATGCCTTCCAGCTGAGAGACTAGCGATGATGGCGACAGCAATATGTTAGCCTCGCCAGCGGCACTGTAGACGCGCCAGGCGGCGTTGGCTGCACTAGCTGATTTACTCAATGACTGCTCAATGCCGCGTATCATGCCGTCGTAGTGTCTCAGTAGTGGCATAAGATCCACTGGATCAGATGTCTTGGAGCCGGTGTCGATGACTAGTTTGAACGATTGATAGCCGTTGCCGTTGAGCTTGATACCGTCGCCGCCACGGATGGCGATCGATATGCCATCGGGGCTGGAGATTACTATGCCAGCCTTGAGGACACATGCATCGGCTAGTATGGCCGGCAGCATACCGCCGGCATAGGTGCCAGGAGATAGTTTATAGACGCCAGGGGTAGTGCCAGACATGGCATTGTATCCTTGAGATAGTATGATCTCAGTACCATCTACGGCATATGCGGTGCCAGCTCCCATACTCCATAGAGGATCACCGGTCAGGTAGACTTTGTTGACGTCCGTAGTAGCGATCGTGGTCGGTCGGACATTGAGATCGAGACCGTTGGCGTACGATGTAGAGCTAGAGTCATGTTGTAGTTTGAACTTCATACTTTCGTAGCCGTCTACAGTTTGCCAGATAGCTACGCGGTCGTTGAGCTGCGAGAACGTAGCGTCTGGCCCCTCGTTAATGTTGCGAACGAGCTGAGCCAAGTTGATATAAAGTCTAGCACGTTCTATTAGCGTCTGGGCACTGTACTGATTACTGACTCCCCACTGCTCGGCAGCTGCAATTTCAGCTTGACGCATCCAGTAAGAATTAGTGAAACGCCAGATATCTACAAAGCCATTGAGATTGTGGACTAAGAGTTGACCATTGATGTCCAACATCTCAATGACAATGTCTGCCTCTAATTGACGCCCAGTTTCATCAACTCCATGTACCAATTCATCGTCTTTAGTCAGATGGTCATATACAATGTAGGTGGCTGCGGCAAAATTCAATATGGCTAGGAAGATAGGTACTGCTAGAGGCAAGGCTCCAGTTTCAGTCGGCTGCTCAATCTCTCGTGATATTGGATCAGCCGATCCTATAGTAACTATTGGTGCGATAACCACTATTAGAAGCATGATAGCTATGCCGATACTAGCCAGTATATGTGGCACGCTTCTCAATATATCAGCCCCAGGATGATGGTCACTGCAGCCATGGTAATCATCAAAACAATGGCAGCAGGGTGGCGAGTTGTTATGGCTAGAACTAACATCACGACGGTCAGGCCAGCGGCAATTAGCAATGCCATATTGTCGGCGCCAGAGGCGTCGTCACTGCCGTTATCCCTATTATCTCCAGTAATGGCTAGCCAGCTAGCTGTCAAGGTGATGTCATGCGTGACTGGCTTGGTCCAGTCGTATTTGACGCCGGCATGATGCCATCCAGTGAACTCGTACCCATCACGCACAGGATCTTGAGGTCTGCTAGCTGCATTACCATACTCTATTAATTGATCGGCTATGATGGTACTGCCACTACTGTCAAATTTAATAGTATGATGAACTGCATCAGTGACTTCCTCAACATCTACAGTAGTGGATGAAGAGATCCAATTATCCCACTGACCACTTTGTACCGTGATTGAATATTTACCAGGCTGAGCATAAGTATGTGATAGCTGATTATTGACACTACTATCGCCCCAATCGACCTGATGAGAAATATATTCTCCAGGAAGGGAAGGAGATATGATGATAGTTGCGCGATTGCTAGTTAGGGTAATAGCATAATGATCTCGCCAGTCAGCTGTCAGGGTAACGTCCTTTGTGACTGGGCTGTCCCAATTATAGATATTACCTTGTGAATCAGTCCAGCGATATAGGATTCGACGTTCACAATGTAATTGAGGCTCATGGATGACAGCGCCCCCAGATACAACAGCACTACCTTCAGATAACGCTACAGTACCGACCGAAGTCTTAATTTCTGTCGGCATAGGATCACTGATCAATGTTATGGTAGGCGAGGGCCTTGTGGAAATTGTAAAACTCATCGACCTATACACTTGAACAGGGCTACCCGAACCGATATAGAACGTGAATTCAATATTGAAATCACCAACTTCAGTTGGGATTCCAGATAGAATTATTTCACCGGTATCAGTAGTCCTATAAAAATCCCTATTAACTTTAATCAATCCGTCAATATTAATCCAGGAGGGAGTTACATATGTTATCCAGGTATCTTTATGATTTATCTGGCCTTCATGATCGGGGCTAAAGAATATCTTATTAATTCCTCTAGCTTCGAACATATCCCTGAGCCCCTGATCATACTCCTGATTGAGATATGCGATGTTTGTAAAATGAGTATTAGAGGTATCAAGATATCCATCAGCTATTGCAAAAGTTGGAAAGATCAATAGGGCAGTTACAGTGATAACCGATCCCACTGTGTAAAATCGATTTTGCACTCCAGTTCACCTCAAGAGATGCAACAAGCCTATTATCAGTAGGATAATACCGACTGCGATCGCAATGTTATAATGACGACTATACCCATATATCGAGATAATCAGTGCTCCAATTATGATTAGTGTAGTCAGTCCATACTCATCAATGAACTTGGAAAGGGACAATGATTTATCTTCGCCATCAGTATTATTTTGGATTCGATCATCAGGCTCTGGAATACTTGATCCATTCCCACTGTCTGAATTATTTATTGTGACAGGATATACAAATGAAGCAGCACGGTCTAAGTCATCGACTGCAGTAACCCGGATAACATAATCTCCTGGCTTTGCATATTCATGTTTAATTTCAGTTACTCCTTCATAATTAGTCCCGTCACCCATATCCCATATTATGTTTGAGTAATTTTCTGCTACTGCATGAGCAGTGATAGTTCTACCATCTACAGTGGTTTCGATATTATGGATAGTAGGTTCGCTTGTAAATACTAACTTAGGCCACACTTTGACGTTGACGGCCTGAGTAGCAATTTGCTCAGTGCCGCCCGCACATGATTTAGCAGTTATTGTTATAGTGGCCTCATCAATAGGTACTGATGTTGGAACGGTCAACTCGCCATCAGAGAAAGTAATTCCACTGGGTAAATTAGAGGCAGAAAATATCACATCAGCCGGGGCACCAGCTGGCGTATAAGTCCAGACATTATTATCTTCCTCTACTAGCCAGACAGTTGTAGGCACTGGTCCTTTATGATTCGTCGGCTCAGATATGAACCCTACATTTTCATACGTCGTTATTGTAGTAGACATACTCTTTGATTGTGGTATGTTGCCTGCATTAGTGGAGGCGATGACTTTAACGTCAACATCGCCTTCAACATTCTCTGCAGCATTTCGAGATAGTGTCCATTTAGTTTCACCATTTCTAATGAGTATATAGCCAGCATGGATAGCCTCATCATTGAGTGATAATGCTACCTCGTCCATACTGTCAGGGTCAACATCTGTAACATTAAATTCAGTACTGTAGGTCTCACCTGCCCAAGACACTGCTGGCAACGTGCTAGTAATATCTAACATACGATAAACGTTGAACTTTATTTCCTGAGAAGCATATCTAGGAGGACCGCCATCATTAGAGGTTGCAGTAAGTACAATGGTCTCTTTCCCTAGTTTAGCAGTACCGGATAGCTTAGCATCATCTAGATCTAATCCAATTTTGGACAGGGTGCCAGATGTTATAGTAAATAGTGATGGAATCGAAGTGGTTGCCGTGTAGCTGAAAGTATCGCCAGCTAACATATTGATAGTAAACGAGCTAATAGGTGGGGCAACTGATATGATCCATTCGAATTCATAATTTCCCGAAGAGTCTCTGAAAAACTCCTCAAAAATCCCTATATCAACAATAACTCTCAGAATTTGTATCTTGATAGTATATACTCCTACTTGAGATGGTGTCCCTCGCACCCAGATCCCTTCAGAGTCTATAGGCAGTTTGGGCAGATCACCTTCAGGCGCGGAATGCGTACCATCGTAATTTACCCATTCAGGACATCCGTCTGGAATACTGCAGGCAATTACGATACCATCAATAGATGAAAGTTGAGAAGTCTGGTAAGATGTATCATTTGGATCGTACAATGTGCTTGGTAAGTAATCTATCAAATTTACCTCATACGATTGCTCAACATATGATATAGGAAGTGAATCTCGAACATCAGCTCCCATAGTTGTGGATTCCATAATTGAAGCAGGCATGACTAATATTGAAATTACAGATATAATTACTAATGATGTGGTTGAAGTTTTCATCTGCGCCTCATAATGCTAACGTTAAATTAGCCTGAGTCTTTGATGCAAAAAGAAAATTTTAAATATAACATATAGAAGAAATAATACAGTTATTGAGCTATTTAGATAAGTAATGAAATTTACATGACTATTATTATTCGCGCAAATCTTTAGCTAATCTAACAACACTTTCTAAGATATCAGGCATGAGTACCCTCATAATACAGATTACACATATGGCCTCAGCAACAATATCGCTTTTGGATTTTCTGGTAATTATGTATAGTTGATCAATCAAATTAGTAATATCTGCCGGTAGAGAATAGGTACGGCGAACAGTCTTCATATCCTCTGCCCGTTTAGAATCGTAATGCTCGACAGCATAACTCTCACGGAGATAGTCTAGATTGGAATCATGTTTGAAACAATCATTAGTATTGATATTGTTTGTAACTCTGATCACTTTACGATATACTCTCTTTCGCGAAGATGATCTGAATCTGTTGTATTTGCTCTCCGACTCATCCACATTTAATAATTCTTCGATGTTTAAGGAGACTCCGTTATTGAAACTCTTTTTACTTAAGAAGTCAGGCGATATGAGCAAATATCTCTCAAGATAATTAACTGGCTTGTGTGAATGAATTCTAAATCTACCTTTCTTTATCGATATTGATCTATATTTATCCGGTTTATGGATCTGGCATCCCTTCATCGCCCCATTCCGATAGTGATTACATAAATGATATTTGCCCAAGCCATTTCTAATTTGATTCTATAGGTCGGAAATAATATTATTTTTCCCTTTTACTTACTAACTGATATGAGAATATTGGATATAATTACAATAATCATTCAAGGGGCGCGTACTTCTCACTCGAAGTGAGTTTTAGCAATGTATCTGATAATATCTCCTCAAATCTCATCTCAATAGGATATTTTATAACAGAGTTGAACAAACACTAGAATTGATTTGGCCAAATTATGTGGAGGACTAATGTCAAATGACATTTGAAAAGAACCGTGGACAATGGTGGGGAAGGGTCATTCCTGGAATTATTGCAGTAATTGTCGGATTAGCATTCCTATTCCTTCCGAAAATAACACTAGTAATTTTTCTCTGGATCTTCGGAGTATTCATGGTGGTGACCGGAATCATCTTAATATCTCATGCGTGGTCTAGATCTCCCGGATCAAAATATAGAAAACTGAATTTTATAGAAGGTGGGTTTAATATTATAATAGGCGCTATTGCTATATTAGCACCTGGATTAACATCTTTGATAGCAATTTATTTGGTAGCAGCATTTGCGATCATATCCGGCATATTGCAAATACTTGAGGGATTCTTTATTTCTCCTAGAGAACGAACATTAGTAGGTTCTAGCCGTGGATTGTTAATTGTAGCTGGTATATGGGCCCTTCTAATTGGTATTATATTAGCACTGTTTCCAGCTGGTGGAATATTGGCACTAATGTGGTTAATCGGTATATTTCTCGTAGTTTTGGGGATTATCAATATATTATGGGGGATGAGAGTAAGAAAAAGTATGAGGGCATAAAGTCGTCGAATGAACATTCATCATTATCGTTTAATTAATGACATAACGTCTTAAATTACATATTTTATTGATTATTCTAATTTATACATTAATGAGAGTTTATTCGATGATGTTCGGTGAACCTATATTTATGATCAACTTGTATTTTCTAAGAAAATATCTACTATTTATCTAAACCAATATCACTTATTGCTTAGCAAAGATATTTTAACTCCTCTCCAATATTCCCTCCGAGGAGTCCCCCGTGGACCTTCTCCAACTTCCCCACCATATTCTTTAATCTTCGGGGGCTCCTCTTAATAAATTTAGAAATTTATATCTGAGATCATACATCTTATCTGGGTTTGGGATATTATGCAAACTCATCTCAATTTAGGACGCTTTAATTGTTGCATGATCTCTCCCAGTATACTCTCATTGAGATCGCACGATTCGTTGTATCTTTTCATGCACTTCTTCAGCAGGTGCGACAGTGTTGACCATATAGACTTCACACGAATCGAGATACTGGCGGAAAAAATCGGTTCGAAGGGCTAATTTTCTATCATTTCTCACTAACTGATGAGGATTGCAAAAGTCATTGTCTAATAGATACTGAAGCGCCTCATCAGCACTCATCTCTTTAGCTATAATATCATCAGACTTGTCTCGCTTGAGCATTATAATCTTACTCATAGTAGTCAGAGGAACTACTCCACCTAAGCCAACTGTCCATCGAACATCGACAATAGCGCGCCCCTTATTGTCAAATTCTGTCTCATCTACCAATTCACGATATTCTGGCCAAATACCGCCAATATCCTCATCGATGTAGAAATTCTTCTCTGATCCATACGCTAATGGTAAGCGCTCGGATAAGTGTACAAAATACCAATCATCTGTGATTAATCGAGCGTCTCGTCCACGGAGAAGTCCCCACGAATGTGTCGTTTTTCCCGTCTTCGAAGGAGCTATGAGTGAGACGCCAGTTCCCGACACATCTAGAGCTGCACCATGCACTGAATAAATACGGTGCTGGTCTTCTAATAAATCAGATACAACTGCTAGAGCAATACTCTTAATCCAACCATAGTATTCAAAATTGAACAAAAACGCTGTCCTGGTGAGTGGATCATATTTTACAGTAAGTCCTTCACCAGGTTTATCGAGAACTATTAGACGGCAATGTGAACGCACATTTTCCGACATATTGTAGAAATTATTTTCCCAAACGTCTTTGGTGTGCTCTTGATCAGTAAGAAGTCGTACACAGGCTCCATGAATCTCCGATTTAACTGAATACAAGTATCTCTTTTCAAGACTCTCAAATAAGTCCTTAGTCTCTGCTGGTCCGATTGGCTCTACTGTATACATCACAATCAATGAACGATTAGTATCCATTAAAAGGATGCCCTGATCTAGGGCTGCTTAGATCCTTTCAATAGTTTATACTCCATACTGTCTAGCAAAGCTGCTAGAGATGCTTCTATAATATTGGTAGATACTCCGACTGTTGTCCAAGTCCCTGTCCCATCAGTAGATCGGATAAGTACTCTTACCTTGGCTCCTGTAGCATCTTTACCATCGATAACTCGAACTTTATAGTCAGCTAGTCTAACCTCTTTCAATTGAGGGTAGAATCTTTCCAATGCCTTTCTGACTGCACGATCGAGGGCGTTGACGGGACCATTTCCATCAGCAGCAGTGTGCTCCATGGATCCATCAGAGTCTAGAACTTTTATACTAGCTTCTGATGAGACGCTTTCCCTGCCTACATCGACGAATATGCGGAAACCCTCCATATGGAATGGTGGCTTAATGCCATCTTGCAAACGACGTACAAGCAGTTCGAAAGATGCATCTGCACCTTCGAATTGATATCCTTCTGCTTCTAACATCTTCAACTGCTCTAGTATGACTCTCCCATCTTCTTTTTCAGTATCGATACCAAATTCTCTGATTTTGGCTTGTATGGAAGCAGTTCCAGCGAGCTCAGAGACTAAAATGCGTCGCTCATTTCCAACTACTGATGGATCTATATGCTCATATGTACGAGGATTGCGCATCATAGCACTAACATGTATTCCACCCTTGTGTGCAAAAGCACTCCTACCCACATATGGAAGTTTAGCATCAGCCAAAACATTAGCAGTCTCTGCTACAAAGGTTGAGAGAGATGTCAATCCTTCTAAATTTTGTGGAGTTAACTTCTTGCCCATTTTTAGTGCTAGATTAGGGATTATAGAGCATAGATTGGCGTTACCAGTTCTCTCGCCAAGACCATTAATGGTCCCTTGTACCATCGTAGCTCCGGCTGCCACTGCAGCTAATGAATTGGCTACTGCTAATTCACTATCATTGTGCGCATGCACACCAATTGGCACATCAAACTTCCTGCCTACTTTTTTGACAACTTCAGTAACAAACGTGGGCAAAGACCCGCCATTCGTATCGCACAACACCAGCCAATCGGCTCCAGCTGTTGTAGCTGCCTCTAAAACTTCCATAGCATATGATGTATTATTAGCATATCCATCGAAGAAATGTTCAGCATCGAATACGACTTCACAACCATTCGATTTGAGGAAAGATACGCTATCAGCAACTAGTTCTAGATTTTCCTCATTAGATATCTTTAAGGCACTGCTCACATGGAAGTCCCAACTCTTTCCGAAAATGGCAACACATTTTGCTCCCGATGCCAGAATCATTTTTAAATTGGCATCCTCTTTAGCAGTTATACCTGCCCTACGAGTGCTTCCAAAAGCAGTTAGGCGAGCGTGTTCTAACTTCATTGCAGAGGCTGCTTCGAAGAACGCAGCGTCTTTCGGATTAGATCCTGGCCATCCACCCTCAATATAATCAATGCCGAAATGATCCAGCCTCTTCAGGACATCTAATTTATCTTCAGTTGAGAAAGAGACACCCTCTGTTTGAGAGCCATCTCTGAGCGTGGTATCATACAGTACGACTTTATCCACTAATAATGCAATCCACTCCGATTCAACATCGTCATAATGACTAGTATATATGTAATGATGGCTTAGCGCTTCGCATCTCGTCGAGTTTCCCCATTTTTAAGAATAGCTAATATGTCACTAAGTAGGGCACTTGCAGTCTCCATACGCCCTGCGCCGCGACCTACTACGGTAACATCTCCAGCTAAGTCTGTAAGCAGTTGAGCAATATTGAGCGTTCCTCCAATGCTCAATGGATGACCAGCTGGTACTAAGCGAGGAGCAACTTCTAACTTCTCCTTAGATACTTCTCCAATAAGTCGTATAACTTGCTTATGCTCAGCAGCCAGAGCTACTGCTTCCTCACTTATGCCACGTATGCCTGTTCTAGAAACATCTGCATAAGTAACATCTCGGTCGAATATAGCATTCGCCAAGATGGCTAACTTACATGCTGAATCAATCCCGTCAATATCATAGGATGGATCAGTCTCAGCATATCCTAGCTCTTGAGCTTCACGCAAGGCGAACTGAAATGAAAATCTCTCCTCCTTCATACGGTGGAGGATGAAATTACATGTCCCATTGAGAATGCCTCGCATTGATGCAATCTCTTCTCCCATTAGCAATTCACGTGACAAATTAATAACTGGCATAGCTCCACCTACTGATGCCTCATATCTGAGGTGGACACGATTCCGTTCAGCCAATTCAGTCAACTCTCGGAATTTTAGAGCCAGTGGCCCTTTATTAGAAGTTGCAACATGCCTACCTGCAGATAATGCAGTATGGATATGCATATACCCTGCTCCGCCGTCCTTAATATTAGTAGGTGTTACTTCTAGAAGCAAATCATACTCCGTGTCCTGCAATAATTTTACAATATCGTCTGACACCTCATCTTTTCCAACCTTGCCTAGGGAATCCTTACGTTTTAGCAACTCATCAGGATCAAGCCCTGAGGGATCAAGTGCCAATGATTTAGTATCGAAAGCTCCCACTATTCGTACCTTCTCGCCGAAATGTTTGATAAAAAGTTCCTGCTTATCTCGTATGACTTCTGTTATTCCTTGACCCACGACTCCGAAGCCCGCAATGAATACGTCCATTATTCCAGCCCCCTTATAAGCATATATCCGCCGTTGTCAGCATGCTGTCGGAAGAATTGCTCAACAGTTTCCAGCGAGCCGTGCCGAGTGACTCTACCAGTCACCATAGCTGCCCGTGATCCTGAAGTCAGGGAACCGGTAATTCTGATATCCATAGATGCCAAACCTTCCATGGATTCCATACCATGAGTGAGTGACTCTATTTCTTTAGATGATATATCGCCAACTAGAAGATATTGTAGAGGATATGATTCGAATACTGCATCCATTTTAATCATAATTACATCATTTTCCTTCCAAGTGGCTAGAATATTCTCCAATGCTAGATCACTATGGACCTCAAAAGTGACGTTGACAGTAATGCGGCCACCAACTATTGCTTCATGATCATGTATAACTCCGATCACATTTCCGTTATTGGCGGATATGGGCTCTAGTGCTCTAATCAACTGGCCCGGCATATCCATAAGGCTCAGGTCCACGTTTACCTTCATATCTATCCATCCTGCCTGATAATCGGCGACGTGCTAATTAATTCAACGGTATGGCAACACTCTGCCTTGAAAAATGTGGCGCCGAGGGTGAGATTTGAACTCACGAGTCCTTGCGGACACAAGCTTTCCAGGCTTGCGCCTTACCGGGCTAGGCCACCTCGGCCTGGTTTGGCTCCCTACTGCGTTCTATAATTTATAGATATCGGATTGTACAGTACTGCCTTATGACTCCTCAACTAATGAGGCATTGATGATGGCAGAACTCCTCATGAATAGTATATATTTCGAAATAACTCCTTAATAACTATATATTACATTTAAGATATAATTCGAATAGTTAATTTTAAGTAAATAATATCGTAAATAATATTTTTGATATTAGGCATATAACCATCAACTTAGGGAGCAACTCATAAGTGCTGTATATCCTTTCCACTCTCGATGAGGTCACAATGTGTGAGATCTATCAGGGCTACCCTGGAAGACTTCATTAGGGAGCATGTAAAGAAAAGTAAGGCTAATGGCGTCATAATAGGCCTCAGTGGTGGATTAGACTCAGCAGTAGTATCTAAGCTATGCTGCGATGCATTAGGTTCAGAAAATGTTCTGAACTTTTACATCCCATCTGATACATCATTAGATCGAGATTTTCGGGATGCTAGAGATCTTTGTAATCTTACAGGTGCTGAACTTCAAGTGATCAACATCTGCCAGGTAATGGATGCATTCCAATCTATATTGCCCAATATGGATCAGGGAGACATGGCAGGAAATGTCATGGCTAGATGCCGTATGATCATACTATATCATCATGCTCGCATCAATGGCAGAGTAGTAATGGGGACTACCAATAAGAGTGAACGTATGATAGGTTACTTCACCAAATTTGGAGATGGTGGGGCTGATTTCTATCCTCTTGGAAGCTTATATAAGACTGAAGTTATTAAATTAGCTTATGAGATTGGAGTGCCGCGGAATATAATTAATAAAGCTCCTTCAGCAGGATTATGGAGAGATCAGACTGATGAAGTCGATATCGGAATGTCCTATGATGAATTAGATAAGATATTAATCTGCATTGGAAAGGGATTGGATGATGAATCTATAGCATCTAATACATCTATTTCAAAAGAGAAAATATCGCGTGCTCGCTCTATGTATATCAATAGTATGCATAAGAGGCAGATGCCACCTGTTCCCACGTTAACCAATCAGGATTTATGAGTCAGCAAGTAACGATAACAGCTTGATCGATCATTTCTTTGTATTTCAGCCTGTCAGGATTAACTATATCAATCGGCATGATTATTAATCTCGATACTAAATGTTTAAAAAATATCATAACTGGATTCTATGTGTGGCCATATGCTTGATCAGAGCCCTACCCGCTAAATCCTAATCCCATTCTAGTCCTTTTTAATTTTATCATAGATAACATGAGATATATCGCCATGATCATCATGCGATGAATAGATAAACGAATCATGGATGAAATTTGTGTTTATAATGAATTTAAGCCTTCCAATTTATGGAAAGGTGACATGGAATGTTCAGCAAGGCATCTGGCAAGGGAAAAATTTATAAAATACCTATTTGTTTGCGGAGATACGCGCTCCCGTAGTGTAGCGGCCAATCATGAGGCCCTCTCGAGGCTTCGACTCGGGTTCAAATCCCGACGGGAGCACCACTCCTTCTATCCAGTCATCCATATTTAGAAATCAATTCGTCGAAATTAAAATCTTGTTTGCAGCGTACTGTCATGTATGCACCAAATCATACCTAATGTAATATGCAAAATCCTGAATAATTAGTAATTGTTATAATGATATGAATATATTCTTACATAGATTGATATGAGTGAGCGAAGTGAGAGGTCAACGCCCGTCCAAATCTCTAAATCAAGAGGCTATGAAGGCGGACCGAATTTTTGCAGAAACTGTGGAACGCCTCTCGACGCGGATCACAATTGTATCAATTGCAATCATTCTGGTAACAGATCTATGGCATCAAAGACTTCTCCCAGAGGCCAAAGCCATCTCTTCCCTACGATGCACTCAAAAAAAGAATAGAAAATAGTAGAAAAGTCAATGCGGCGACCATTGCCGTTCTAATAATAATATTTGATTAGTAGGGATCTATGCAGCAGTCTTTATCAACCTGAGCTACACGGGAAATCATTTATCAGATAATTATTCCGGAGAGCCATCTATCAGTGTGTATGTAGATGATAACTCCCCATGGGCTGGAGATCAAGTGACTCTCACATGGACCTGCCTTGGCCGCGATCAAATCGGTGATTACGTCGATATATTCTACACTTTACTAGATACTACAAATGATCAGCCTCAGAGCATAATTTTGCAAACTGAGAATGATGGCTCATATACATGGACAGTCCCCGAAACGCTTGACTTTGGTACTCGTATAGCTATTAGTGTTTCATCCACTGATTCGCAAATTATAGGGAAGACTTATCTAACGATAGAAGAGTCCTTCATCAATGAGTGTGCATATAATTTCAACTGGACCTTGAGAAGAGCACTTTTTAACGGCTATGAATTTGTCTACCCAGATAATCCCAATAACCACTTCGCTGTCGTAAAGCTAAAAGTGATTAATTCCGGTTCTATCCCGGTCAGTACTAATCTTTTCTATTGGAAGTTTGTGGCTGATAATAATGAATATACTTGGTCAACAAATTATCTTTCAAGCACGATCAACAGTCAAAGTGTGACTGTCAATAGGGGTGGGACTGCAGAGGTAGAGATCGTATACGAAGTCCCATCTACAACAACGTGGGGTAGATTGATCTGGGACGACTTATATAGTGACAGGTATCCAAACTATATGTATCAAGATATATTGATAGATATGAGCTATCCTGACATCGATGGCCCATTAGCATACTCAGACGTACACATGAGAGGAATACAGGGAAGTCATGCCGATGTTATTGTGGAGTGGTCCCATGTTCCTGGTGCTGGGTTCTATCAAGTTGAGTTGTCAAACAGTCCCGACTTTTATACAGTCAATGATACTTATATTGCTACGGGGAATCAGGCTAGAATATCGACGGCGTTACAAGGTTTCTCTGTAGAATCAAAGAGCTACGTAAGAGTTAGAGCATGGGGCGGCTGGGGTTGGGACTATAGTGATTGGAGCAACACAATTACATGGGAGCTTTATCTAGGCGGGTACAACGACTATCTGCCGTATGGATTATAGGCGAAGATATGATGTTCTGTACAAATTGCGGGAAGGAAATTAAAGAGAATAGGCAATACTGCACTAATTGCGGTAAGTCAATGATGAGGCAGAGTGGGCAAGAAAACTACATATCAACATCCTGTCGACAGCCTCGGCTGGAATCTACCCTTCCCTTGCAATATGAGCACCCTGAGCAGGCCTATCTTTCTCCACCTCATCTCCCTGGTTCTTTACAGATATGGCCACAGAAATCTGCTCTTAGCTCTCCTCAGATTCTGAGAATATTGGCAGTATTCATAGCGATCATCGGCGCCCTTCTTCCCTGGTTTAATTTCTCTTTTATATCTATAATTGGTATAGAATCTATACCGGGCATCTCTGCCACATCACTCGCCATAGTTGCGGCTGTGTTGATATATCTAGGTAAGAATAATATGGCGTTAAGCAAGAAGGCCGCCAGCGTATCACTTATGGGAGTAATAATCTTACTAGTGGCAGCTTACTATACGTATATAGCATCCACTGCCTCACATATGGGAGCAGGGAGTGGGCTTTTTGTCACTGCTGTAGGTGGGATCATGTTAGTAGTTGCAGGGGCCTGGTGGTTGCAAGAAATTCATCTACGCGATCCATATATACATGCGAATAATGAAACACAGCCTCCACAACATCCTCCGACGCCACCCCGCAGTGATCCTTAGCGACTTCTTAGAAATAATGGGCATGAGCTGAAGGGATTCTACGAGCACGATCAGTGTGAGGAGTTCATTATAGAAGTTTCTCAGCTTTAGGTGCCCTATCCAACCCCGCCTGGGAGATGAAAGAGCTGCTCGATCGCTTCGGAATAATGCCAATCGAGGAGCTCGAAACTATTCTCTCCCAGAAATCAATTTCAGCCAAAAGGACGTAATTGATTCTGAGAAATGATTGTCTGATTATGTTTGAAACACTCTCGGCAGAGACACCTCGCTTTCATTCAATCATCTATTCTCTATTTCAATTGAAATACTGACTTTCCACTAGCAGTCAAGCTTCTTTATTTTGTCGTATTTGCTCTTAATCTAAACGAGATAATCTATAGAATAGTAGAAGCGACAATGATAGAATTTGTACTAGTTACGACTAGATTAATTTAAGAAGCAAATTAAATTAGAATGAACTTACAGACACGTCTTTCAACGTTAAAGAGACGACATAATAGTTAGTGACTTGCTAAGGCGATGTTAATCCAATGCAAGCTACAGGGCGTAGTGACAGCTACTCATGACTCCGATCGCTTCTAATTAAGATCCAGGACATAATTAATGGCAGTCGGTATGAACATAATTATGTATTATATCACAGAATCTAGAAATTGCTTCTTGGATTGATTATCACGGCATTAATGGAGAATTAGAAGCGTCATCACTAAATACAACAGTGTAGAAAACAAGACGCCGAATGAAGTCCGATGCAGAGGGCCCTGCTGGCGATAAACAAAAGAAAATGCAGGAGTCAGCTCAGGACTTAGAGAAAAAATCTATAGATGATGTATTCAAACAATTCTCAAGCAATGAGAAAGGTTTGAATGATAAAGAAGTTAAAGAGCGCAATGAGAAATATGGATTTAATGAAATAACAGAGAAAAAAGTTAGTCCATTGCGTAAGTTCTTAGGATATTTTTGGGGCCCTATTCCTATCATGATAATAATAGCTGTCATCCTCTCAGCAATTATCGGTCACTGGGAAGATTTCTTTATCATCCTGGCTCTTTTATTCGCTAATGCCATAGTTGGCTTTTATCAGGAGAATAAAGCAACTGATGCCATAGACCTACTCAAGAAGCGCCTAGCTCCTGAAGCCAAAGTCCTCAGGAATGGTAACTGGACTACCTTACCGTCTAGAGAGTTAGTTCCCGGCGATGTAGTCCGTATACGCCTGGGTGATGTTGTCCCTGCCGATATCAAACTATTTGAGGGAGATTACTTAGAAGTTGATCAATCAGCGCTTACAGGAGAATCTTTGCCAGTAGATAAGAAGAGTGGAGATGTTGGCTTTTCTGGTTCAACTGTTCGTAAAGGAGAGATGAATGGTCTTGTATTCGCAACTGGATTAGATACCTTTTTTGGAAAGACTGCTAAGTTAGTAGGAGAGGCTAAAACTACTAGTCATTTCCAGCGCAATGTAGTGAAGATAGGCGACTATCTAATCGTTCTTGACATAATCCTGGTATCATTAGTTTTCATCATGGCCATATTACGTCACCAGAGCCTACTGGAGACTCTGCAATTTGCCCTAGTCTTGACAATAGCTGCCATTCCCGTAGCTCTTCCTGCAGTACTCTCAGTAACTATGGCAGTGGGAGCTATAGCCTTAGCAAAAAAGGAAGCAATTGTCAGCAGACTAATTGCCATTGAAGAGATGGCCGGCATGGACATCCTATGCTCGGATAAGACAGGTACGATAACTCAGAATCAGTTGAGTGTAGCTAAAGTGATAACCTATGAGGATAGTTCAGATGTCGAAGTGCTGACTGAGGCTGCTCTGGCTTCTAGAACTGAGGATGAAGATCCGATAGATAATGCCATCATCAAAGGAGCTGAAGATACTAAAGGTGTAAAAGAAGAAGTAGAAAATTACCAAGTAAAGAGCTTCACACCTTTTGACCCAGTAATTAAACATACAGAGGCTATATTGGATGGAAAAGAAGGAGAAATTAAAGTAGCTAAGGGAGCTCCTCAGGTTATTCTAGAGATGTCTGCGAATAAGGACATACTCAGTGATCAATTAAGAAAGGATGTTCATGATCTGGCTTCAGCAGGATATCGTGCTCTGGCAGTTGCAAGATCAAAGAATGAAGAATGGCACTTAACCGGGCTTATTGGATTACATGATCCTCCTAGAGAGGATTCGAAAAAGACGATAAATGCGGCTGAAAAGATGGGATTAAATGTCAAGATGGTAACAGGAGATCATACTGACATCGCCGCAGAGATAGCCAAAGAAGTAGATATGAGTCCGAATATATTACCTGCCGACTCTTTTACCAATATCTCAGATGATAAAGCTGGAGAGATGGTAGAAAAGGCTGATGGATTCGCAGAAGTTTATCCTGAGCACAAGTATCGCATTGTCAGCCTTTTACAAGATAGAGGCCACATTGTAGGCATGACTGGAGATGGAGTCAACGATGCTCCAGCTTTAAAGAAAGCAGATGCAGGTATCGCCGTAGAAGGTTCTACAGACGCTGCAAAATCAGCTGCTGATATTGTTCTTACACGGCCTGGCCTTAGTGTTATAATTGATGCTATCGTTGAAAGCAGAAAAATTTTCCAACGGATGATTAATTATTCTGTATATCGAATTTCAGAGACTTTTCGAGTGTTAATTTTCGTTACAATCTCAATCCTACTTTTCCAATTCTATCCTATAACTGCTCTTATGATCGTTCTTTTAGCACTGCTAAATGATCTTCCTATACTGACTATTGCTTTTGACAATGTTAAGTTTTCAGCTAAACCAGAGAAGTGGGATATGCGGACTATCATCTTGATGGGATCTTATCTTGGAGCGATGGGAGTTATCCAATCCCTCATTGTCCTATATATTGGAATAGAGGTATTCCATTTGAGCATTTCCGAACTCCAGGCGTATATATATTTAGTACTTTCCATCGGAGGCCATCTAGTCCTTTTAGTCGCTCGAACTAAGGGCCCATTCTGGTCGGTAAAACCTGCGCCGAGGCTATTATGGGCCATAATTCTAACTCAGCTTACCGCGACTATCCTAGTCCTGTTCGGCATATTATTGCCTCAATTAGATCCCATATACGTTGCGTTTGTCTGGGGGCAAGGATTACTCACTTTCCTCATAGTTGATTCTACCAAGGTTTTACTGTATAATTTCTTGATAAAGAAGGGAATTGTGGGAGAAGGCATCTTCGAGCCTGAAGGTATTAGTGAAAGTAGTGAAAATATTACTCAGACTGAATAAACAATTATGCCTATAATGTTAAAGAACTCTGCGCGATGGCGACTATAATGATGTCTTAGTAAGTGCTTATGATACTCACTACCATATACAATTCCTTCAATCAATAATCAAATCAAATTACTCAATAGCAGCATAAAAAAGCTAAATAATAATATATGATGTCATTATCATATTAGATAACCTTATATCTAAACTAGCTCACAATAATTATTGGGTGAAATAGTGGCTGGTACCATAAAGCCTGATAAGCCCCGCACTGGCAGGACGTTACTGATGATAGTAATCTCTATCGCGATTGTGCTAGTAGTGGCAGCATCAGCAGTAGCGCTTATAGGAATATTGGATGCATCCGACAGTGGGAATGAAAATACTGGTAAAGATCATACTGCTTCGGGTGGAGAAAAATCATTAGGATTGCCATTTAATATTCATGATGGAGATTTCATTGAATATTCGGTGACTAGTAATAAGAATACAGTCAACGGAGTGGTTAATATGATGTTCTTCAACGTGAGCCAAAACTCCTATGAAGTCCACATGGAACAGAATATAGATGGTCATTCATCTACACTAATATGGGAAGCTGATGACGTTCAAATATTCGGCATGATTCCACATGATGGTATTTTCGAGAATCTTGGAGAAATGATCGGTGAAGAGCAAGTAGATACAGTGTTTGGCCTTAGGAATGTGATACATTATCGTACAGTGGTAGATGGCGCCACTGTTGATTATTACGTAGGTAAAGATGCCCCAATACTATATCGCACTAACTCGGCCTATAATGATTACACTATGGACTTTGAGTTGATTGATACTAACATTGAGGAAATAAGGGATATTAATGCTTAATATTAATCTACAATTCAGAAGAGGCAAGAATCGATCATCATGTGTTACTGCCTATACATCTTTTAAAAGATAGATACGATGTAATCTTGGCGATTCTTATCCTGTATAGATCAGATATCCACAAACTCTCTTTATTTATTTATTTATGATAGCTTCGATTCGTAACTCCACATCATTCACTGACATTATTGATCCGATAGATCCTTGGTGTTTTCCTAATTAATGGTATTATCTACGTTACAATCATATGAATTTATTCAGAGATTGTGAATGAATATTTGCATGATTGAGTAATTTACACACAACGTTCGTAAATGTAGAATATAAGTCTGCTCAAGCAACTCGTTAGATCTTACATTATCTTAATTGGTAATAGTAAAGTGCATATACGATCAGTATCCACAACGAGATGATAGGTGGAAGTAATATGGCTGATAAGGCGAAGTTAAAGAAGAAGGAGGCTGAGGCTGAGATAGAGGAGTCAGAAGTAGATAAGGCCCAGGCTGAAGATAAGAAGGAATCGGCTGAGATAAAGCGTGACATTGCTGATATTGGTGAAAAAATAAAGAAAAAATTCACGAGGTAATAACATGGATGATCCGAGAATGGAAGCTCGAAGAAGACTCGAGAGTGAAGAACGAGTTCGCCGAATGATGGAAGGCGGAGAAAGTATGAGGGCGCAGCTTGCTGTAGAAGATGCTCAGCGTAGAAGGGCCGGGCGAGAATCTATGAATTTTACAGGTCTGACGCCGGAGGAGGAAGAAAGGCGACGGCTCCTAAGTCATCAAGGTGTTCCACATGCAGGCCTAGGTGAATCACAACGCGTTCTCATGGATTCATGGGGAAGAGATCAAGAGAGTTCAGCGAGCCAGAGAATGGAAAGGCAGACGATGGAAGATCGCATAGCAAGGGAGATTGAGGCGGAACGGCGTCCTGCAGATGTTTCTGGACTTACACCTGCTGAACAGATGGCCCGTAGAGATAGAGAATTAGGTCGAAGCGATATGCCCTCAACATACTCTAGACGAGAAGGTCCTGTAGAGGAGAGACCTACTATAGGTGAAGAAACTGCCAGATTAGCAAGAGGCCTGGAAAGTCGTGAGCATAGATCTACAGAGGATCCGGCTCAAAGAGATCTGGGCAAAGCAGGTGGTGGCACATATTATTATGGAGATCGTGAAGATATTCCTAGAGGCGAAGCCTCCCCAACACGTCACTTTAGTAGGACGGAAGGCGAAGCTCATGATAGGCCATCAATGGAGTCTCAACCACTTAGTAGGGAAAGAATGAGGGAAAGGGGCCAAGACGTAACATCAGCTATGAGTCGGACAAGTGAGCAGACTCTAGATAGGACGAAAGAATATGGCCGCCGCCTAAGTGAAAGGACTAGAGAAGTTACGGGAGGTGCCAGTGCTGAGGAGCTTGCTTCTCAAGCTGGAGAGTCAATTGGCAGAGGCATCAAAAAAGTCGTATCAGTCGGCTCTGGTATAATCTCAGGCCTACGTCGTGGTGTGGGTGACGTTTCTCGTGAGCGAAGACATAGACACGAAGAGGATATGGAAAGATCACCAGAACGAGAAAGAGAGGGTGAAAGTGAATATGGCCATGAATCTCAACCAAGGCAAGAATATAGAGAAACAGAATATAGGGAAGTAAGTGGACGCAGTGGGCCGAAGCGCTGAACAATGTGTCAAATACCCCGGGCGAATTGGCCCGGGGTAAAAACAACTTAAGAGATTATAGATTAAAGGGATTTCAAGGCTCTCCAAAGGTGTCCTTGAATAGTTTCATCCCATCGAGGATGCACTGCATACTCGATTCTCTACCTTCCCAACCCAACACTTCTGTCTTTTTACCCTCCTCAAGACGCTTGTAGGTTCGGAAGAACTCGGCTATCTCTTCGAGGTAATGAGTAGGCAGATCTGTGAGATCGTGATATTCACGGTTGCGTGGATCTCGTATAGCTGCACACAATACTTTGTCATCGGCACCTTTCTCGTCCCTCATGCGTAACACTCCTAGTGGTCTTGCCTCGATAACACACCCTACAAAAGTCGGTTCTGAAATAACTACCATAGCGTCGATGGCATCACCATCTTCATAGAATGTCTGAGGAATCATTCCATATTCTAAGGGGAAAACTACACTGGAATGGAGCACCCGGTCAAGTACGATCGCGTCATGTTCCATTGATACTTCATACTTATTCTTACTTCCCTTAGGTGTCTCAACTATGACATATACATTACGAGGTGGGTCCCTGCCAGTAGGCAATTCCTTGAACAATGTCATTTTATTCGTGGAAGTGCAGGAGCCCCCCTATATTATTTCTTTCTGTTGCACTATAGGACTTAGATATATAGGGGAAGAAAATCACACTAATTATTCAAGTTGGCCATACGGCACCAGCGACCAAGACTACTGTAATAGTCATCACAATGGCCACTACAATGTGCGTAGGCTTCAACACCGGCCCCTTCTCCGACTCAGAGTCGAAATAACGAATAAGTCCAGCAGCAGACTGGAAGCCCTGATTTTTTTTACCCTTGGGAGGCATTGTGATCGGACCTGAATCTTCGACATTGATATTTAACTCTATGTAATCATTAGGCCTTATTTGATACGTAGAATTAATATTAACGGATGCATATACATCAATATATCTTCAATATGTGAATTATTTAAGAAGTTATTATGACAGAACTAATCGCATCGAAGTATATTATGCGAATTCTCATTTGCAAAATATTGAGTTAATTATCTCAAAGGAGTATAATATTTAGAGCGTAGTTCGGATTTTTCAAATAATTCGTCGCATGCAGTAATCTCCAAAATTATATAGCGATCAGCTCTGTCCAGCAAGATAAATTTATATGATCAGGCCCACTTGCGCTAAGAGGTTAACATGCACTGGGCAGATGTTATCGCTTTAGATCTCATATCCAAGACGGAATCTCATTTGATTTCTACAGGAATTACTCCTTCGGGCACTCTTCACGTTGGAACACTAAGAGAGGCAATAACTGCTGAAGCTGTACGTAAATCTGTAGTTGAAGCTGGTGGCAACGTGAGGATGATCTATCTCATCGATTCTTTCGATCCTCTACGAAGGCGCTATCCTTTCTTGCCTGAGAGTTTTGAAGCTGAGGTTGGAAGACCTCTTTCTCATATACCTTGCCCATGTGGAAAACATGATAATTATGCTCACCACTACATACAGCCATTCCTTGACTCTATTCAAGAGCTCGGCATTCATTGCCAGGTTCTCTGGACGCACGAGCAATACGAAGAGGGTAAGTTTGCTGATGTTATAGACATAGCCATTACGAATAAAGATCGAGTAGCCAAGATATTGGAAGAAGTAAGTGGAAGGGATCTACCGGAAGATTTCTACCCATATACGCCAAGATGTAAGGAATGTGGCCGACTATCGCATTCTAAAGTAATTGGTTATGAAAAGCCTTTTGTGAGCTATCAGTGCGCATGCGGATATTCTGGAAAAGCAGATATCCGAAAAGCTGATGGAAAGATGCCTTGGAGAGTGGAATGGGCTGCAAAGTGGAAAGTATTCGGAGTAACTTGCGAACCATTTGGAAAGGATCACGCAGCCGCTGGCGGGTCTTATGACACTGGAGTCAGATTAGCTGAGGAAGTTTTTGGAATCGAACCTCCCAGACCAATTGCCTATGAATTCGTACAGTTGAAAGGTAAGGGTCAGATGCATAAGTCTACTGGCTCTCCAGTTACTGGTGTCGATGCATTAAATATCACTCCTCCGCAGGTCATGAATTACATCATTTTGCGAGTTAATCCAGAAAGACATATTGATTATGATTCTGGAATAGGCATATTAGATATGGTGGATGAATATGATCGTACGGAAAAACTATTCTTTTCTGGAGAGGCTAGTGAGAAGGATATGGATATTCTGCGCGCATATGAATTATCCCAGCCTGAAGGTCCTAGAAGTAGGCAGCCTCTGCAAATACCATATCGTCACCTAGTATCATTAGTACAAATTGTGAATGGATTTGATGGTGTGGTCACTACTTTAACTCGGATGGAGATGATTGATGATTCTGTAGATCCAGAAGATATGGCGATCCTTAAGCAAAGAGTTGATTGCGTGAATTATTGGCTGGACGGCTTTGCTCCAAATCAGGTGAAATTCGAAGTATGTATGACCATACCAGGCTGTCAGATATCAGAGCAGGAAAAGGAATTTTTATCAAAATTATACGACTCGATATGTATCGTAGATTGGGATGGCGAAAATATACATGATGCCATATATCTATGTGCTAAAGAGAGTCCACTTGGGCCCCGAGGAGGCTTCCGTATATTATATAGGATATTCTGCGATCAGAAGCAAGGTCCTAGACTGGGATTCTTCTTCTCCACATTAGATCGTGATTTCGTACTTAATCGTATAAAGGAAGCATCTGACTAATCTGCTAAGTATGGTGTCTAAATTAGATCCTAATCTTTATGAGGAATGGGTCTAGGAAATGAGCCTACTTCCTCATCAGACCTAGCTCATTGAGCTTTTCTGGAAGATAGGTATTAGTGACATAATCTAGACCATATTTAGCCAGTGCCTGCTGTTCAGCTTTTTTACCCATCTTAAGCATAAGCTCTATCTCATTATGCCAATATCCTGTATTGAATCTAGGATCTTTCAGCTCGGCGTTAAGGGCACGTATGTCCATATCTGTCAGTTTATCAGTAGGTAAATCGTACGCTTCAATATCTGATGCAGTAATGCCTATGAATTCTGCCGATGGTGTGGCCAAGTATTCAGATAAGTGCGCTGTTTTAATGGCGCCATACGCTACGGATGCATATATTCGAAATGACCAAGGATCACAGTCAGTGAAAACTACCACAGGTAATTTCATCTCGTCATTTAGTCGCTTGATGAACCTCCTAGTAGATCTAGCAGGCTGACCTTTTAGATGGACTAAAACAGCATCTTCTGTCTCGTCAAACCCATTTTCTACCAGACGATCGAACATACCTCCAGTTTCTACAGCGATAACGAATTTAGCAGATGTAGATGAGAGTTTCAACTTCTCCTTTTCAACATTGTATGGGATTCCATATCCCGAATCACCCACATCATCTCGGCAATTTAACGCTTTTAATCTGCCTCTTCGATCGGTTTCTACAAGGTTAAGATCGCCGATGACTCTTGCCCCGTCTTCTTCAGGACGGAGTTTAAAATCCTCACGCATACATTGCGTTACTATCTCAAGATCTTCAGCGAGCATATTGCTTTCGTCTTGTGAGTTAAATTTAGCCTTACCCCACCCCTCGGAAATATAATACGACTCTCTGAGAGTAGATGACCGATCGCTCTCGATCATCTCTTGTATGAACTCTAACATATAGGAAGTTCGTAGAAGCATCATAGCTCCTCGAACCCTCTTAGCAGAGCGTGCACCTTTCTGCTTACCGTACTTCCATACACTACTCTTTTTGTCAAACTTAATATTAGCTTTGGTGCGAAGAGGGAGCGTCATCTTGGGGATCTCTCCTCTTTCCAGCTGTTTGTAAATTGATTCGGAGATAGAGTATAATCTCTGAACTGCTTCGTCATTACGTTTATTACTCGTCATCGAGATCCTCTCCTGATTCGTCGTAATCTGGCTCCTCATCTAATTCTTCTTCCAGATCTACTACTTCACTTTCGATAAAATTAACACTTTCGACATCCCAGTCTCCCGGTAATGGATCGGCACCCATAACATCAATCGGATTAATTTTTGATATGTAAAGTTCAATGTCTTGATATTCATCGGCATCTAGGCCGTTCAACTCATAAGTTAATGAATATATTTCTGTAGAAGCTATACGTGGTAAGTCCCAGCTAATTTTTTCCTCATCTTTGATATTGGATGGCTTTAGAGAACAACTTTTCTCATTTAAACTTCCTCCAGGTATAATAGTGTGGATAGAAAATCGCTGTTGCTTTGGTGTATAATTGTATATGGAGATCTTAACTCTATGTCGCCCCTTCTCATATGTGACAGAATCATCGATCCATATTACATTCATTATTTTAGTGATGGTTCCTCTAAGATCTGGCACAGGTTTTCCAAGGATGCCTGAAGTCTTTTCAGCCATTAGAGGTATTATTTCCTGAACTATCTCAAATTTGGCTCGTGTTTTATTCCTTCGTTCTTTCTTATTCAAGTGAGTGCGGAGATTCCTACCACATGCTTTAAGGGCTAATTCAATCTCCTCTTGGATGTTAGGAATAGATGATATTGCTTCTTTAGCTTCTGAGGTAAAAGGTACCTTAGTAGATGCTACATGAACAAGAATTATAGCTGGTCCAAAAGGTATACCAGATCCACCCCTTTGCTCTAATCCGTATCGTCGCCAATCAGTATTCTCAATTGCTTTTGTGATAACACATGCTCCCTGCTGATATAATAACGGTACGCGGTTTGCAAAACGATATATTTGCACTTGCTGATCGCGAGGCAATCCTCCTCCATAGACAATGCCAACTTCTACGAGGAACGGGTTCCCCGAATGTACCTTAGGATCTCTCGTAACGGGCGGAGCGTAGAACTCTGGCCTAACTTCATCCAATACATGTTTCAGACCAGTACGTATTAGTTTATCTCCTATAGGGGATAAACAATCTGCCTGAGGAGCCATTATTTTAACTTTACTAATTCCATCTAGCAGTTTCTTACTAGATTCAAGCGTCATACTTGTTAGTCTAGTAGTCTGGGGTAGATTGGCAGCCTTGCAAATTTCTTTAGCAACACGTTCAGAGACTCGATTAAAATCATTTTGAAGAAATTTAACTAAGCTTCGTTCTTTAGTAGCCTTAGTCATATTCATAAGAGTGCCCAATTCCAGCCCATCGGGATGTGGCTTTATCTCCTTAGTCTTAGGCGGTAACTGGTTGGTTGCCCTGTCAAATACATATTTCTTCCCGCTGGGATCAATGAAAGTTATGCTAGAATGCGGATTTACGATAGCTGTTTGTCTCAAGTATTCATATATTGATTGGCGTCCTGTGACGTATCGACCGCTCATGTAAAAAGATATTCTAGTTCCGTGAGATACATCGTCCCATGGAATAAACTCCTCTCGAAGTAAGATGGGCTTATTTTTCTTAGTATCTATTATAATATCGATTTCTTTGGCCGCTTCTGCACCCTCTACCTTGGATCGAGCTGTAGCAGGTTTACCAGTAGTTATTTGTCCATACATTATAGTGGCTGATATGCCTATGCCCTGCTGTCCACGAGATTGTCTAACTGCATGAAACCTAGATCCGTATAGAAGGCGACCGAATACATTTGGCATTGAAGTAGACACTATTCCTGGCCCATTATCTTCAATGGATATGCAGTATTCTCTCTGATCAATCCTATCTATTTTGACTATGATATCTGGAAGTATCCCGGCCTCTTCACAGGCATCGAGAGCGTTATCGACCGCTTCCTTGACGCCCATAATAATACTCTTAATTGGCGAGTCAAAGCCGAGGATCTGCCTATTCTTTTCGAAGAATTCGGCAACTGAAATTTCTTTCTGATCCTTAGCCAGTTTATGAGCAGTAGTCTTAGGGGGCATCCATTAACCCCAATAGGATGGGGTTTAAAAGTGTTTACTTAGGTAGCTGGAAACTACTTACTCTTCGAATTCCACTCCACACTTCCAGCAGCGCTTAGCATCTCCCACTACTGTGGCACCGCATTCTGAGCATTCGAATTCATTCTCATCGAGATGCGACAACTCATCTCCGAATCTTTCTCCACATTGAGAGCATCTGCTAGTATCTTCTGAGACATTAGCTCCGCACTTCGAACATGTTAGCTCTTCACCCGCGTCTATTTTATCAGGAAAAGCATCTTGGGACAACTGCCTCTGTTTTATCATGTCTTCCATACGTGCTCTGGAACGCTCACTGTACCAATTGAATGCAAGTAAGAAGTAGAAGAGTAAACCTACCTGAATTAGTAAGGCGAAAATGACGGTTGGCCAATATGCTATAAATATATCAGTGTTAGAATTATATACGGGTCCTAAATTCCTTCCTGTTTCTATAGGCTTTCCATCGACGGTAGCAGTGAATTGATAGGAATATAAGGCATTATCATCGAATTCAGCACGGTATGTGAATTCTTGATCACCACTCATTTCTCCACTAGCTATCATGGTAAACTCGTTAACTTTCTGTCCATTAAGTGCATTAGTTATTATGACTTTCACAGAGTTATTAACTACTTCTGAAGTACCCATAATTGAGAATTCGTGAGTGTCTCCTGGACTTCCTCTGAATGGAGTAACTGTCCCATTGTATAGCTCATTGTCCGGTGTATGGAGCATATTATTTTCAGATGCATCGATCTGACTTATGACGGATAATGTAAAAGGTATACTAAGGATGAGTACAAACGCCAGTCCCCATACAGCCAGCTTACGGCGATCTTTAAGGCCGAAGTAATATGGAATATAAAATCCAATTAGCGCTACCAGGAGAGGGGCAAAACAAATCACTCCTAGGAAGGGGGTGAGAATTATGCCGAGTATAATTGCTAGCACTAGCCCTATAGGCATTGCATATTTCTTCTCTCGGAACTTCATAAAACGTTCCTTAAAATCTTCCTGAGAGGACATCATCTCGCCATCAGACTTATGGCTATAAAAGTTGCGCTAAGTAGAGGAAGACAGACAATAATTATATCTATGTTCTCATTCTGCACATCTGGATGACTGATGTTGTCGTGGCGATAGGTGGCAACGCTATTCTGCACCCAGGAGAAGAGGCTACTGCGGAAAATCAGATGGAAAATCTCCGCAAGTCTTGTGCTCTCCTAGCCCAGATGGCAAAGAAGGGCTGGAATTTGATAGTAGTGCACGGCAATGGGCCCCAAGTAGGTAATATATTATTACAGAATGAACTTTCTAAAACCGATGTGCCAGCTATGCCATTAGACATATGCGGTGCTCAATCTCAAGGACAGATCGGACTAATGTTACAACAAGCCATGGGAGAGGCACTTTATAATGAGGAAGTAGATCGTAATGTCACATGCCTCCTTACTAGAGTGATCGTAGATCTAAATGATCCTGAATTCACATCTCCATCTAAGCCTATAGGTCCATATTACAATCGCCAAGAGGCTGAGATGCATATGGATCAAGGATGGCGCATGAAGGAGGATGTTGCCCGTGGAGGATGGAGAAGATTAGTCCCATCTCCTCTCCCATTGTCAGTATTAGAGGCTGATGCAGTAAGAGCTCTCATAGATACAAAGAACCAGATAGTGATAGCTGCTGGAGGCGGAGGCGTACCGATGGTGAGGCGGAATGGAAGGCTCTGTGGTGTAGAAGCAGTTGTAGATAAGGACAGAGCCGCTTCGGTACTAGCTAAAGATCTCTGCGATCTATTTATTATATTAACAGATGTAGATGCAGCCTTTCTAGATTTTGGAGGTCCCAATCAGAGGGCACTCGGAGAAGTTACGGTGGAAGAACTAAAGAGATATTATGCAGAAGGAAATTTTCATTCGGGATCTATGGGGCCCAAGGTGGAAGCAGCTATAAATTTCGTAGATTCTCCTGATAAAATGGCCATTATTACGTCACCGGAACTTTTAGATAAGGCATTAGAGAGTAGAGCAGGAACGCGTGTCGTACTATAATTGGTCAAATTAATAGAGCGATAGGCGTGTTGTAGGTGAGCAATTGGCATCGACTATAGAGGAGCAGATAAGGGCGATAGAAGAAGAAATCGCTAACACTCCATACAATAAGGCCACCCAGAGCCACATAGGACTCCTCAAGGCCAAGGTCGCCCGCCTTAGAATGGATCTAGAAAAACGGCGAGCGGCATCCAAGGGAGGCAGTCAGGGCTACTCGGTGAAAAAATCAGGAAACGCTACTATAGCATTAGTTGGATTTCCAAGCGTTGGTAAGTCGACATTACTTACCAAATTAACTGATGCTAAAAGTGAAGTGGCTGCGTATGCATTCACTACCGTTGACGTTGTTCCTGGAATAATGCATTATAAATTTGCGAAGATTCAGGTCCTAGATCTACCTGGATTAATTAGAGATGCAAGTAGGGGTAAGGGTAGGGGAAGAGAAGTCCTAGCAGTTGTGCGCACATCTGACCTCATATTATTTGTCATTGATGTATTTGACACTAATATTGAAGTCTTAATGGATGAATTGTACAACAGCGGCGTACGACTCAATTCACGTCCACCTAATGTCGTGATTACTAGGACTAATAGAGGTGGAATTGAGATCAAACCTACTGTAGAACTTACAAAAATAACCCCAGAACTAGCAGCAGAGATGATATCTGCCTATGGATATATTAATGCAGAAGTGATTATACGAGATGACATCGATGAAGAACAGCTCATCGATGTATTAACTGGTAACCGCGTATATATGGATGCTATCACTGTAGTCAATAAGGTAGATCTGGCCGATCCAACATATGTTGAGGAAGTTAGAGAGCGTCTGAAAGATTATAATCCCGTATTCATATCTGCAAACACTGAGGCAGGTCTAGAAGACCTAAAGGAGATCATATACGAGAAATTGCAATTCATACATGTATTTTTGAAACCTCAGGGCGGGGAAGCAGATATGGATGAGCCCATGGTTATACCAAATGATTCTACGGTTGGCGATCTATGCGATCGCATCCACCGTTCATTTCGGCGAAACTTCCGATACGCTAATGTGTGGGGAGATAGTGCAAAATTCCCTGGCCAGATGGTAGGAATAGATCATATCTTGTCTAATGGAGACATTGTAACTATCGTGGTCAAGCGAGGCGCAGATTAACTGCCTATCTCTTTCCATATTACTTATTTTTTTAAAATAATATATATTATAGACACACATCACTGCATACTAAGCTAGGTA
>JAAYTA010000027.1 GCA_012518185.1 Methanobacteriota archaeon
GAGATCATGATAAACAATATCAGGATAAATCAAATTGCAACTGATCTCAGAAATCGCGAGTTGATGCAGACCTTACAAAATAATGGTCGACTGATGAGCGAGATGCAAGATATAGTTCTCCGCACAAGAATGGTTCCTGTGGACTTCATCTTCAAAAGATTCCCTCGTATAGTTAGAGATCTCTCTCAGGCCAATGGAAAGGAGGTGGACTTCATCATGCGAGGAAATGATATCGAAATTGATCGAAGCCTTCTCGATGAAATTGGTGATGCGCTCGTTCACTTGATACGTAATTCTATTGACCATGGTATTGAGTCTCCCGAAGAACGTAAGGCAAAGGGAAAGAATCCTAAGGGAACTATCACTTTATCAGCCACTCAAGAGCAGAGTAATATAATCATAACTGTAGAGGACGATGGTCGTGGAATAGATCCTGATGCCATCGTTGCTAAAGCGATAAGTAGAGGGATTGTAAATCCTGATGAAGTTGCTCGACTAGATGATCGAAGTAAACTACAATTCGTATTCCTACCCGGATTTAGCACGGCGGAGAAAGTATCAGATATTTCTGGCCGAGGCGTAGGTATGGATGTAGTCAAGACTAAAATCGAAGAGATGGGCGGATTTGTGCGCCTTGACTCGACAGTTGATAAAGGATGTAGGGCAACACTTATGTTGCCGCCCAGTATGAGCATCATCCGCGCTATGCTTGTTGAAGTCAACGATGAAAAATATGCTATACCCTTAGAAAACGTCCGGGAGACCGTGCGAGTATCGCATGATGAAATTCATACTATCGCCGATCGAGCAATATTCCGATTACGTGACGAGGTGCTTCCAGTACTCAATATACGTGCTGAGTTTGGAGTTAGCGAGGGCTCATCGGGTGAGATGCCAGCCATAATAGTGGAGAAAAATGACAATCGTGCATGTCTGCTAGTATCTCGCTTAATTGGTCAGCAGGAAATAGTGGTTAAAAACTTGGGGAAGGATCTTCGTCAAACTGGTTACTTCTCCGGAGCTACTATCCTAGGTGATGGAAAGGTAGCAATGATATTGGATGTGGGAGTCTTTACATGAGCTCAACGCAACGTGTGCAGTTAGATGAGTTACAGATGGATGCCTTGAGAGAGATCGGAAATGTAGGAGCCTCACATGCCTCCGCCGCCCTCACTAAGCTCGTTAGGACTGATATACTGATAGATGTCACAGAGTGCCAAGTATCTCCAATGACTTCTATCCCCAATCGATTTGGAGGTCCAGGCAGCTTACTTGCAACTGTAAAGATAGATTTTATGAATGGGGGAGGATGCATCTACATGCTATTCCCTGGTGATGTAGCAACCTATCTATCTGATCTCTTGTTGAAGGCATCTCATCAGATAGGGCGTCAGATGAATGAACAAGATGCCGAAGCCCTCGTCGAACTGGGAGATATATGCATACGGCAGTACTTGGTTCCCATAATGAAATTCCTATCCATCGAAATAGTTCCTAACTCTCCTCAAGTATCAGTAGATCGCATAGTCGATCGAACTAGCTTTCCTTCAGCTCTTAAACCTCTGAGGGACACGCATGCGGTGAGGGTTGAGACGAATTTTGTAGATTTAAGAAGACGATTCCAAGGAACTATTGTATTCGTCCCTGATAAATCACTCCAGGATTCGACATTCAAGAGATTTGGAGTCGATGAAGAATCACAGGCCGCAATGTTATCTAAATTCGGATTATGAGGTGATGAATACGACTCCGTCTTCGATGAGATTCGATCCAATCTTAATAGATGGCCTGAAAGAGATAGGGAATATAGGGGCCGCTCATGCCTCCTCTGCTCTTTCAAAGCTAGTCGATCGCTGTGTAATGGTCAAAGTGTCAGAACATGTTGTATGCACAACTCAGCAATTACCAAGTGTATTTGGAGACCCTGAGCAGCGAATTGTTGCGATTTTCCTTGAAGCGCATGGAGTAGGAAAAGGTGGAATGTTATTCATTCTCACCGAAAACATCGCCACTGAGTTAGTAGATATGATACTTTCTCAGCCACATACGGATAGAGAGCTCAATGAAGTGGATCGCGACGCTATTTGTGAGATAGCGAATATTTGCACCTCTGCTTATCTTAGTGCGGTGGCTAAATTCGCTGGTATCACTATGGTACCATCTCCTCCTGGAGTGGCAGTTGATATGTTACATGCTATTCTGCAGCAGATCTCTGTCATGGCTGAAGAAATAACTAGTGAATTAGTAATTGTGCGCACTCAGCTATTCTATGATAATTCTCCCCATACTGGTCACTTATTATATCTTCCAGATCCTGAGACAATCCAATTACTAGAGAGGAAATTCAGGGCGGTATGATCGATATGGAAGATCGATGTACGGTATGTGATGTAGCAGCCGAAGCTAATCCAGTATCCGCTACTCATATATCGCATCCCTATATTGATAAAGCCGCTATCGTAGGTGTAGGAGAATATAGAGTCCTTGATGGACCAGGACATTTGGCTTGCTTAGGATTGGGATCTTGCGTAGGTATTGCAATCTACGATCTTCATGCTCAGATAGGAGGATTAGCACATGCAATGCTCCCTCATTATGAGGAGGGTAGAGACAAAGTCAATGCTGCAAAGTACGCTGACTCATCAATAATGCTCATGGTTGATGAGTTGGTAGAAATGGGAGCTACTAGGAGTCGTTTAAGAGCAAAGATTGCGGGAGGCGCACAGATGTTCTCTTTCATAAGCTCTGATACTCTCAATATAGGTAAGCGCAACTATAAAGCAGCTATACTTACACTCAAATCAGAGCACATCCGATTAATCGGTGAAGATACTGGCGGTACAAGAGGCCGAACTATATTTTTCAGCACTGCAGATGGTTCGTACCACGTCAAAATGGGCAACTATCAATTTGAGATATGATTAACCTAGTAAGGCTCCTATTAGATATGTAGAGATGAGTGAGGCGGCTGATGCGATCCACATCAAAGCAATGAAATGTACTACTGATACTACAATATGTCCGCCCTTAATCATCGGCAACATGAGTGAGGATAATGTTGCATGGATAAAGATTACTAAGAATATCATTAACTCAATAGCTGATGTATCGAAAGAAGTAGATAATATACTACCTAAGAAAGCTCCTCCAGATCCACCAGTATCTTCGACGACAATTGATGAAATCATGTCAGACATATAGCCGACTATACCGACTGTGATGTAAAGTGTAACAGCAAGCGATATCATAACTCCATAAAGAATACCGACAAATGATGAAGCAGTGATTGAACGTTTCTTCCGAATAGTTAGGACTCGAAAAGTATTGTTACTGATGAACATACTAGTTGCTTGTGGCTTAGAACCATTATGAATTGATGTTACATACATCTCTCCAAATTTATCGATGAGATCGCTAGACGTTTCTGAAGCGAATAACCTCCACGACTCAGCAGCATCAATATGCAGTGCGAGTCGTTTAGACAAATTTCGTACCATGTTTGTCAATGGACCAAAAGTGTGCATAGACAATCTTTTAACGCTATCAGACATAGTTGTGCCACTTGCTTCTGATGATCGACCAAGTGATCGGATAAAGGCACCGAATAGATTATCCCTCTTCTCTATCTCCTTTTCTTCACGCAAAATAAGGACGCCAGGTAGCAATACTGGTAGGAAGATTGTAGATGCAATAAACATGGGAGGCAGGCCAGAAGGTATCATAATTATTGATAGCAAAATGATACCAATGATCGATAGAGCTGCAGCAGTGAATATGGTCCGATCCTTCTTCATGACATGGCCGCGTTTGATTTTAGTGCTCCATTTCAGCCATATCTGATCCTTAGGAACTTTAGTTTTAAGAAGATAGATAAAAAATGTTTCCATCATTAGGAAACTGAACACTACGCCGATGAGCAATACTTCTACAGCATTGCCTCCAAAGATGGGTATGAGACATACGAATACCGCTGTGAATATCAATGATGTAGTTAACCCAGTGTATATCTCTTTGACGAAATTAAGATCTTCCAGAGTCCCCTCTGCCCTTACCATATATTCATCCATGATGACGTCGTGCTCATTCCTCATGAAATTGTCTAGTTTCTCGCCGACGTCAAGAGAGTGAGATAATCGGTTGAAGAAATTGACCTCCATCTGACAAGAGGTTCGAACGGCTACAAACCGACATGCTTCGGCTGCTCCAACACTGTATTGTTTAACAAGACGGAAAATTTGCTTAGCATCTTTTGCAAGTTGACCATATTCTTTTTTCTCAGACAATATGTAAAACACTTCATCGAATGCCATGTCTGATGTTGATAATGCTGCCATGGTAGTGACGAACATGGGCATGTTCTGCTCCACATTCATCTTCCGTCTTGAAGTGTATACAGCTGGTAGCATGACTACAACAAATAGTAAGAATAAAGGAATGACATATGCAAGAATGAGTAATGATCTTGTTAGATAAGGAGCTAGTAATAGAGTAAGTATGACTGGTACAATGAGGCCTAGAAGTACGGTGGAGAATAAAACTAGTCTAAAATAGGTCTCCTTCTCTATCTCGAGGTCGCGCAGCCATTTCTCCATCTTCATAGCATCACACTGTGAATGGGAGCGATTCTGGACCGTATTCGTAATAATCGTTCAATATCTTATTGACTTCATGATATCCAACGATATCTAGTTCCATCATCTTGAGGATGATTCTCTCTCGCCTTCTTAATTCGTCATAAATCTCTTTAGGTTCAGAATATCCATGCTCCAGAGCGATCCTCTTCTCTAGAATGTAAGAGTTGTTATTACCTCGGAAATATAATTTATCTGCAGCTGAATCCCATTTGAATACATTTCTAGTTAGCACACCGCCTTCTTCTTTACTATATCCTATGAACTCTTCCACTCCAGTAACACGGCGTAGAAAGCGGCGGTTAACATTCACAGCTGACTGGAATATAATGACGTTTACATTATCGATGAAAGACATAGGGATATTGATTGGCTGACCAGTCATACGCTGAATGAATTTAGAAGCACTTGATGCATGAAAAGTAGATAGAACGGGAATGCCTGTCTGCATACATTGGAAAGCAACTCTCCCCTCCTCGCCTCTAATCTCTCCAATGACGATGTAGTCGGGGCGGGAACGTAGTGCTGCTCGAAGTAGATCGAACATAGTCACACGTGCATCTTCTGGACCGGCTTCACGAGTAACACATCTCTGCCAACCTCGCTGTGGTGGCTTGACTTCTGGAGTATCTTCTACAGAATATATCTTGCCACGATGATCAATGAAGCATAGAAGTGCATTCAGTGTTGTGGTTTTACCTGAGGCAGTCTCTCCGGCTAATATAATATTCATCTTATTCTCAAGACACAACCAAATATATGCTACAAGTTCGGGAGAAAGTGTTCCCCACTTTATCAGCTGTATTGGAGATATTGGTTCAGCAGCGAATTTACGTATAGTGAATGATGAACCACGTGCGCTAATGTCGGTCGAGTAAATCATATTAATTCGAGAGCCATCTGGAAGCGTACCATCTACTATAGGTCTTGATGCACTTACTGGTCGACCCATTCGCTCGGACATGGAAATGAAGAATTCATTTAGTGTAATCTCATCGTCGAATCTCACATTAGTCTCTAATCCATATTGAAATGCCTTATGTGAGACACGGACTCTAGAAGTACCGATAAGGTGGATATCCTCAATGTATGGATCCATAATTAGAGGTTCGATTGGTCCATAGCCGACAATATCTCGATTGATATAATATTTTAAAAGTTCATAATCGCGCTTATCTACTACTACTTTATTGCCTGATCGCTTTCTTCGTATCCTACTCTTTCTATCAACGACTTCTACCGACTGATCGAATAGTTTACCTAGAATACGGACAAGGTCTTCTTTAGTTTCTACTGATTCTTCCAAGGCGGCTTTCTCTAATATCAGATCCTTAATTCTTCTAAGCATCTCTTTTTCTTCAAGATTGAGTCTTGCTTCAATTGTGATATAGCGAGAGCGTAACGCATCGATGTGGATGTGCCCGCCTCCGATCTTGTATATTATATTGGCTGACGTTGGATCAAGAATAGCATTCTTTCGAATCTCAGCTAGATCTCCGACAGATAAATTTTCGAAATATTTGGGCAATAGATTGGTGGTTTTTTTCAATTCCTTTATATACTCTCGGAGGTGAGGATCGCGGGCTATTGCATTATCTAAATCCAAACCTCGCTGAGTCATCAGCCCGACACCTCAGTGATCTCAATTACAAGACCAAAGCCTGGTTCAATTCGGAATAATATAATGTCGTCGAGTTGCCCCCTTGCACGCTGATATCGCTTCATGTGCATAGAGCGTACAATATCATGACTACTTGCCCTCATATTCAGAGTCATGTAGATATCCGCAGCCTGTCGAAGTGGATCCATTCCTGGAAATCCCTCTTCAATTGTCAAGATCATAGTCTTCTGAAGTTTCATTGCTCTCTTCATGAAGCCAACTAATCGAATGCAACTCTGCTCATCTAATGTATCTTTAGTAAGTGTGCTGAGAGAGTCAACAAATAATACATCTTTTTCATATAATATTGGAGAATCGATAAGTCTGTCCATGAAATTAACGCGAGAGGACGCTTGACCTATCAAAGGATATACTGGAAAAAATTGAAGAGCCCGTGACATTATGTGTCGACTGATATCATATCCAAGCGACGTCATCTGATCGATAAAATCTCTCATCGTAAGTTCAGTTGAGACATAAGTTGCACTCTGATGGTTTGCTAATAATCCATATAATATTCGCTGACAAAGTACTGAGCGGCCAGATCCCAGGGGGCCCTCTATTAGAACTATTGATCCTCTAGGGATCCCACCACCTAATCTCAACGAAAGCTCGTCAATATCAAGATGTATGTTTAGAAGTTCAGTTTTGTATTCTTTTTGTTTTATCATACTTCTGCCCTGACCTATTCTAACGTTCAAAGCCTGAACAGCATGGTATCGCTAAATCCATTGTCAGTAGTGACTTTTACCGAATGGTCGCCTTTCTCAAGATCAATAGGAGCAGTAATTTCTATCACCGATCCAGACGACCATCCTACACTACTATCACTCAGCGAGATATTTGGATCTTTTACAAATCTTCCATCTATGAGTATCGTAATTCTATTATATTTCAGTGAAATGTCGCCGACGTTCTTAACATATATTGTTATCATTCCATCGTTGTAGGGTACACTGCGAGGATCATTGATGATTACCATGTCTGTAGCCATCTGATCAGAAGCTACCTGAACTTTATTCTCAATCTCATTAGCCATAGAGTTTGAGATTCCGATTATGACTCCTGCTAGAGAAGCAGCTACCACAAGTGATGCAATGAAGAATGTGGTTTGAGTGACAGATGCATCGGCGCTCATATACATATCTCCTAGACATATGCTGAGGCACCGTTACTGGAGATTATGCGTATCTTAGCATCGATTGGAATTTCAGGTACACTGATCTCCAGCATCTCGCCTGGCATCCATATATTCGTTTCCTCTATTCCATTAACTCTAGTCGATTCGATACGATCGTTGCTTAATATGCCGTCAATAAGCAGATCTATTTCTCTAACATCTAGAGTAGTAGTGCCCTCATTCATCACACTGATAGTATCTGTATCGATCAATATCTCACTAATAGTAAGACGTGTGGATGCTTTATCATCCAATCTAGATAGGTAATCTCTATGCTCATCTATTAGCGAGTCTTGAGCATTAGATACAACAGCGAAAATCCCACTGAAGGCAAGAACTGCAGAAATGAATATGACTGCAGTTGCTGCAGAGATACTTAATCCCATTACGCTCCGCCTATCCGCTTAAATTCAGCCAGCCAGCGGTCAAGATCATCGATATCATTGTTATTCACACTTCCTTCTTTGAGACATCCATTGTAGATTTTACCGAGTTGGTGCACTAGTATCTTATGGAATTGCTCAAGTACGAATGGATCGAAAGATGTAGTTGCTGATGTATCAGCTGTGCTCACTCTGGCAACAGTATCTTGTAAGATGGCTTCAGAGTTTGATGATACCGATGTTTGATCAACAAGGTCCATTGGATTAATATCGAGCATTGTTGCGGATTCTTCTTCATCAGGTCTTACGATTCGATCGAGTGGACCCTCTTCATCAAATGGAACATCGCTCAATTCACCTAGATTCGTACTCATCATTACACCTCCAGCACTCAATTCTCCGTTTGATATATCAGGTGTAATGTCCGGTAAATCTCCACCATCTCCAAAGGGATTATAAGGGCGGCTTATTGCCTCATATACATTCAGTAGATTTCTGATCGATTCATTGATCTCATTGATTTCCACTTTAATGTCGTCAAGTTCTCCCCTAGCGACCCTACTACTTCGTTCGATGGTTTCAACCTGCTTATTAAGGTCGTTCATGTCCACTTCGAGCTCCTGCATCCTCCGGTCGGAAAATCCTCCCGATCCTGATTTAGCAAGCAATGTATCGCTCAGATCCTCATCATTAGAATCATCACTAGAGAGCATAGATAGACTACTTAGCCCTCCATCTAGAGTGCCGAGAGAAAGTTCTCCTCCACTAGTCTGAACATCATCAGATGCAGGCTTATCTGATTTTCCATCTTTCTTTTTCATGAAAGATAAGATTGCAAGAAATGAAAGTAATGATAATACTATTCTGTTTTTTAACGTCATCGTTTCTCCTCCGCTTCTGTTTTTCAGTGTATTATCTTCCTAAATAATAAATAAATGGGAAAAGGTTTGGAGAGTATTCTCTCATAGGCTCACAAATTTGGTCGAGAATGACTCAGGTGTCTCGAAATTGATCTGATTCATCTGACCATATGCAGGCATGATCTTGATCGAGCCAGCTTGTGTGAAGCTAATACTCTCATTTCCATCTATTACGACATGGACAGCTATGAGATCACCTTGAGCAACAACGTAGTTGGAAGACCTCCAGGGGATCTCAGCGTCTGTAGCCTGTACTCTCTCAGTGAAGTAAGAATTTTTCACACTATCGTTTTGTATATCAGTCAGCACATATAGTGAAAATTCATCCTCTCCAGCTTTCAGAGTAGCAGCTGTACCTCCATCCCCTTCACTATATGCTGTAAACTCAACATTAGGCTCCTCAGTTTCCCAGTTCAATTTACCATCATCACCATAGTACTCATTATCTAACTGCACGCGTTCTAATACTCCATTATCAGTGGGGTAGTAGACATATTCGCTGCCCTCTCCTGGCGCATACATCAGATATCCAGTTTCTGTTTCTACCTTTAAATGATTTATATCAGCAACTTCACACTTCTTGTCTTCATATCTCCAGCCATCAATTGACTCGCCAGGATGCATATTCATAACCTGATTCACGTCGCCGGAAACTAATGTAATCATGACATTAGCCATGTTAATTCTAGGTGAGCCAGCAGCAAGTCTGAGATAGATCACAATCTCATCTATCTTATTTTCTTCCTTATCAACTGTCCCAACCACATCATGAACGATGAATCCAGAAGCTACATTATTAATCGCCTGATTACCAGTGCTCTGTGCTTGTTCACGAACTTGATTGGCTGTACCGATCAAAACCGAAGCGGCGACAGCAGCTA
>JAAYTA010000028.1 GCA_012518185.1 Methanobacteriota archaeon
ATGGCATCCTGGGGGCAAACATCCTCGCAAGCTCCACATCCAACACAATCTTCTGCTTTGATCTTAACGGCCATATTATGACACCTCACTTAGTTACCGCACCAATAAAATTTACGTATAAAAAGACTTCTGCGAAATTATATCAGATAATGTGAGAGAAATTCACTGACATATGAGACGTATGTAAAATTGATGTTGATTGTCATCGAGCTAGCATATTATCATAGTGGTGAGATACCTAATGAAATGATATTATGCATAAGGTACGATATCTAATAATTAGTAATGCCAGCAGTTGTTTGATATAGTCATCAACCTTTGAACATTTGTGGAATATGTATCCGGTCTAATATGGACTCCAAATGGATTCTATAATGGACATATAGGTTTCGAAGACGGCATGATCGTAGAGAAAGGTAGAGGTCGTGCAAAGAAAAGTATCGCAGAAGGAATTATACTTCCTACCTTTATTAATTCACATAGTCATATCGTCGATTACGTTGTCCCAGTTGACCTAGATATGTCACTTGCAGAAGTAGTAGCACCTCCCAGTGGTCTGAAATACCAAGTGCTAAAAAAGACACCTTTGGAGAAACAGCGTCAGGCAGTATCCTATATCTCAGAGTGTATGCTTCGAAGAGGGACCTCAGTGTTTTCAGACTTTAGGGAGGGTGGCGTTGATGGATCCATGGTGCTTCAATCGGCCCAGGGAGCACGACCATTCATTATGGGAAAGACTAGGGAGCCCAAATTCAATAAAGAAGAAGTTCTGGAAATTCTTAAAATCGCTGATGGGATAGGTCCTTCAGCAATATCTGATTGGAATTATGAAGAACTTAGAGAACTATCAGATCTAGTACATTCCAGAAAAAAAGTATTCGCATTACACTGCTCTGAGCGAGTGAGAGAAGATCTTGATAAGGTGCTTGATCTCAAGCCTTCATATCTAGTACATATGTGCAAGGCAACGGATGATGACTTGGAAATATGTGCTCAAGAGGGAGTCCCTATAGTTGTTTGTCCCCGTTCCAATATGTTTTTTGGCCTCACCACTCCACTTCGCCGAATGATCGAAGCAGGAGTTGTAGTAGCGTTGGGGACCGATAATGCCATGATATCGTTCCCTGATATGTTCATAGAGATGGAATTCGCAGGAAGATTGCTGCGTTCCCAAGGAATGAGCCGTATAGATTGCGTGATGAGTATGGCTACATGTAATGGAAGAAAAATTATAAATGAAAGTCCTCTAATAGAGCTTGATCCGGGTTCACCATGCGATCTGATGGTTGTCCGAGCGCATGGCGGAGACCCTATTACCGACGTCATCCTACGAACTGCTGGACAAGATCCATTGCTAGTCTGCGTTGGACGAAAAAGGAGAGTTCCTTCATGAGTAACTTCAAGAAAATCCTCATACCGACCGATGGAAGCGAATACACTCAGAAAGCCATAACGCAGGGCTTGGAGATCGCCAGAGTAATGGGCGCGGAAGTAACTGCATTATATGTAGTTGACCAAACCTCGTTTGTAAATTTTCCAATGGATTCCACAGTAGTTTCCATCTATTCGCTTCTTGAAAAGGAAGGTCAAGATGCTGTTGACCATGTAGTGGAAGAAGGTGCCAGAGTGGGAGTTAAAGTCACCCCATTAGTGCAGGAGGGTTCCCCTGTGAAGAGGATCGTGGAATTAGCAAAAGACCATGATCTAGTCGTTATGGGCACCCTAGGGCGCACGGGCATCTCGAAGATCCTCCTTGGAAGTGTGGCAGAAAGAGTGGTGAGGTTTGCACCTACTCCGGTGCTTGTTGTTAGATCCAATATTCAGGAGGAATAGTATGACAGTAGTCCGAGATGTGATGACTCATAAACCTATAGTATCTACTTTACCCGGCACACGTACTGATGTACTAAAGCTGATGGTAAAACATAATCTCACAGGCGTCCCCCTAGTGAAAAGGGATGGTAAGAGGCTAGCTGGTCTAGTAACTAGACGAGACATTCTCAATAGTCCAGAAGAAGAGCAACTTGTGCTAATAATGCAGAGAGATCCTGTATGCATATCATCTGACGCCTCAGTGGAAGATGCAGCTAAGCTTATGTCAGAAACAATGGCCACACATCTACCAGTAATTGAAGATGAGAGACTCATAGGAATAATTACTCCTACAGATCTTCTTTATGAAGTAGAGAAACGTGCATCTAACATCCCAATCGAGGAATTAGTGTTATCGCCATGCGTTCCGATATATTCAGAAGCTCCTTTGATGGTAGCATTCACTACTTTTCGTGTAACAAATGTAGATGCATTACCAGTACTCGATGCAGCAGGTCAGCTTAATGGCATATTAACTGATCGCGATATTTTTAACAAATTCCATATCCATGAAAGCGTTCTTGAGCAAGATATGGGGCTGGGAGGAGAGGACGATAACTGGAGTTGGGAAAATTATCGTAATATCTTGAGAATGTGGTATCAAGTCTCTAAGATTGACGTCCCGATGGTACCAGTTAGCCGAATTATGACGGATAGTCCCGTAACAGTTTTTAAGCGGACTAGCGTATCCGATGCAGCCAGGACCATGAGGAGAAACGACTTCGGGCAGTTGCCAGTAGTCGATTCCAGAAATATGTTGACGGCTATGCTATACGATCTGGATATTATCTCCATATTGGCTGATTAAAATCAATAAGAAGGTACGCTCATGGCAGATGCACAAGATATCCTATCACTCTGTAAGCGCAGAGGCTTCCTCTATCCATCGTTCGAAATCTACGGCGGAGTGGCCGGAATGTATGATTACGGTCCACTAGGAACGGCACTCAAGAACAATATCATTGAGATTTGGCGCAGACTATACACATTAGGCGAGGGATTCATTGAAATTGATTCTGAGACCATAAATCCTGAAATTGTGTTCAAAGCATCTGGGCACGTTGATGAATTCGCCGATAAGATGGTGAGATGCAAAGTATGTAGCGATGCTTTCCGTGCCGATCATCTTGTGATAGAATATCATCCCAATGCTGGAGCATTGAAAGATAAGGAACTCGATGAGTTAATTCGAATCAATAAAGTTGTGTGCCCCGCATGTAGCGGTGGACTTTCTTCAGTTGAAGAGTTTAATCTTATGTTCAAGACGAATATAGGGCCAGGCTCGGGTCGCGTTGGATACATCCGTCCAGAAACTGCTCAGGGAATATTCGTGAATTTTCCTAACTTATATCGCTACAACCGTGAAAAATTACCACTTGGAGTTATTCAAGTAGGGCGTGGCTATCGAAATGAAATTTCCCCCCGTCAAGGCATCATTCGACTAAGAGAGTTCAACATGATGGAATGTGAACTTTTCATCGATGGAGAGGATAAGACCTGGCCTCGTTTCGATGATGTATCTTCAGAGACTCTTCGTTTATTAGCAAACGATGGTCTTGAGATGGAAATTTCTATTGGCGATGCAGTAGATCAAGGCATTATTTGCAACCAAGTCCTGGCATATTTCATGTGGCTTACACAAGAGTTTCTCAAAGCTGTAGGAGTAGATGAGGAGAGGCTCCGTTTCCGACAGCACGAGAGAGATGAAATGGCTCACTATGCTGCCGATTGCTGGGATGTTGAGAGCTTGCTGAGCTATGGGTGGACAGAGATAGTAGGTATAGCTGATAGAGGCTGCTGGGATTTGTCCAGGCATTCACAGTTCTCAGGCGTAGAGATGTCTTCATTTAAACGGCTCGATGAACCTCAAGAAATGGAAATAGACCGCATAAAGCCTCGTTATGATAAGCTAGGCCCCATGTATAAGGGTAAGGCGGGTAAGATCGGTGAAGTATTAGAGGAAGCCGATCCAGTAGAAGTAAAAGATGGATCAATCATTATTGAAATCGATGGTGAAGATATAGCCATCTCTGATGAGTTGTTTGAGGTAGTAAGAGTTAAAGAAAAAGTGACTGGTGTTAGATCTATACCACATGTCATTGAGCCATCATATGGCCTAGATAGAATTATCTATACCATATTAGAGCATGCATATTCAAAGAAAGACGATCAGACTCTACTATCATTGAAGCAGACAGTGGCTCCCATCAAGGTCGGAGTATTTCCCCTTATGGCGCGCGATGGATTGGATGATCTTGCTAAGGACATTGATCAAGAACTTCGCTACAGCGGCATAGAGACATATTATGATGATTCAGGATCCATCGGTAGGCGTTATGCGCGTATGGATGAGATCGGTACTCCTTGGTGCATAACTGTTGATTATCAGACTCGTGAAGATGGAACAGTTACTATACGTGAAAGAGACACTAGCTCTCAAGTAAGAGTCCGCTTTGACGAAATTCTTGATGTAGTTAGAGCAGCACTTTGTGATGTCGACCTATCCATGTTCGCTGTTGAATAGTGAGTTTTTCTAAAGACTTACGTTTTTCACAAAAATGCTACTTTTCTCTCCAAAATGAGGGAAAAGTGCCGCCAACTTCAATATCATTAAAGGACATATTGGAGTGAATAGGGAGGGAGGATTAGGTTCAAAACGCTTCGTGGAGGAATTGAATGACCCCGAACGAGCTGACAGGAATACAGAAGAGAGAGCATATTTGCTCTTTGATCGATGCGGTTAAGCTGAGAGACAAAATGTCCACTGATTTCTCATACGTCAGTCCAGATGAAAATCTCACTGATGTACTTAAGAAGATGGGGAATTTGGACCTTCATGAGATTCCAGTAAGTCAGGATGGAAAGCGCCTGATGGGAGTTGTCAGCTACGGCATCCTGCTCAAGCGGAGGAATCTATCAACTTCATCTAAAGCAGGCTCCATATCTATTATGCCTCAAGAAATATCTCCTGATACTCCTATGACTGAGGTAGCAGAAGCATTCCTTACCTCTGGATTCAGGCAAATTCCAATAGTCACTAGGCAAGAAATACAGGGAATCATCACTAGGACCGATATTGCTAGCATTATCAAGGATATTAGAGAGCTTCGCGACCTCAAAGTCTATGATATCATGACTGAAGACGTTCAGACTATCAGTTCTGAGGATTCGGTAGATGCTGCAGTACTCAGCATGAAAAATCTTACTATCAGGACGCTGCCTGTAGTGGATGATGCTGGCCAATTAACTGGCATTATAGGGATAAAGCAGGTAGCAAATTATAATTGGAGAGAGCGAAAACGTGAGACAGTGGGCGAAGTAACTGGAGATAACAGTCCAGTAGAGATTAAAGTCTCCTCTATAGCTCTTAACGCAGTGCACACTATATCTTCTACCTCTACGCTGGGAGAGGCAGTGGATAAGATGATGGAGCATCACATATCCACATTGCCCGTAGTAGATGATGGCGATCTCGTAGGCATACTTACTAAGTACGATATGATCGAGCTCTTGGCTTCTTTCCGCCAAAGAGATATGGTATATACTCAGATAACTGGACTAGATCATGAGGACAGATTCGCCGTCGATGAGATAGATAATACTATATCCCAGTCGTTACACAAAATTGCCAAGATATCGCGACCCATGTTGTTCACACTACATGTGACAAAGTATCACGCCAATGGTGGAAAACTGAAATATTCACTCAATGGCAGGCTGATCACTGAGGGGCGGATTTGGGTAGCTAGCGCAGTGGATTGGGACATCATAAAAGCAACCAATACACTAATGCAGCGATTCGAGCGCCGAGTGATTGAAAAGAAAGAAGAAAGGATAGCTTATCGAAAAAAACACAGAGCGTCCGGTTAAAAATTGGAGACTACAAACAACCATTCCAGGGAACATTTGCGGCTCCTAATGAAATAAATACCCTGGACACTGCTCTAAATGTAGTGTCCAGAAACTGAATAATAGCTTGGGCCTCAGTGAGGGCCATATCTTGCTCAATAGGGCATGGATTGAACGAATTAAACAAGTAGCAAGCGTGGTGACATGACTGCAGAAGAACTTGTAGGTATCAATAAGAAAGAGGTGCTTAGAGCGAAGATCGATGACGTCCGTCTCTCTGATACGATGGATAAGGAATTCATCACTATCAGACCTGATGAACGTTTGAGCGATGCACTCTCTAAAATGTCAGAACTTGACCTTCATGAAATTCCCGTAAGTAGAGATGGAAAGCGCATTGATGGATTGATCAGCTATGGCACTATACTAAAGCGTAGAAATCTCTCCATCGATGCTAAAGTAAGCACCATCTCTATCTCTCCTCCAGCAGTATCTCCAGAAACAGCTATTACGGAGGCTGCAGAGGTTCTATTACGAGAAGGGTATAGACAATTGCCTATCGTGAATGATGATCATATTGAAGGCATACTAACAAGAGGACACATTCTGTCGTTGCTAAGAAATATCCCAGACCTTCGTGATGTGCCTGTAGAGTCGGTTATGTCTCCAGAAGTCCGTACTGCAACAGGAAAAGACCTGGTAGTAGACGCTATGGCTGACATGTGGGGGCTAGACGTCCGCATACTTCCAGTAATTGATACCCATGAACGCATAATGGGTATTGTAGGTTTCAAAGATCTTGCAGGCTATAACTGGAGAGAGAAGAATAGGCAGACACTCGGCGAAGTCATCGGGAATAGTTTCCCTGCCAATGTACTAGTTGAATCGGTCATGGTAGAAGATCCAGTAACTATCCCTCCAGGAACTACGGTCGGTGATGCTGCTAAAATCATGTTAGATCGAAATATTTCTACACTCCCTATCACTGAGGAAAGGGAGCTGCGAGGTATTGTTACAAAATACGATCTAGTAGAATTGGTAGCATCCTTCCGGCGGAGAGATATGATGTATATGCAGATCACCGGGATGGGGGAAGAGGATCGTTTCGAGACTGAACAAATGGAGAGGGTCATTACTCAATCTGTGCAGAAAATAGCTCGTATAGTGACACCATTAATGTTCAGTCTGCATGTTGGCAAATATCACCAAGAGGGCATTCGTACTAAGTATAGTATGAATGGTAGACTTATCACTGTCAATGGTGTGATGACTGCTAATGCGGTTGAGTGGGATCTCATACAAGCAACAACTGACTTGATGGGAATCTTCGAGCGACGAGTGATCGATAAGAAAGAGGAAAAGCTAGATCACCAACGACGCACCAGAAATATTGGACATCCCTGGTGATTATTGTAGGGCGCAGGTATATCCTCGCCCCCATAAACCACTTCATCTTATTATTCTAACGATAATTAAGCATATATCCTATACAATAATTATTGGTTGAATCATTAAAGCTAGCAGCTTAATCTACATGCTTCAAATTAGCATTGCTGATTACAAACTCTTTTAATCCATTTGTCTATTCCATCTCTGGCCATGTCACAATATAATGCATCAGAGTCTGAAAGGAAGTTACAGCAGAAATGGAAGGAGTGGGAGATTTACAAATTCGATCCTTGCTCTCCCAAACCAATATACAGTATAGATACTCCTCCGCGTTATACCTCAGGCTCTTTACACCTGGGTCACGCTACAGGCTATTCACTTATCGATTTCGCTGCTCGTTACAGACGTATGCGCGGTAATAATGTATTCTTTCCATTGTGTTTTGACGTTAATGGGACACCAACGGAAATAAGAGTGGAGAAGAGGCATGGTATTAACAAACAGACTACTCCGCGCCAAGAATATATTCGAATGTGTTCAGAATATGCTAATTCATTCATTGGCGAGATGACTGAACAATTCGAGATGCTGGGAGAATCGATGGATTCTTCCATTTATTATCAGACTGATGCTCCATATTATCGACGCATTACTCAGATAACATTTTTACGCTTACTCGAGAGAGGCGTCGTGTATAAGGGCACATTCCCTGTAAACTGGTGCCCTTCATGCACTACCGCACTGGCAGATGCTGAAGTAGAGTATTCGGACAATATGACCAAGCTGAACTATATCAAGTTCAAGCTAAAGGACACTAATGAAGACATTGTTATTGCTACAACTCGTCCAGAATTATTATCTGCATGCCAGATGGTTGCTATCTCACCTGAAGATCAGAGCAAGGAACATTTGATAGGTAGGGAATTAATAACACCCATTTATGGAAAAGCTATCAAAGTCATTGCTGATGATAAAGTCGATCCAGACTTTGGAACGGGCGTGGTGATGATATGCACTATTGGTGACAAAACTGATCTAGAATGGGTTATGGCATACGATCTACCCATGGATCAAGCTATTGATGAAAGTGGACATCTCACATCACTTACAGGTAAATATGAAGGTCTCACTGTAAAAGATGGCAGGCGCGCCATAATTGATGACCTGAAAGCTGCAGATCTATTGGTCAAACAAGAAGATTCTGAACAGAATGTGGGAGGATGCTGGCGCTGTCATCATCCTATCGAATATCTTCAAATGCCTCAATGGTTCTTGAAAACAATGGATTTCAAAGAACAAGTGCTTAAATTAGCTGATGAGGTCGAGTGGTATCCAAGTTTCATGAAAGTTCGCTTGCAGGATTGGGTTAACTCACTGCAGTGGGATTGGGTTATATCTCGACAAAGATACTTCGCTACTCCTATACCCATATGGGAATGTGAGAATTGCGATAAAGTCGTTCCAGCCGAAGAATCTCAGGCATATGTTGATCCAACGATCGATGATCCGCCAGTTGATAAGTGTCCTGCCTGCGGTGGTAACTTGATAGGTTGTACTGATGTCTTTGATACTTGGATGGATTCCAGTATCAGCGCATTGTACAATATGTTCTGGGAGCGAGACAATGAGAAGTTTAAGCATTTCTACCCCATGTCTATGCGCCCCCAGAGTCATGACATTATCAGAACATGGGCGTTCTATTCACTACTCAGGTGCTATCTCATGACTGGAGAGAAGCCCTGGGATCATATCATGATTCATGGATTCATCATGGCACCTGATGGAACACCTATGCACTCTTCTCTGGATAATGTCATTGATCCAATACCAATACTAGAGGAATACGGAGCAGATGCTCTTCGATACTATGCATGTACTTGTGCTCTAGGCGAAGACAATGCGTTTAGAGAGAAGGACGTAATCCATGGAAAGCGATTATGTAACAAACTCTGGAACATTGGTAAATTCACAGGAATGGTTGTAAAAGAGAAACCGGAGATGAAGGGACTCCAACCTATGGATAGATGGATTTTAAGCAAGTTCTCAAGAGTTGTTCAAAGAGCTACCGAATTCTTTGAAAAATATCAATTCGATCGTGCAATGAGAGAGATAGAAGAGTTCGCATGGCACGAATATGCTGATCATTATCTGGAGATGGTTAAGCATCGTACTAGGGATGGTGATGATGGTGTGCGATTTACCCTATACACCATCACATTAGGCATTACCAAGATGCTTGCTCCGCTCATGCCGCATGTTACTGAGAGCATATATCAGGATAATTTCCTAGAGCTTGAAGGAGTTCGTAGTATTCACATCTCGTCTTGGCCTGAAGAGGTCTTAATATCTGATGAAGATGAGAGAAAGGGAGATCTCATAAAGGAAGTTATCAGTGCCATACGAGCTTGGAAAGCAGAGAAGGGTTTCCCACTAAATCGAGAAGTAGAACTAATAGAACTCATTGGTCCTGCAGCGGTGGAGCTTCAAGGCTATGAAAACGATGTGCTCGAGACCTTGAGAGGCAAAGAGTTGAAAATAGTGCTAGAAGCCGATCTCAAAGAAGAAGTGGCTGAATTGAAGCCTATAAAATCGGCCATAGGGCCAACGTTTAGGCAAAAAGGTAAGGAAATTATGGATATCCTAGCCTCTCTAGATCCAGCGGAGGCTGGCCCTGCAGTGGAGAAGAGTGAACTCATATTAGATCTGAGTGATGGAAGCAGTGTCACACTGGATAGGCGCTTTGTCGAGGTGGAAAGAAAGCTAACCCTAGAAGGTAAGACAGTTGACACAATCCAAGTTAGAGATATCTTGATAGCTGTCAGTCCATGAAACACCTTTCATCCATTTCATTATGGAGAAAGAGAGTATCCAGCACCGATAACCTTTATATCAGTGAAGTTTAATCTGGGGACACCAAGCGGGCGTGGTGTAGCTGGTTATCACTTGACCTTGCCAAGGTTAGAACTCGGGTTCAAATCCCGGCGCCCGCACTCTTCTATCGAGAATAAATCCTACTTCACTGTTTATGAAATATATTGAAATATTATGTTGAGATTAGTATTACTTAGCAGTAATGAATATGATTGATCATTATTCGATAACATGATTCTGTCTATTCATTTTATTTAGATTTTTTTGAACTGTAAGTTTTACAATGCGTATGATCTTCTATGCGAATGTTGGGGACGAGTCCAGGGATTTCATCCTTAAGTTCATCTTCGATCTTCAGAACTAGATCTATACCTTCTGAGACAGTCATATCGCCATTCAGACACATATGCACATCCATAAAAATTCTCTTCCCAGATCTTCGAGTTTTCAACTCATGATATTCCAGATATCCGCTATTTCTATCTAATATCTCTTCGATGATTTCCTCTTCTTCCTCACATGTGGAATCCATGAGGTCATGAGCTGTCCTACGCAATACGTCAATGCCCATTTTAGCAAGTATTACAGCTACTACAATGGCAACAATAGCGTCTAGAATGTAAAGGCCAGTTAGAGTAGCGATGAATAAGGCTATTACTACGCCTACTGAAGATATTACATCGGAAAACAAATGTTTGGCATCGCCTTCAAGTGCTATAGAGTGACTTCGTCGAGCCTCTCTCATCATGACAATGGCAAGAGCACCGTTAAGGGATGTAGCAATAAGTGAAACTAGTAATCCCATATCTACATCAGTGAGTGGAACGGGACTTAGGATTCGTCCTATACTGGCTTCTACTATAAGCACTGCTGCAACTATTATCAGTATACCTTCTATCATAGCAGAGATGTTTTCAGCCTTATGATGACCATATCTATGATCGGAGTCCTCTGGCATGCTCGCTACTCTCAGTGCCATTAACATCATGATTGACGCTGCGATGTTGATTATCGACTCCATGGCATCTGAGAGTAATGCCACTGAATTGGAGAGGAGATAAGCTAATATCTTCAGGAGGAAAACGACGATGCCTACAATAATGGCAACAATCGCTATCCGCTGCTTATTCATAGACATTCAATACACTAGTCCCTTAACACTTTTTCCTATTCTTTCATAATATTGTATCACTACCTACATTATACGAAGAGCAATAGTAGAGCATATCCGGCGACACCTATTACAAATGGAAATATGCGCCCTCTCCTCTCTTCCGGTAATTCTTCCTTAAGTACATTCAATATCACGCCACCACCTAGAAATGCAGCTATAATAGCAACACCCATCTCATGAATAGTGTATAAGTTCCCAACCATCCAGCCCAATACTAAGGATGCAATGAGAAGGTAACGCCCACTTCGATCATAATCACTCAAATGATCTTTTCGAAGACCAAAATCCACTACCATGAAATGTAGCGCAAAGGCGGCAATGAACATGATTAATAAGAGAGGTCCGGGAATTATTCGATGAACGAGTAGATACGCGATGAGAAAATTATACGCCATGAATGATGCAATATTTACTACATATACTGATGATGATGGCCGATCGCTCCCTCTTTCTAAAGCATTTTTTCGAGACGTGCGTACTAGCCGTTCTAGTGCATAGAACGTTACCAATCCTGCCAATGCTATTAGATACACATGTCTCTCAAATACTCCGATAAATGATACTGGAGTGGAAAAGAGTTGTTGGCTAAGACTTAGTTCTGGGATTATGTGTAAGAATACATATGCTACTGACACTCCGCCAGCTAGAGATAGCCATCGACTTCTGGGAATAACATCAATGAAGCGCAATCGACCAATGAACATGTGAACTGCCGCTAGTATTATCACTCCTGCCAGTGTAACTTCGATCGGAGTGGTCATATCCCTCTCTTTTGAGTAGAGAGCTGATGAATTCTTCGGAGAATGCGAATAGTACATAACTACCGCATTTCCACTCTAGAATAGGAAAACATTAGAATAGCGGCTTTCCTTCTAAAAGCAAATGGGAGGCCTATATGACTGATATCAAACCTGCCTGTGCACCTAGTATGGCGAGTCTGATGGAGAAATCCATACCTAAAATAGAGAAAGATATCGCCTACACTCGTTCGTTCAGGGAGCTCATCCGTACTATCGACCTCATACAGCAAAGCCACCTTCCTGTACTTCTCATTGGAGAAGCGGGGAGCGGTAAGAATCAATCAATATTCTGTCTTGCTTCTGAGCAGAATCGCCCAGTTATCAGAATTAACTGCTCAGGTGATTTGCGCACATCGTCCTTACTAGGCAGGATGTCTCCAACTGAAGAGGGTCACTTCCATTGGCAAGATGGAATGATCACTCAAGCTATAAGATATGGATACTGGTTAGTTCTGGATGAAATTAATGCTCTTGAGGCAGATATCTTGTTCTCATTGCATGGACTCATAGATGAAGGTAGAATATCTGTAGCCAATAATAGTGAAATTATTGATGCTCATCCCGATTTTAGACTTTTCGCGACTATGAATCCATCACGCTATTTCGCTACCAAGCCATTAAATCAAGCATTGTTAGATCGAATGGCAGTAGTCGAAGTGGATTTTGATCCAGGGATTGATGCATATTTGATTAAGCGACTTTCACTTAATTCAGATGATGAAACTAGCTTTCTAAAATTAATAGATAAGATAAGAGATGCTTGTAAAGATGGGCAGATCTCACAGAACTTTGGTCATCGAACTATTGATAATGTGACAAAACTAGCACCTCTGTTTGGATTGGATAGAGCTATTGATATCTCATTTACATCCAAACTTGAAGAAATTGAGAAAGCTGCCGTCAAAACTATGATTTATGATTTTACTAGGAAGTTGACAAGGTAATTGTATGGATCGCTCGGAGTATTATTCTCGACTAGCGAGCATCATTGTAGGAGCACCGTGCTTCGTTTCCATTACTGGTACGATTGTAAAGAGAGATTCTGGTGGAGGATCGCATGTAATTGTATTACCTGATCGAAGTATGTCATTGGGCATTTTAGCAGGAATCATGGATCTAGCTACCATGCCTGAGTCTACTAATGAAGACTCTTATTCATCTCTTGATTTACCAACTATAAAGGGAATTGATAATCAATCGACATTCCGTTTCCTAGTGGAGCGGATGGCTCTTTATCTGGAATGTGGACGTATTTTATACCCTCCTCTTGACTCATTGCCTGAAACCGAGGTAGAACGTCTCATATTCAATGTTCTAGAATATCGTAGGGTCGAGAGCCTATTATCCCTTTCATTTCCTGCATTAGAGGAAAAATTCCAACTCGTGAATAGATTGTTGATGATAGGGGCATCTCCAACTATATCCAATAATGATTGTGGCGATAGCATAACAACGCGTGCTAGATCAGTTCTTCTAGCTGCTCTCAAAGTGAATATGAATTTATCATCATGTAACATTGATGATACGGTAGTATCACGTACTGCTGAATTAATGAATTTAATAAGTAAGTCTCCAATGGAAGAAGGGATTGTATCCTCCGCATGTCGAGAAATATTCAATCTAATAAAGAGTGAGGAAGTTTCTACTAAAGTCGTAAAGCCTGGTGAAGATGATAGGGCGAGAGAGGCCACAGGTTTTGATAGTTCACAGGAAAAAAGAGCTAGTGAAGACGGTACTGAAGATATTGATGAATTAACAGATCTTCTGATAGAGGAGGTAGTGAGCATACTTGCGGAAGTCTCGAAAGAAATGTCGCTAATAGATCTAAGTGATGATTTGGAACTTCCACACTTGGCATCCACAGATAAGAGTGGCGAACTGATCGATCAGAGAGTCATGAAGCGAACTGCTGATATTTTGCGTAGAATTCGAGGCTCATTGCGCTCATACGATGAGATACTGAGAGATGAGGGTTATGCCATAAACGTTGATGAATTCATTCAGTTCAAAGCGGGGAATTCGGACACTCGAAATCTCTACTATAATTATCGAAAAGATCGCAGTGAGTATGACATAGTGATTTGTCTGGATCGTTCAGCCTCAATGGATGGCGCTAGATTAGATCATGCAATGAAATCAACCGCCACATTAGTACGTGCTCTTGAAATGGCAGATATCAGTGTAGCTATAACAGCTTATGATGAAACTTCTACTATAGTCAAGCCCTGGAATCAAAGCGTGTCAGATTCTGCACTCGGTGATATAATAGCTAGCGGCGGAACTAGTATTGCTCAAGCGCTTCAAGTAGCGAATAATCTTCTAACGAGCAGAAAGAGGAGAGTTGGAGTAACTCGCAGGCAAGCTATTATTTTAGTCAGCGATGGGCATGATTATTACTTGGAGAGAATTGCCGCACAGATAGCTATAGCTCGACGACGTGGAGTAAATGTATACTACATAGGTATCGGCGAACAATGTCGTCAATTCCTTCGAATGGGGGCGGCTCATTTTAGATATGATCATAGTGTTCTAATCGAAAGAGGCGAGCATATAAGTGAAGCGTTATCATCTCTAGCTAGAGCATTTCTTAGAGAGTCGGGGCTAGGATTCGGCCCAATATGAGTATGTCGCTTAATGCTGAATGCTATAATGGATCTTGAAATGATATAGTAATTTGAATCATATTATCATTTTAATTGATGTTGAGTGGTAGAAGAAGACACCGTCATGACAGGGCATTTAGCGGTGCGGATAACTGCTTCAGCCACACTTCCTAATCGGAAATGAGCAAGTCCCTTGCGTCCGTGCGTTCCCATTACAAGGATATCATATTCATCAGACGCTTCAACAATTACTTCAGCTGGAGAGCCAGAAATTATTTTTGGTTCAACTTTCAAATCTAATTTTCGACCTTCTGCGATGACGTCATTGACAGCTGCATTTGCCAGTCGAGATTCACCTAGCTTCGACTCAACAGTCATTCTAATATCATCGCTTACACATAGAGCAGTTACTGAAGCTCCAAATGCTTTAGCTAGTGATAATCCATGCCTTACTGATCTAATAGAACTATCTCCGCCATCAGTAGCTATTAGCATTTTCTCACACTTGAATGATGAAGTACTGCCTGCACGTACTACAATTACCGGGCTCCGAGAGCTACGAACTACTTTACTAGCTACGCTCCCTAGTATTAGGTGCGTCATACCAGTTCGACCGGTGGTTCCCATGACTATAATATCGTACTCTTGAGAAGCTTCCACAATGTCGCGACTCGGTATGCCGTTAATGATCATGCCATTGGCATTAATGTCTAGTGCAGATGCTGCTTCTATCACTCTCTGAACAGCATCTTCAGAAGATTGATACAATGGTGATTCATTATCTGGCTCTCCAGGAATTGTTGCATAATTGGTGATATCTACCACGCTCAATGCAGTTATCTCCGCCTTTATCTGTCGAGCCATGTCAATAGCGTAGTTAGTCGCCGCACTAGTATTTTCACTACCATCTGTAGGTACCAGGATCTTTCGGTATGCTGTCTCAATCATCTAATATTCTCCACCTAACAGCTCTTGAGCCTAACCTGTCATCAACTTGCGAGTCTATCAATTCATTGTTTTGATTAATGAGTCATGTCGGTTAATGTTTTACTCCAAGGTCGGATGACTATTATCTTCCTCAGTAAATGAGTAACTACATGAACTCCAGATCCAGTTATGAATGCCATAATAATTGTCGCAATGCCTACTCCGACTAGCTCTCCTATGAATAGATAAGAAAGTATGATAGATAGAGTCAAACAAGAGATATCAAAAATTGTCTTGAATCTACGAAATGTGACTTTAAAATGTTGTGTAAGATCATTGATGAAACTATCCACTATCATGAGTGGAATTTTTGAATTGACCATTAGTGAAATGGCGAAGCACATGATCACGTAGCTCACTACAATGTATAAAATTCGGAATGATAGATTAGTGGGTAATGAAGCAAGTAGCCAATCGAATATGTCAATGACAAATCCGAACATGGCTGACATCAATAATGAAATGACATATCCAGTTTTGATGTGTCGGGTGATGAGTAGTAGAATGATGAGTAGACTTACGTGAAACATTGGATTCCATATTCCAAATGAGATCTGAGGAAAAGCGATACTCAACACATATGGGAGAGAGGATATGGTTGAGATACCAAAGTCGGCCTTAACCATCAGCGTAATGGCAAAAGAGATCAATATCACGCCTGTCAATAATGTGAGTTCTCCTGGTACCGTATACTTTCTTTTCATCCATCTCCCTTCTAGTCCATAACTGATTACTATGGAACTGAGAAGTATTATTCATAAATCTCAATAGAACTTATTAAGGCTAAATGATGTTGAGATAAATATTTGCCTATGTGATTAATGAACTGAATAAACATTCCTGGTTCAGTAATAGATATTATCCTTATCGATAACTGATGACTAAAGATTATGTGTGAATATTCGCTGTCATGATGAATGATAAATAAATTGATGCTGGATACGGGAGGATGCTGATGATGGGATTATTCTCCGGAGTCAGTGAATCGATCGTATCGAATATTATTTGCGGATACTTAGATAAGTATTCGGGTCGAGAATGTTCCAACCTGCGAGAGGCCATAAAGGAAAACGTAGACCTCTATCAATTATGGATAGATAATGCATCTCGAGAAGGCGTTATGGGAATTAAACAGGCAAGATATTGGACAAGGAAGTTTCCCAAGGTGAAGGGAATGGTAACTTCATCTAATGTAAAACGATGGCTTGTTGAGAAAAGGCGTCATGACATAGTTCTTGCTATTGAAGAAACACCTGGAGGCCAAGAATGGCTTGAATGGCAACTAGGGCGCTTTCGATCGGGATTATGGAACTAATGAGCTATTGATCATTTTTCCTACTTGAATTCTCTCGATGCCGTTGCACCCTAATGCGTATACTATATGGCAACATGTCGAAGAATGCTCCAAATCGATCATAGGATGAGAAGTTGGCCACTTCTGTCCCTTCATCTACAGCTGTGACCATTACTCTACTCCTAGTCTTTTCACGTACGAGCCAGGCTTGCCCAGCTAAGACAAATATGTTATCGATTGGGAGGCCAATGTTTCCAATGATAGTGCTAGATGCCATATCTACCACTTGTATGCTATCATAACCAGGAAT
>JAAYTA010000004.1 GCA_012518185.1 Methanobacteriota archaeon
TGAATAAGTCCAGAGAGGAACGTTTCACTCGTGCCTTATTCTTATTCCGCTGCGGATCATTAGCATTTGTAGATCCTCGTATGTTAGGGCATCTTGATATCGTATCATCGCCAGATGTGCACATTAAGGAGAAGAAGCTGGGTCCTGATGCTCTAGATATTTCATATGAAATATTCATGAATACATTTCAAAATTCTAGGGGAAATGTAAAGGCAGCGTTAATGAATCAGCACAAGGTGGCAGGAATAGGGAATCTTTACTCAGATGAAATATTATTTCAGTGTCAAGTTAATCCTAACGACAAGGCATGCTCATTATCTAATCATGAATTGGAATGTATTTTTCATACTATGCGTAGGGTGCTACAACAATCCATAGCTGTTGAAACTAACTTTGATTTGTTGCCTAACTCATACTTACTGCGAAACAGATCTCGGAAAGGAGTGTGCCCACGCTGCAATACTCCTCTCCAGACAGCTACTATAGGGGGCCGAACTTCTTACTTTTGTGCTAAATGCCTACAAATATAAGGGGCGATCATTTTCTATGAGTACTAATATCTCAATATCGTGCGCATTGAGATACTGGGCACTAGAGGCCATATTGAGCCCAGTGCGCCAAATCATATGTTCCATTCCGGCGTACTGGTTAATGATGTGCTTTTCGACATTGGAGAGCGCATATTTTTAGATCGAAATCCCCAGGCGATACTCCTTACACATCTGCATTCTGATCATGCTTTTTTCACTGAGGACGAGCTTGACTCCCTACCGGTGCCTACTTATGCACCACAACGGTGGAGGGAGCATCCTGAGATACAGGTCATCCGAAATAGACTGGAAATTGACGGATTAGTCATAACTCCAATTCCTACAGTACATAGCGCATCTTACAGATCATGCGCTTATCTCATAGAGGAAGGATGTAATAGGATAATATATACTGGCGATCTTGTATCTGTCCGCAGGAGATACAGAGACCGTATTCCTGAAATAGATTTAGTCATCACCGATGGTTCTTTTATTCGAGAAGGCGGGTTAGTACGTCGAGACGATAGGGGGCGTCTTCATGGTCATAATGGCATCCCAGATCTAGTACGATTCTTCTCACCGTTCACTCCGAGAATTGTAATCACTCATTTCGGAAGCTGGTTCTTCCGAGATATAGATGAGTCAATAAGAGCGATAGAATCATTGGGAAATGCAACATCGGTCGAAGCTGCATACGATGGCATGATTATCGAACTATGAGCCGTCACCATCATATCTGATAAGGGACGTGAACCTATAGATGACTAGAATAGTGCGGTTCGAAAAGCCCAACCTACCTAGGTTGTTAGCTCAAGGTTATTCGGCAGTAGATATGCACTATCATACTGATCATTCAGATGGTGTCCCGTCCATAAGGGACGTATTGAAACATGCATGGAAAAGGGGATGTGGAGTAGCTATAACTGATCACAACACTGTATCTGGAGTAAGAGAAGCAATAGATGCCGATACAGGAGTTATGATAGTGCCGGGTATCGAGGTAAGTTCTTCTGACGGACCTCATATATTACTATACTTCTATACTATTGAAGATCTAGAACATTTCTATCGTAGACACATTCACGACAATAAGCGGAAGAGTCCCTATTTAGCTACATATCTAGACAGTGAGGCCATAATAGAGCGTTCTAGAGAATATGAGTGTTTACGATCTGCTGCTCATCCATATGGATATCTGATGTTTAATAAGGGCGTGCAGCGATGTATAGATCGCAACTATCTCCACCCATCATTCATTGAAGAGTTTGATGCGATTGAGATTATATGCGGAGGCATGTCTAGAGATCTGAACATGAAAGCCGTAGAACTTTCAGAAGAGAATCGCATGGGCCGTACTGCTGGCACAGATGGTCATCTGCTTAATGATCTGGGAACAGTTGTAACTTGCTCCAAATCCCAGGACGTGGATGGCTTTCTCCAGGATATTATTAAGCGAAGAAATATCGTAGTTGGTAAAGAAAAAGGTGCATTGGCAAAAGGGGCTACTGGTGCTGCATTAATGGCTAAATACATTCCATATGTAGTTCCATCGTTGCAAATCCATTATGAGCAAAATATCTTCCGCCCAGCACATGCATATAGGCGATGGAGATATTCAAAGGATCGCCGTGAATAATCGCGATATGAACATGCGGAAACGCACAAACAAAGGATGGCCATCACATCCTTCTACAGTCAACTCTTTGCATCGCGACAAATCTTCAAGGAATGAGTCCTTCTGCATTCCTGCCACTTCTTTTGAATAGAGAACTGCATTGGTTTCAAAATTTAGCTCAAACGATCTCACATCCCAGTTTGCACTCCCTATAGATGCAATCTGTCCATCAACTACTGCAGTTTTGGCATGAATGAAGCCATCACCATACATGTAGCCCTTAATTCCTGCAGGTAAAAGTTCGCATAAATATGAAAGAGACACCCAGTGTACAAATGGATGATCAGGTTTGTCCGGTATCATGATACGTACATCCACACCAGATAATGCGGCCATGGTTAGCGCATCGCGTACACTCCCATCGGGGACAAAATATGGAGATTGAATGTAAATGCTTTCTTCAGCCTCATGTATCATCTTCAGATAAGATAATTTAATTGGAGCTCTGGGTGTATCGGGCCCGCTGCTGACTATTTGTATTGGCACATTACCATTACGATATACTTCTCCCGGAAAATATTTCTCTCCAACATCCATTTTTAAATCAGATGCGTCATTCCAATCAAGAAGAAATCGTAATTGAAGACCTTGAGCTGCCATCCCCTCCATGCGCAAGGCCGCATCTCTCCATCGACCCCACTTTCGGACTTTTCCTAGATACTCATCACCAACATTGTATCCACCTACGAATCCTATGCAGCCATCTATTATGACGTTCTTGCGATGATTGCGGAAGTTAATGCGATGATTTATGAACGGCAGCGCTCGGATAAGTGGAGGATAAAACAACTCCACTTTCACACCTGCATTACGTAAGGAGGCATAACGGCTCCTAGGGAGCCTAGTTCCCACCTCATCTACCAATAGACGGATCTCTACTCCTTCTATACTTTTGCGCTCCAGTAGATCTAGGAATGATCGTCCTAATCTGTCATGCCGAATTATATAATATTGTATATTTACATGCTTTTTAGCATTCTCTATATCTTTGAATAAAGAGCAAAAAAACTCATTCCCATCCGAGAATATTTCGACAGAATTGTCATGTGTCAGGAACGAATTATTATTGTTAATAAGTAGCTCAACCATATCGTCATAAGTCTCAAGGCCAACCTTCTTTAGAGATGATGGAGCTACAAGATCATCTAAGCGATGTGCTTTAATCAGATCTTGTACATATTTGCGATCCCTTGCAGATTTCTGATCCGCTTGCTTAGTTTTACGGAAATTTTGTCCAAAAATGATGAATAAGATAACGCCCGCAATTGGAAGCATGACCATGACAAGTAACCATGCTACCGCCTTACGTGGTCGTTTCTCCTCCAGAAAGACCA
>JAAYTA010000029.1 GCA_012518185.1 Methanobacteriota archaeon
CTTCAAGTGCATCAAAAACATAGCCGTCCGAACGATTTCGACCATTTGAGAGCATTGATATTATCTGCTGTACGGCTACTGAAGGATCGAATTCATATCTTGCTGCATCATATTCAGAGCGAGATACTGCGTTGAAGACTTTCTCATAATAGAGAGCCTCTCCCATCGAAGATGCTATAGCAATAACTTTTATTCGATCTTCTCTGCGATTTCCACGGCCAATTCTCTGTGAAAGTGAAGCGACCGAGCGAGGACGCCGCATTAAAATCACTACATCAATGTCTCCGATATCGACGCCCACTTCTAATGTGGATGTACAAGCGCATATCACATTCTTGCCATTCCTAAGAGCGCTCTCAGCATCCTGACGCATGGCAATATCCAATTTACCATGATGGACTTTGATTAATGAACGCGGGAAATGACGTTGTAGATCGACTCTAGCTAACTCTTCAGTTTCCTGAGGCGTATTACAGAATATTAGTGCCTTACTTGCACCTAGCTCAATAAATTGTCTAGCAGCATGCTCAAGAGTGGGGACGATACGATATTCAATACCTCTTCCTCCACCGGATTGTATGAGCTTTGCATCCTTCATATATTTGGAAGCCATAATTTCTGGATTAGATACTGTGGCTGTCGTGGCATGCATTACTGGCATTGCTTTTAATTCAAGATTTAGACGCTGGAGAAGTACTCTTAACTGATCACCACGATAGTTTCCATCCAGCATGTGCAGTTCATCAAGAACTATCGCTTTTAGGTCGTGTAAGCATTCAGGTTTCCAGCTCAGAAGAGAATCGAGCGATTCCGGCGTAGTAACGAGAATATTTTGTGGATTCTTTTCGTCGAAAGTTTTAGTGTCGCCGTTGCGCTGAGCTATTCGAATGCCAAGACGATCTACAATACCTGTCAGTCTCTGAGCGATATCTTCAGCCAATGCCTTAGTTGGACTAATATATAGTAAGGATAAACCTTGCCAATCTTCAGAGATCATTTTCTCCACCAAGGGAGCGAATATGGCTTCCGTTTTGCCAGATGCTGTCGGTGCTATGATCATCGTATTATCGCCATTCAGAACAATTGGCACTGCTATTCGCTGGATTTCTCTCAGAGAATCGAATCGTCCGAAGAAAGTTTCCCAAGTATTAAGTAGCATATTTCGGACTTTATCATCGCCTTTTAGATCAGGCTTCTCACTATCTGGCGAATTTAATACATGAGATATTAAAGAAGGTGGCGGAGTCTTTCGTCTAGATTTAGGAAGAGTTGATGTGTTGTTGTTAGATCGGCATCGATCTGCCGCGTTGAGATAATGTGATGCTTTCTCGACGTCCCCTCTCCGCCTATATAGTCGGCCAAGTTGAGCGTACGATCTATAATGAGTAGGATCAGCTTCAATTGCTTTAGAATATCTCATCTCAGCCTCATCTACACTACCAATCATCTCAGCATGAAAGCCCATACGGAATAATGCATCAGCTCTATTTCTCTGATAAGAGGCGCGATCGTATCCCATCTGGCATACTACTTTTAAGAAGTATAAAAGTTTGATTAAGGGATGTCTGAATAACTCATTATTACATACGCTGTCTTATGAATTGTTCACTCTCTTCGCCTTGAATTCTTACCGCCTCTCACCTTCGCTTCACGAGGTTGTGCTTTTGCTCCCTTCTTACCTGCCTCTGAAAGTTTTTTCCTAGTTTCATCACTTATGCCGCTGCCGCCCTCACCCCATCTCACCTCCGCCCCTCTTTTTCCACCTCTTACTTTTGCTTCACGAGGTTGAGCTCTAGCTCCCTTCTTGCCAGCTTCAGACAATTTAGCCTTGGTAGAACTGCTTATTTCTCCTCCTGATCTCCATCTAGCTTCAGCACCCTTCTCCCCTGCATTTACTCGTTTTTCATGTAAGCTCTTCTGCATCATTCTCACCTCTGTTTTGATATTTGCAGTCCCCTAATCAATGTATTAATTCATTTTCCAAAGTGGTATCGGACGTAGGAGTAGTTGTTTGAGAAATGTGCGATCATGCATTGTGATATGTTAGGGTGAGTAAAAGAGATCGTCAATAGAATGTTGATGCTGTTATTTTGATCAAGAACTACGTGATGATGATATGAATAATACGGAGTCCTTTAAACGATTAAATCAATTAAATTACTATGATCTCGGAAAAATCATATAATGTGAATAAACATATATACCATCATGCAGAGGAAGGCTATCCTCCTCTCAGTGGTGGGACTATTCAGTCGACGTAAGAAAGATAGTGCTAAACTAACTGATGAGCAAGGAATCTTTATTCGCTGTCCGGCGTGTCATAAAGAGTTGCACAAGACAATGCAGAGATGTCCCTATTGTTCCTCATTTCTAGAAGTCACTTGCTCTAATTGCGATCGCAGTACTAACCGTAGCTTGAGTAGGTGTCCATACTGTGGATCTACGTTGAAGAAATGATTTGCACGTTAATGATAGATAATCTTCATGATTACGTATAGAATTTATCAAATGTATTGATTCTATATGATTCATATTTAAAAAGCGCTTTATAGAATACATATCGTCATCTCATGTGAGATGAATGATGAGCGATGTTAATTATGTTCAATAGAAATAGATTTAAGAAAAACATACTATCAGAACTGATTATCTTATCTAGACTCTTAAATATCATTTGACTAATAATTTGCTAGGTACCATGAACATTGTTGTTGGTAACGATGGCAGGCCACACTCTGAAAGGGCGGCTGAATTTGCCTTCGCGCTTGCTAAGGCCTTCCAGGCCAACTTGTTCATGCTTTACATTGTGGGGCCCAGCAAGATGCAGGGGGAGAAAGAAAAGCATATCAAGAATGGTATGAGAGTGTTGGGAAGGGCTAAGATCCGTGCATCAGACATGGGCGTTCCCCTAGCTACTTTACTTGAGGCAGGAGAAGCTCATGAGACACTTCTCCTAGCAGCGGATAGATTGAAAGCCAATACATTAGTGATTGGTTCTTCCGGTGAGCGGGCAGGTATGGCAAGGCTACTGAGTACGAGTACATCTGAGATTTTATTCAAGAATGCTCCTTGCACCGTTGTAGTAGTGCGCTGATACCA
>JAAYTA010000030.1 GCA_012518185.1 Methanobacteriota archaeon
TACTCTACCGAATTCTCGATTATGAGGTACTGATAATACTCCTTCTGCAGAGTGCCCACCAGCCAAACATGGAGAGACTCCTTTGACCCATTTGAGCTCCAGAGTATCGGAACGAATATGTGGCATCGACATTCTGAATTCCTCAGCCATACGTCGCATCTTAGGAGGAATTATTTTCCAGCGCCAGAAACCATAGGTGACAAATCGATCGTCACTTCCACATTCTTCTGCCCACTGTTTAAGATAATTATCCCACTCACTATGGAGATCAGGATGTATCAATGATGTGTTGCGCCATTCTGATTCCAGGCAGGACGGGCATAGATAACAACCTATACGTTCGAAATCTTCATCATACAATGGATTATAATCTAATCCTCGGAGCCAGATATATGCCCATACATCTATCGCCCTCCACTCCTTAATTGGATTCAATATGGTTTGATTGGGAACAAATGGATTGCGTTCAACAAACCGAATGGTGGAGCGAGAAAATGATTCAAATGCACGATTTCCTTCTACAGTTATAGTACCTTTAGGAAATTGCTTCTCAATTAAATTTGTTAGGGGTGCTAATTTGCATACTTTACAGCACCATCTGAAATCTTTTGCTGGAGGTCCAAAATCATCTAAATTATCCCAGAATGCCTGACCAGCGGCAGCTATTAGGAGTTTCTTTCTTTCTTTTCGGGAGAAATCTTTGACATAGTGGATTGTTTCTGGGAATTCTAATCCAGTGTCAATAAATATCATACTAAATTTTTGTGAAGCTTTAGATAATAAACCATAACAGGCTAGAGAATCTTTTCCTCCGCTGAAAGATATTGTCAATGGTAGATCATGATTGCCAATGTATGATCGTATGTCTGAAATTCCTTTTGATTCTAGTGTCAAAATATATGCTTTATTGGCATTGACAAAAGTAGTCCAGGATGATTTTTTTGCAATTGATATCTCACCTCTTCCTACATCCCGTATACCAATAGCTCGCTTCGAGTGGTGGAGATCCGCGCTATCTACTCTAGCTACACCGCTGCAGATGAAATTTCCTACTAATATGATCAAAGGATCTTCAGTTTCAAATGATCCTTTTACCTCATTAAACAAATCTCCCGAGAAATTCTTACCTTTGAGGTGCCCAGATTCTCGATCCATGATTGCCAGACCTTTGTTAGCAATTGGCGCTAATAATCTCGCTCCATCTAGTCTGAGATCCAGCTTGAAATCTCTGATACGAAGATCATAGCGAATAGTTGCAATCACATGACCTTGGAATATCACCTCATCCGTTCGATCTTCACCGGCCACTTTATTTAAAAATATCAGACGATCTCTTAAGAAGTCAGAAGTGCCGAAGTATTTTTCGAAAAGTGAGACTATCAAATCTATTGTGCGGCCTGTAGCTGGACGGATATCGCCCGGCCTAGACACCTTAAAACGTCTACCAGAGGATGAGCATATGTCACACTTGTCGCCAAGTAAGATAGTGCCGCATCTATCACACCAATGAAAATTGACTTTACCATGCCTAAATCGGCGCATCACTACAAAATGGATTCTGTATTTCAAACATTGCTTCCTTAGCCCATATCAATTGTGTAGCTTAGAGCCAATTATATCTATCGCCAATAGAAATGAAACAATCAATTTAGAATTTATAGGCAGTTTCTATTAAGCTATTATGAGTTGATGCTAACTCTCAAAGCTATTAATCTTATCAAGTTCTCACACTAGAACTAAAAGTATTTGAGTTAGGGACTCATGGAGAAGAGAGATGCAAGATTATGGCGCCATCAAGATCCCTAAGAATTATGGTAAGATCTCATTCAGTAGAACTGAGATAAAAAATATATTGATTGCAGTCGGAGCGCTCACCATAGCATTCACTCTAACTTTCCTCAATGGCTTGGTAGGACTTGCAAGTGCTAATTTAGTGAAAATATCTTACTTCTTAATAGTCTCCTTCATCGCAGTACTTTCAGGCTTCGTGCTTCATGAACTAGGTCATAAATTTGCAGCCCAAAGAGCCGGAGCATGGGCTGAATTTCGAGCTCATCCTTCAGGACTTATGATGGGAATATTCTTTTCATTCCTAGGATTTATCTTTGCCCTCCCAGGTGCGGTTTACATCCAAGGTATGATATCTCGTAAGCAGAATGGACTCATCAGCCTAGCAGGTCCAGCTACTAATCTCGTATTAGGTGCAGCATTCATTGTGCTGTACTTCATAAGCGGATCGGGACTATTATCTATTGCATTCTACACCATAGGTTCAGTTAACTTCCTATTGGCTGCATTTAATCTGTTACCAATACCGCCATTAGATGGTTCCAAAATTCTACGGTGGAATGTGCCTATTTACGTAGTAGTTTTTGGAGTGTCAATCATCATGGCGATATTAGTGTTCACTGGAAGCTTATGATACTTATCCGCGGTCACAGTAACTGTCGCATGGATATCGTAGATGAGCCAGTATACTTCCTTCCCATGCTTGAAGCTTTCCAGGATTCATTATATTATTCGGATCTATAGCTTTCTTGATAGCAGTCATCACCGGTATCATACTAGCACGTTCCTTCTGGAAATAGGGTGCTTTTGAGATTCCTACTCCATGCTCCCCAGTCACAGTTCCGCCGAGCTTTACGGAAACGTCAAAGATCTCCTCAACTGCTTTCTCCCCATTCTTCCAAGATTCCTCAGATTCTGGATCAAGTAGCATCTTGGTGTGTAGATTGCCATCAGCTGCATGGCCATAGGTTCCGACAATAACATCGTATTTCTTGGCAATCTCTCCAAACGCCACTACGGCCTCAGGAATTTTAGAAATAGGGACTGCCATATCGTCGGCGAGAGATACAGAGCATAGGTTAGAATATAGACGCGATAAGGATGCCATGACGCTTCTTCGAGAGGCAGTCCATTTGGCCATTTGGGCAGGATCATCTGATCTCTGAAGACCTATTGCACCAATCTTCTCACATACCTTAGTGACTTCTTTCAATTCTTCCTCTACTATAGACGGATGCCCATCTACTTCTATCATACACAATGCTTCAACGTCAGGAAGGCCTGCATTGACTACTTGATTGACAGCACTGATACAGGTAGAGTCCATGAGTTCAACTGCTGAAGGCAATAGGGGAGTTGCAATAAGAGCCGATACACACTGCCCAGCTTTTTCCAGAGTATCGAAACCAGCTACTATCATAGCTGCCTTCTTAGGCTTGGGAACTATTCTTAAAGTGACTTCAACGATAATTCCTAATGTCCCCTCACTTCCTACAAATAGTCTCTCGAGTTGATATCCCGATGCATTCTTTAGCGTTCTGGTGCCTACTTCAATAAGTTCACCGGTGGGCAATACCACTTTCAAGCCTAGAACATAGTCTCGAGTCCCACCATATTTTATCGCCCTCATTCCTGAAGCATTGGTTGCAACCATTCCTCCGATAGTGGCCGCTTCAGCACTGCCAGGCGTTGGGGGAAATGAGAATTTATGCTTCCCTAGAGCTTTCTGCAAATCATTGTATATAACACCGGCTTCGCAGACGCAGTATAAGTCCTCTACTCTGACTTCTTTTATCTTATTCATGCGACTCATATCTATGACTATTCCTCTCTCAAGAGGAACTGCTCCTCCGCATAGACCGGTTCCAGCGCCGCGAGGCACTACAGGAATGCGTAGGCGGTTAGCCATGGTAACGAGATTAGCAACCTGCTCTGGAGTGCGAGGTTGCACCACTACATCAGGCGTCATACGGTGAATAGATGCATCGAATCCATAAGTGTAAAGATCTGCTGTACTAGTGGAATAATTATCGCTTCCTACGATCGTCCCTATTTCGGCTAATACGTCTTGATCCATAACATCACAAATAGGGTTCATGTAGGGAATGAATAAAAAACATGCTCCCTGAATGATATGTAATATTCGTAGCATGGCATCGATTCGACGGAAACCGCAGATAGAATACATTCATGTCGAGATATTATTTTAGGATAATTATGCAAAGTTATATCCTTAATGACACCCATTAGGAATATTAACAGGAGGTAGAAACATGGTAGCACTTCCAGAACAGGTATTTGAACTGGTTAACGATAAGGGGTCCTCTAAAATATTGGGGACTAGAACAAGCGAAGGAGACGTACATCTGATCAACGTGGGTGGTTCCGGAGCGTTGGATCCAGAGACCATTTTCATCGGCGAAATATTTATGAAAGCCAGTAGTGAAAATCTCAGACTAGCCCAGAAAGAGGGCACTAGAGCTTCTTTATTGATTAGTAAAGGAATGGAGTCTTATGAAATTCAGTGTAAGGTAAAGGACCACGTTACCTCTGGTCCTGTATTCGATAAAATGAAGGAAACTTTCGCTCAGATGAAGTTTGACCTCAAAGGATTATGGCTATTGACGCCTGATCGAGTATGGAATGAAAGTCCTACATGGGATGGCAGTCGAAGAATGGTTTAAATTACCATTGATAAAAAGTTAGCGTCAAACTCTTTAACATATTCTTTCATTTAATCTATTATTTTTAATATATAATTATAAATTATTAATCTGAAATCATTTTATAGAGATCTACATAAGAAATTGCTGCATCGCGCCACGTTCTACTAGATGACAATATGTAGCCATTCACTCCCATTCGCCTAGCATCTTCCCTTTTAAGGCCACTTAATATTTTGATAATTTCATTAGTGGAATCTACTAAGAAACCTGTTTCTCCATTACGAACCCATTCATACATATCTCCTTTATCGGTAGTAATGACCGGTCTTGCATGGCTGAGTGCTTCTATAATGGTCCCTGAAGTAGTGATCTGATCAAAAGGCATTAGAAGTATGTCAGATACGGCATAATATTCTGAAATTTCAATATTGGATAGGTAGCGAAGATCGATGATAAATTTATCAGGATATTGTTCTTTATAACTCGAGATGAGTTTATATATTCCTGGAATAGGGCAGTGCCCAGCTATCACGCCAATAAAACCTTCTGGAAGTTTTGAGACTGATTCCAGATACACTCGTATACCCTTATTCCAACGATTGGGGCCTAGAAATAATATCACAAAATTATCTTCAGAAATCCCAAGCTTATTTCTTAATATTTGAGAATCCATGATCTCCACTTGATCAGTATAGCTCCCATGATGAATTATTTTCAAAGGGAGTTGATTTCCATATAATGTCTTGATTGTCTTCAATACTCTTTCGCTATGAACTATTCCATAGTCAGCCCATGAGATCATAATCCTCATACCTAATTCATCCATTTCTTCTGATCCTAGTTGTGATACGTGTGGAGTGATGTTATGAATTGTCCAAATCATCTTGATATTAAGGCGATTACTGATTCTCTTAACTATTCGGAGCTGCCATAGCCTATTGAATGGAATCCAATTAAGATGTAATATCTTAAATCCACGCAGTCGTAATAATATTAGACAAAATATTGAATATGGCATCTGTTTGCCAAACCAGGGTATGAATGATACCTTAGTTCCAAGTGACCGAAATTCTTTTGATAAATTGTCTAGATAAGGTCCAGAGGAAGAGGGGCATAACATCACTCGGATATCTTTATTTATCGACATTATTCATCCCTGAGTATCATCATTGTGGCATCACTGCTATAGCAGATTTGCTTAAATTGAGAGTTTCGATTAGTGTCTTCTTTTTTTGAACCTACAACACTCATATGAATTAATAGCACAGATATTTGTCTCATCTACTAAAATATATATGAGATTCATATTAAATATTTAGGATATATATCTAAATAATACATTTGTAATATCAGCTCGTAGACTTTACCAAGATATCTTACTCCTCAATAATTATCTATAAATTACATTTTTACCTTTTCTATTCCGAATATATTATGCCCCAGTGGTCAAATAATCTGCCTTTCTACCTATAACGGTAAGGAGAGATTCTCTGATACTGATGCAGTCGCTATACTATTTCTCTACACCTATCAGATTACACACATGATATGGTAATAGATACTCGGCAACTCTTGGATCATTTATCCATTATATTATTGTAAATAGATCCTTTCGCTCGAGGGTTCTTAACTAGATTAGGACGTCCGTTATCATAATAATATATCGTTCCTGGCATACTCACTATATAACTTGAGCAATACATATCTCGATAGTAATGATCATCTTATAATCTTCCTTCATGTACGAATTCACAAGACTTGAACAGGAAGTTGTTCTAGAAGTTCTAAATGAGATTCGTGCACATAATCGAACAGGTTTATCACATCGAAGGTATATTTTATCAGGCAATTAATTGTCGTTTTATTACGATTTTCTCCAATTGCTATCGTAATTGAGCCGAGGTCGTACACGAATCAATATATGTGGATGAGACAAAGCCTAACTTTCTTCCCGATGAGTGTTATCTTACATGATGAAATATTGATTATCGCTCTAAATTATGTATCGACTCTTTATAAATAGAGCGAATTTGATGAGTAGAGTCAATCACTCCATTACTCTTAGAACATTAAATCGCGCGTAAAAATGCAGATCCGCCATCTCTAAAGCGTAAAGGCTGATTACTTCTGTACCAGTCATCTATTTTCACGCTCTTGCAATTGGTATCTAAGATGTAAGTAAAAAATGTATTCAATCTAAAAAGACTTAAATGTGAAGTATATTCGAACATCTATGGATACCAGGATCGTGCTTCTGGGTGCTCCCGGCTCGGGAAAGGGAACGCAGGCTAAGAGATTATGCGGAGAACTTGGCTTGACCCTTATATCAACCGGCGATCTTCTTAGACAAGCTGTAAGAGACAATACTCCTCTAGGTATAGAGGCTCATGAGTATATGGAGGCAGGTAAACTTGTGCCTGATAAATTAGTTGTGGGGCTCATTGAGGAAAAATTAGAGGACCTAAAGGGAGGATTTTTGTTAGATGGTTTTCCTCGCAATTTAGAGCAGGCTAGGATGTTGGATGCCATAACTGACATAGATATAGCTGTTGAACTCGACGTAGATGAAGATATGATCGTCGATCGTATTGCAAAGCGCCGCAGTTGTAGACAATGTGGAGAAGTTTACCACCTGATTGCAAAATCAACCAAGGAGTCAGGTATTTGTGATAAATGTGGTGGAGAGCTTTACCAAAGATCTGACGATTCTGAAGAGACTGTTCGTAAGAGGTTAGCAGTCTATCATGAAGAGACGCAGCCATTGATAGAATTCTACAAAAATCGTAACATATTGGTTAAGATAAATGGAAGGGACACTATCGATGAAGTCTATCATCGGACTATTGATGCTGTCCAGAATTTTAGGAACTAAGCGATCTCAGAGAGGGCATTTGCGCCCTCTCGAGCAAAACATTTAAAATATCATAGTAGTTTCCAGGCAAGTACATAGCCCCGTAGTGTAGCGGTCAATCATGTAGGACTCTGGATCCTATGACGGCAGTTCGAATCTGCCCGGGGCTACTCCTCTAACATCTAAGTAGATCTTTTTCTTCTAAATGTTCTATACCTGCGGCAAGATCCTGGAAATATTGCTCTCCATCAAGAGGCCCTCTTGCAAATAATAAGTCGCCCTCCATTACTAGCGTATTACGATCTGGTCCGTATATATAGCGCCGGCCCCGACGTATTGCAATCAGATACATTCCTGTATTGGTGGCTAACCTTACTGAGCCCAACGTACTTCCTGCCAAATCAGAAGAAGAATGGATTATGGCAGTAGTAGTTATCACATCAGAATCCCTTAGTGATAGTTCTATCACCGGATGCAGTGGCAGATCTGAGCGTACGACTTGAGCTATCTTGAGAGCAGCATAAGATATATCTCTCACTGATTTAGACATGCGGATTATAGCTAATGCCTTAGGAGAATCACTATCCACTATCGCACGCTTTATGGCTAACTCTTCAATTTCATCTCCAAGCTCATCCATACGTCCATGCATCTGGATAACTTCTTCAGCAATATCTTGGTTGTCAAAGAGGAGAGAGGTATATGCTAAGTCTACCATTAATTCTGAGGTGTCTTTGATCTCTAATAGCATATCTTCTAGGCCCATATTCAATCATCCTCGGGATATTCTGGCCATTCTTCAGCACCAGATGTAAAACATTTTAACCGTTCATATCCATCCTCAGTACCTCGCACGATAAGTACATCACCTGCTTTCATTCGAAGCGTTTCCTCAGGATCATATATCCACCTGATGCCTCTTTTAACAGCTATGATTCGCATACCTGTCTCTGCCTCTACACTCATTTCTTCAATAGTACGTTTTTTCATATCTGATTTATCAGATAGAGTCAGTAAATGAATTTTCTCTTCAGCATTTCTGAGTACAAGAGATAAGAATGGCGTAGGTGAAGGTCCGATCTCCAATAGATCAACCATATCTCCCGCAGCCCGTGATATTATAGCTGCTGCCTCAGCAACCTCCAATAATCCAGAGAGCATAGTAGCATCCTCTTTACTGCGTGCCGCTAGCATAGCTCGGACTTTAATCTCATGATTCAGTTGATCTACGCGAGATTCCAGATGTTGAACTTCCTGTCCAATCTCTTGACTATCAAAGATCAAGGATGCATATGCAAGATCAACGATTACTTCAGAAATATCCTTCATTTCAGTGAGTAGTTCTCGAACCGTATATCGGCTCTCCTCGCCTATCTCATATGGTCGCATATCTCTTCCCCATAATCAAATACAGCATAGCGAGTACCTTGTGATTGTGGATTGCAATTCCTAGATTATTGTCCATCATCAACCAGGCAGGGTGCCTCTCCGAGCGGTGAATTGCTAAATGACATATATTTACATTAGGTAGATCTACTCCGCGATAGTGAACCAACCAAAATAAAAATAATTAGAATAAGATTCCATGTACAGGCGAGGGCTGCAATTATGAGGATAAGGACTTTTTTCTCCAGAAATAAGACAGTATTCTCTCTTGGTATGGTGGCCCTAATGATATCTTCTCTAGGAGATCTATTGGCTGGCGCCACCTTAGGATTTATGACTAACACCCTGGAACTCCTACCAGGCCTCATGATCCTCATACCGCCAGCTATTGGAATGAGAGGAAATATTTTCGGAGCATTGGGGAGCCGATTGGGTACAGCTATGCACATGGGAACTTTCGAAGTATCATTCCGCCCTCGTTCTATATTACGACAGAATATGGAGTCGTCCCTTATCCTTACACTGATAATGTCTCTTTTGATGGGGATCCTTGCCAAGTTAGTGGCAGGTATTTTCGGA
>JAAYTA010000031.1 GCA_012518185.1 Methanobacteriota archaeon
CTCATATTGAGTCTCATTTAAATTGGGGTGTTAGAGTTGTCCGAGTTATGCCTAACCAGCCATGTATAGTAGGTGCTTCAGCCTCAGGATTTGCGATGGGTAAGTCAGCGCAAAAAGAGGATCAGGAACTGGTGCAGAGAATTTTCGACTCAGTAGGTGTAGCATTCCTGGTGAGTGAAAAACAGCTCGATGCAGTTACTGGGCTAAGTGGAAGCGGCCCTGCATATGCATATATGATTATTGAGGCACTTGCTGATGGAGGAGTATTATGTGGCCTACCCAGAGACGTGGCTTTAAAATTAGCTGCTCAAACCATGCTAGGAGCAGCTAAAACAGTTCTTGAGACTGAGATGCATCCTGCAGCCCTAAAGGATTTAGTAGCCTCTCCTGCTGGCACTACTATTGAAGGGATAAGAGTGCTTGAAGAGGGGAGCCTTCGTAGTGCCTTAATAGATGCCGTGGAGGCTGCTGCCAAAAAATCAGCAGAATTGGGAAAAGGTTAGTTAAGTTCTTTTTTGGCGGCGTGAGCGACCTCGAAGAACTCCCATCGCAGCTCTAGGAAGTGAGCGGATTATAGATGGAGCATCCCACACAAGATCTCTTTTTTGGCATATGGTAGATTCCATTAGTTCCTCCCCTCGAATCTTGAGCTGCATCATTTTCTCGATCCTTTCATTTTCAGGCAACTTTATGGCATTGTCGACTTCTACGAGTAATTGCCTAGCTTCTCGAGATCGTTGAGATCTGATAAGGTGCTCTTCATCTGTGATTAGGCCTATATCTCTACGAACATCACTGAGTCTATCGGCTGCATCATATGACGTTTCGGCGATAGTGTCTCTATCCATCCATAATGTCTCATAAGATAGTACATCTTTCCAATTGGGTAGTGGTAGTCGCTTACGATGCTCTTCTAACGTCCTTGCAAATACTCGATACCCAAATCTCTCAGGATTCTCGAATGCAATGCTTCCAGGATCTAAGAAAGGGGCAAGTGGAGATGTATAAACTGCCAGCCTATGATCATTATTATTCTGATCATATAATCGGCGTGTGTAGTCTGCTGATTCTAGTGCAGATTCTCGCGTCTGTTCAGGTAAACCTATCATGAAGAATATATCAAAGCGCCTACAGTCGTTGTTTAGAGCCGCAGAAATGCTACTCTCGATGCCTGCATTATCAAATCTTCGCCCTAATGCATATCTGACTCTTTCATCATGCGAGTCTGGAGAAAATTGAACACTGTATCGAGAGAATGTACGATTGGCCTCTCGGAAAAATGATTCAGAAGCAGGAGCAAAAAGTTCTAACACTACGTGACTGTCTAAATCCAGTCGCCTACACTCTGTAAAAAACCTATCTGCATAGTCCATCCCATTCTGTCGAATATCTCCTACCACAAACACTGGCGCGTTTATGTAATCCTCCACATTTGCTATGTCTTGTGCAGCCTTTTCAGGAGATCGAAAAGCAGGCTTATTTCGCCCTAGCACACGGCCCATAGCTCCACAGCTTCCACCACATACTACACAGGACAAAGAGCATCCGCGGACTGTGAATACAGAAGTTATTGGATACCGATCCCAATCTTTGAATGGTTTTGCCCCCTCCAAATCGCGATGCCTTATGACTGATCGGACAATCCAACCGTAGTCGATGTCGAGGTGATCCATGCTAGTAGGTACATAGCTAATCTCATTGGCATGGATGCCTGACTTATCCTTCCAGGTAAGATTTGGGACTGCAGAAAGATCGCCTCGCTTTTCTAGAGTATCCATTAATTGTAATAATGGCATCTCAGTAGAGTCGCCCCGTAATATCAAATCTACCTGAGGATATTGTATTAACTCTTCATGGAAATATGAAGATGAAAAACCTCCAAATAATATCTTAGAATTTGGATGTAGTCTGCGTATCATCTCAGCGATAGCGAGAGAGCCGTGCGCATGTGGGAGCCAGTGTAAATCGAGGCCGAAAACTTCTGAATCTAGACGGCTTAGATATTTCTCTACATCTAAATTTCGATCATTGAGCATCATGGATGCCAGATTGATCAACCTTACACGGTAGCCTGCCTTAGCCAACTGGACAGCCATGGTTGTAAAACCAAAAGGATACATTTCAAAGACCGGCGTAGATGGTACTAGATCGCTTACAGGTCCATAGAATAATGATTCCTTACGGAAGTCATAGACGCTGGGGGCATGTATCAATATTAAATCTTCCTTAGCCATGTATTCACCTGAGAGGGGCCACCCCATAAATGGGGAGTCACAAAAAGTTTATCATTTACCAAACCGGCGCTGGCGCATCTGATACGATCGAAATGCGCGCAGGAGATCAATCTTCCTAAATCCAGGCCAGTATACATCGGTAAAATATAATTCAGAATATGCTAGTTGCCATAATAAGAAGTTAGATATTCGTTCCTCCCCAGATGTCCTCAATATGAGATCCGGATCTGGGAGGTCAGCTGTATATAGATAGCTGGAAAAAGTACGTTCATCGATATCTTCTACATCCAGATTACCACTCTTCACTTGTTTAGCAATCTGCTTTATTGCATGAATTATTTCTTGCCGAGACCCGTATGCAGTGGCTAAATTGTAATAAAAATTGCTATATTCTGCGGTTGCGCTCTCTGCCACCTCTATAGCTCTGATAACATTATCAGGTAAGAGTTCACGTTGTCCCAACACTCGTACTCGTATGCCATGACGATGTACTCTCTCATCTTTCGCTAAGCGGTAAAAATTATCTTCAAACATCTGCATAAGAGAGTCGACTTCATCGAGATCACGATCGAAATTTTCAGTGCTAAATGCATACACTGTCAGAACTTTGACGCCCAGTTCCATGCACCAATCTAATACCTCTTCCAGTTTATCCTTACCCTTAATATGACCCTCGGTAGGCGTCAGTCCAAATTCTTTTGCAAAGCGCCGATTGCCATCCATGATGACTGCTACGTGATGAGGTACTGTATGCTCTTTAACCTCCTTGAGCAATCGTTTCTCATAAGTTTGATAGGCTGTACTAGCTATGACTCTTGAGACTTCACTTTTGATAGCAGCAGCCTCTTTAAGGGGATCCATAATCCTCCCATATCTAGCTGATGACATCATCAGGTAGTGCAGCTGCAGCTAGGCCCATATCGAAACATCCTATGCCTGCAACTGCTCCAATGCTTCCCCGTTTGCCTGTAACTTCTATTAAGCGAATCCCGCTAGCCTCAGCTGCCATAGCAGCATCATCTATATTCATTATTTCTTCCTTAGCCTTTAGACCATATTTCTTAGCTGCCTCAGGTACTACTAGTCCTTGATACATAGCAAGAGTGGTGTTTTCTGAGATGGTGTTTTCTTTTACAAAGTTGACGACGTAATCAGTCAGAGCATCTAGATCTTTTGGCTCCACGGCGAACGATACACCTACGGCTACACAATTTGTAGTCTTTTCCGGTACGTTGGGATTAAGTTGTATGATTTTATGCTCCAAATAATGACCGATGGGAGCAGAGTTGGCTAACTTTAACATTAATACCCACGAGGCGCCTTTTTCTTTAGTATCAGTGTCATCAACTGCATATATTACTCTTACCATCTTTGGAGTTACTACTGATACTTCTAGTCGGTGTGCTCCTCCTACCTTGGCATTGGCAGGATATACAGCTTCAATAGTTCCTGGACCTTGAGGCATGCAGGCACCGATGCCTACACTGGCACCCGCCAGGCCTACCCATGTTGTGCGAACGCGATCTCCTTCCACTTTCAATGATTTTAATCCTTGGCCGCCAACGTCCTTGGCAGCTGGACCAAAGCTTACTTCCCTCTCTCCTATGATCGTGTCCATTATCAGAGTGGTGCCCTCAACTCTTATATCTGTGATAGCTCCGCCTGCACGGCGGCGATTTACCGCGTCCCATTCTACGGGCCCCTTAGCGGAACATTCTTCGATAATCCTAGCTTTACCATTCTCTTCGTCTACCAGTGTGTAAACGCCCCGGCAGAACATCTTGCCATATTTCCGGGTTATATCATCCGGTCTGAGTATCTGGCTCATCTATTTCTCTCCAAAATCGGGCGAACTTCAATAAGGAAGCCCGTAGATATGAGTTTGCTTTCACCTATACTGATGGGTTGCTTAATTAATTGACTAGTATGATTTTAAGATAGGATTAATCTATCATCTCAGCATAGATCTAGAGATCTCTGTTCCCATCTCCGTTGTTCCTCAGGCACGAATCCATAGTCTTTAGAATCTTCAGCCTTCAGGACAATCGTACGAGATGGGATATCGTTGAGATTCAGGAGCTTACTGTTACCTCTCCATGAGCGATATAACATAAATCGCCCCTTCACCCCTAGCACCTTACCAACATGATTTCCTGCAGTGCCCACTCTCTTTGGAGGAGTGCGAGGATATGACTTTATTGGATAATTTTCAAGATGAGTTATTTCTTCATCTATTGTTGATCTCCACGAAGCTATACGATTTCGATAATGTGTCAAAATATTATCGCACACGTCTTTAGAAGGCGGATGCGTCCACTGTGTAGCGATCTTGGTAGCTCTGATCTCCTGTAAGATACCAAATTTCATCGAAGTCTCCTTTTCTAAATTCCTAGCTTCCTGGCGATCGCGACATGAAAATATAGGAACTATGGCATCTGCTCCCTGTTCGATTCCTCGCCTAATCAGTCGAGATGCAGAAGTCATTCCAACTTTCACTAAGGTACCATATACTGCTAAGTAAACGACGTGTAGACGATTGCAGAAGTAATTATGCTCACATCCATCCCCTTCGCACTGTGGTTCGAAGATGCATTTTTGTATATCTGCCCAATCGCCCATGCATTCGCGGCATTGAGTAAGTCGACCTACAGATGTCTTCGACAAGCAGGGCCGATACTTATCTCCAAAACTACCAATACATCTACGCTCTTCAGAAATAGTTACATTTAGCTTATCTAGTGGTAAGGACACTATTTCTTCTAGATTCTCATCATATGCTTCTAGTCGCGGTATGAATTCATCCCATGAATAACTTAATACGTGGAATCTCGATATCTCGATTGGAGAATTCATTAGAGCATTCACGCTATTTACTACAGTGACGAACTATTTATTTTGTCGTAAGAGTTATTCATCACTTGAGTTCTCTTCCATAACCTCTTGTTCCTCTGCCCTACTTAAGAATTCAGCTGGGACTTCATCTGTCAGATAGACTGTTTTAGCAGCTTTCTGAATGGTTATCCCACTTTCGATAGCTCTTTTAGTATCTATTTCCAAGATGATGGGAGTATCAGTTCTTACCCGTCCCGCACTGAATGCATCAGCATATGTCTTGGAAAGATGAACCATTTTACGATCAGAGGGCTTAAGACCTGTCTCCAAGATGATGTCGGTTTCTTCCTCAGTAGTTGGATAGAACAATTCATCAGGGATATCATCAGTCGGAAGACGAAGATCTAGATCTATAGTATGGCCATATGTTGCTCTGATAAGATCAGTACTACTCTGATATCTTCCCTTGGGATCAGTCTCAATGAGCGCAATTATGTGGTGTGGCCTAAGCCAATGATAGCGTGGATTATTCTTCTTTACTGCGAAGATAAATTCTCTCATGGGGACAAAACCCTGCTCATCCATATGCAGATCAAACTTTTCGGGGAAGTGTCGTAACGCCCCTGCCATAGTTCGACCTATCCTTTCTAGCTCCTGATCACTCATGAGGAACTTGCCCGGCTCACCACACATCGGACATATGTCTCCTCTGAAATAACCATGAGCAGTACACTCGCGCAGCATTCAGCAGGGATTATGAGAGGGCATGCTTAAATGTTTTCATGTCAAATGACCTTATTACCTAAATTATATGTTATAATAGATACAGAATGTTTGACGCGGATATACAATTAATCAGGAATTATTACTCTAATTATTTTATCCGTTTTGAACAGTTATATATTAATTACTGTAGATATTATTAGTCAGAGTACCTGAGGCCGAGATTACTGTATTTTTCATCAACATTATAATTGTCATCGGACCTACTCCACCCGGAACAGGAGTTATGGCTGATACTTTCTCTTTAACGTCCTCGAAGTCGACGTCCCCTGCCCACCTATATCCTCTATTAGATGAGGGATCTGCAATACGATTTGAGCCCACATCTATGACCACTGCGCCTTCTTTGACCATGTCTGATGTTATGAACTTGGGAGAGCCCATTGCTGCCACGAGTATATCTGCTGTGCGAGTAATAGATGCAAGATCTCTTGTTCTAGAGTGTGCGATAGTTACTGTAGCATTGGCTCCCTTCTTCTTTTGCACTAAAATTGCTGCTACAGGTTTGCCTACTATATTACTACGACCTACCACTACCACATGCTTACCTTCAGGATCATTGCCAGATCGTACAAGCATTTCCTGTATTCCATGAGGCGTGCATGGTAAAAATCCAGGTTCGCCTATGAGCATCTTACCTACATTAATTGGGTGAAAGCCATCTACATCCTTGCTGGGATCAATTCGAAGTATTACCTTATTTTCATCAATATGATCAGGTAGGGGTAATTGAACCAATATACCATGAATACGCTGATCCATATTCAGAGAATCTATGAGATCTAGCAAATCTTCCTCTGAGGTATCAGCTGGTCTTATTATAGTCTGAGAGAATATTCCTAATTCCTCACAGGCTTTACCTTTCATCCGTACATATGATTGAGATGCAGGATCCTCACCTACCAATATTACTGCTAAGCCGGGAGTTATCCCTTTCTCTATGAGTTGGGCAATATCAATCCTAAGCTCTTCTTTGATCTGTTCGGCTATCTCGTTCCCTCTAATAATCACGGTAGACATTGGACGACCTGTTAACGGTAGCTCATATTATCTAATTAATATTACGAGTACTACTCTTACTGAATGAGTGCAATACAAATATAATGATGAAACATTTTATTCTACGTATCGTAGCTTTGGATAATATTACAATCTTTTTTAATCATACAAATCATATTTCAGGTGTTCATGAAATCTGATATAGATATCTCTCAAGATGTATCAATGCAGCCTATTAATGATGTTATCAAATCATTGGGGTTGAGTAGTGAAGAAATCCATCCATATGGAGACTATATGGCAAAGATACCTCTTAAAATCTTACAGCAATTTGATGATCGCCCGGATGGAAAATTAGTGCTAATATCAGCAATTACTGCCACTAAGGCTGGAGAGGGAAAAACTGTCACTTCTATTGGCCTCATTCAGGCATTAGGAAACCTGGGTGTAAAGGTAATAGGAGCGTTGCGGGAGCCATCTATCGGACCAGTCTTCGGGATTAAGGGAGGAGCTACCGGAGGAGGAATGTCTCAGTTGTATCCTATGTGGGATATAAATCTTCATTTTACTGGCGATATACATGCAGTATCATCAGCTCATAATCTGTTATCATCCATAGTAGAAAATCATATCGCAAAGGGTAATGAGCTAAATATCGACATAACAAGAATTGTGTGGCAAAAAGTTATAGATATTAACTGCCGAGAATTGCGTAGAACTATAGTAGGATTGGGAGGACGGATGATGGGAGGAGTGCCTCACGAAAGTGGCTTTATTATCACCGCAGCCTCTGAAATCAGTGCAATTCTCTCTCTAACTACATCTATATCTGATCTACGTTCAAGGCTGGAAAATATTGTCGTAGCATATGATATAGATGGGAGGCCAGTGCGTGCCCGACAGTTTAATTGCATCGGCGCTATGATGCTGTTATTAAAGGATGCTATTAGTCCCAATATTGTACAAACTTTAGAAGGCCAACCGGTATTTGTGCACGGATTCCCATTCGCTAACATTGCACATGGAGCTAATTCGCTCATCGCGACCAAATATGCCCTCAAGCTTGCCGATGTCGTCGTTACTGAAGCGGGATTCGCCACGGATTTGGGGGCAGAAAAGTTCTTCGATATAGTTTGTCGTCAGGGAGGATTTATTCCCAATTGCGGAGTAATTGTGGCAACTGTTAGGGCATTGAAAATGCATGGCGGAGCTAGTCTCGAGGATACTTTAAGGTCCAAAACTACTGATATTACTGTTCTCAAAAAAGGATTTGCCAATCTTGACAAGCACATCGACAATATTCGACGATATGGTATCCCCGTAGTTGTAGCCATAAATCATTTCCCTACAGATACTGATGAGGAAATTGAGCTTATTCATGCTCACTGCGATGAACTAGAGATTCCTTGCGCACTATCGACAGCCTTTTCCGAAGGAGGTAGGGGAGGGCTAGATTTAGCCAGAACAATTATGAAAACGTTGAGTGAAGAGGATGGAAATTTTCAGTACCTCTATGATTTAGATCTACCTATTCACGATAAGATAGAGAGGATAGCTACTGAAATCTATGGCGCTAGTGGTGTTGAATATATTGGCACTGCTATGAGAGATATAAGATCGATTGAATTGGCAGGCGGTGGGCATCTTCCTATCTGCATAGCCAAGACTCAAATGTCGCTATCAGATGATCCAAAGCTCAAAGGGGCGCCTGAAGGATGGATCCTCACTGTTCGAGAAGTATTAATGTCAGCTGGGGCCCGATTCATCATCCCAATTTGTGGAAACATAATGTTGATGCCAGGGCTGCCATCACAGCCAGCTGCAGAAGGCATAGATTATACTAATGAGGGGCGTATCATAGGATTAGATTAGAGCGGATAATTTTCGTAATAGGATAGATCCTACTTCAGCAAGATCTTCCACTGGAAGATACATGGACGCAGTTGAATCAAATAATACATTAGCTGAGCCCAGGATTTCATCATCTCCAGACCATATTATTATTGTAACTGGTATCTTAGGGAATGGAAGTAATCGTATAGATGCATCTCCGAATGAGAGTCTAACTCCATCAAGACGCTCTCCGACTATCTCGAGCATTTTTGGCCTATGTTGGAACTTAGAGGCAATTTTATCGATTATTCGTCGCTTGAACGCCTTGAAATATGCATACCCTCCAGGCAATTGGTAGAAAGGAATTAACTCTCCAGTTGGAATTATTGGAACAGCACCGTCTAGATAATGGAGAGTTAGTATGCTCTCAACCACTGATGTTTTCCCGTAACTCGTTGAGATTACTCGTGAACTAACATCTACTATACGTTCATTGCCAAGGGATGAAAATACTATACAGTCATCTTCTAGCTGAGAATTAGAATTCCTCGCTACATCTTTCAGATCTCTAGATAATAATGCATCCCATGCCATATCTAGGATATGTTGATAGTTGCCTCCTTCATATTGTTTGATCGACATAGCTTCAATAATAGAATTTCTCTACATATTTATCAAGGGTGATGAATTCTATGCCTTTTTCTAGGGCCTCATCCAATATCATTCTGACATTGTCTAAATTGGAATCAATTAAAGATCTACTGAGAGGCCCTGTGAAAGTCTCTACTATATGCCAACTATGCGTAGCAAGTACTAGTAAGCCATCATCATATTGGTCTAGAAGATCAAGATAATCCCCTGGCTGTCGCTTGCCTTCATGCATAGGCCAAAGATAAGAATGGATTGACTTTCCATTAGCATCAACTCCTTTTGCCAATGGTATTTCTATCAAGCCAGACGAGAGTGCATGAGGGTTTATGCGCCCATTAGTAATAGAATTGGTGATACTTGAATCGTACAGATATCCTCGTTCAGCAAGCAATTCAAGCACTGTATTATCTATGTTTTGATAGGGGGCGCGAAATCCTTTCGGAAATTGTCCAGTGAGTTCTTGTATAATTTGAGACGCCTTATCGATAATATTAGCCTTCTCTGCAATGTCAATAAATACTCCAGTCTTTTTTCCTGTGAGATCTTCATGCGAATGCCCATGTGATGCAATTTCATGCCCTCTAAGCATATTGCGAATATTAACTTCAGAAGCGATGTGCCTAGCTGTATCAGCTTCTAGAAAGAATGTTCCTCTTATACTCATATCGTTGAGCAGTTCTACGATGAGCGAAAGCCCCTGAGTAGAGGAGGCGAATCGTGGAGTATCGTTGCCATCTCTTGGTGCTGACCCAGCCTCTCTCCTCCCAGGTAAGGGCATATTGACATCTCGATCTACATCTATAGTGATGGCTGCCAAGCGCATGAATTGAAAATAGATACTAGCTTTAAACATATTGTTTATCGATTAATGCGCTTCATCATACTCATCAACTCATGATTAAATATAAAAATATGGCCAGTGGGCCAAAATAAGGTTATCGTTTTCCTGCCAATGACAGATCTTCAGAAGGGGAATCCCCAGCTGATTGATAGGTAAGTGGCTGCTATCACTGCAAACACTTTCAGATATGTGAAGTTGAACATTCGGTTTCACCTCCTTTTCACTTTTCCCCACCGGGATAATTCTATTTGGGAAAGATTACTATTTATCATTATCTAATAAGATAGAGATAATATATTAAGAAATTTTTATGGTTAAAATAAATATGATCTAGGATCAGTGGATTTTTGATATGGGCGCCTACATTCATAAAAAAAGAAAATTTGAAGATTTTTTGATCATAGTGGTCCATTGAAAAATCCCCAACTGATCGCGATATAGGTCAAAGCTACAGTTGCGCACAATTTGAGATATGTGAAGTTGAACATTCGGTTTCACCTCCTTTTCACTTTTCCCCACCGGGATAATTCTATTTGGGAAAGATTACTATTTATCACTATCTAAAATGATATTCATAATTAATAAATATGACAATATTATGGATCCACCTGGAAAGATCTAATAAAATATATTATAAAATTTACCTAAATTTAGATTGTATAATAAAAAATATGGAAAGGGTTTAGACATTCGTAATGTCAGATGATACTCCCTTATGCCTCAAACTCTACTAGTAACGCTCCTATAGCCATCTTTCCCTCTCCAAAGGAGAAGTTAGCAGGATCATAGTCTAGCATTTGATTTTCTGCATAGTAAAGGAAACCATTGATTTCCACATTGATTTCCTCACAGCCTAGGCATAGTGACAGATTACCGCAATCGATAGCGCAATCTTCAGATTCTAATGCCATCTCCCTAACTTTACCTTCAGAGCATTTAGAGCTCTCAAGAGTTATAGCTAGGTCGAACTGTTCAGCTTCGCAGAAGCAGTCATTGGCCCATACGTTTCCATAGAAGGCAATGTCAGTGCAAACATCGATTGTACTTCTCTCAGCAGCATTGGTCATGACGACAAGTTGGTGGTAGGAGAATGTACTCTCAACGGTAATAGATCCGCAGTCACCAAATGGGATTATGTCGCAGCTTTCCATGTCTGCAACCGTCTCTATCGTAATCATGTCAGGATAGAGAGGCAAGAACAGAGGAGAGTATGCATATAGCATATTGGCCGCTGCATCATCATGATTGCAAATCTCAACGTATGCCTGATTTTGGAATCCTAAGTTGGCCAGACCGGCAAGCTCAAGATCGTCGACAGTGAATGTTATCTCATAGTCGTAATAGTACCATTCTCCAGGGAATAGCATTGGTTTACAAGAAGTATCCACATCGACGGAAGCTATGTCAATCCAATGACCATTTGTGGGACAATCAGGATCTACGCTATACATCTGGATTGTGTCGGTTATCTTTAGACCATTAGTCGGATAACATCCAGTGTTGAACACGTATATGGATCCAGATACAGTCAAAGTGTGTTCATCCTCAGTGCACTCTGCTTCTATGGTTATCATCTCAAGATTTTCATCCTCGTAGAGTTCAGCAGAACCTATGTAGATGAAAGTCTCGGGGTCGATCTCATAACGTATGTATTCAGTCCAACTAGTCACTGTAGCATTTTTATCGACTGATAGTGTAGTCCCATCTTCACCAGTGGTGACTATTAAACGAGCTTCATCTGTTAAACACTTGCCCGTATCACAGGTTACTATTGTAGCATGATTAGCAATGCAATAAGTACCATATCTGGGCGCCTCACGATTCTCTAGCATGAATTCGATGCAGAAACTCCATTCCGTGCAGTCATCAGTTCCAAGAACCCATGGTCCAAGCTCAGTTCCAGATATAGGTGCTGCAGCGAACCCAGCGGGAATACTGAAATAATCAGTCAAGACAGCAGTCTCATCGATCACAATGCAGTCTTTTTTACATGGAAGATCGAAATCGACGCATTTCTGGACGCCAAACTTACATCCCTCATGACCTTCGAGGTTGGTTATGGTGACGTCTGCAACATTGCGGAGTTCAGATTCGATTTTTTCATCGAGTATTATCTCATAGCAATATGTGTAGCATTCTCCAGCTTGCAATACAGGTTTGGAATCGACGTCCACATTAACAACTGCTAGATCTTCCCACTCAGTTCCATTCCATGTCTGAACTATGTCAGCGATAGATAGGCACTCAGTTGGACAATCTCCAGTATTAGTTACTGTGATCTTACCTCGAACACCAAACACTTCTTCAATGCAGGACGATCTCTCTACGTCAATGTTATACGACAATTGTTCTGAGTTACCAGGCTTGATTATCATCTCAGAGATGTCGCCTTGGAGATATTTCTCAATGTCCCATTCATAAATAGTCCTATATTCCCAGAAACCAATTGCAGTCTTAGAGACAGCTATGGTGGTTGATGATAATCCAGGATCATCGGGATTGTCAGGAACATTAGGATTAGTAGGATCATCCTTTATTGGTTCTTCAGAGCCTCCAGGTTTTGTAGAATCCTTAGGATCTCCATCCGGAAGCTTATCTTTTCCTCCTGTATCCGCACTCCCTGTGGAGAGCGGGCCCTGATCCAAGGCCACAACTACAGCAGCCATTACGATCGCTAGAGCTACCACTACGGCAACTATCTTACTTGCTTTCTTCATTCTAACCCCCCTAGAAAATGTTTTCAGAAGTTTGTTGGGAGCAATTAATTAAAAAAGGTTTCTATGAAAGTAAGGTAATAATATCTAAGAAGATAATGATTATCAAGAATTATTATAAATTAATTGGAGTTTCTTTATACATAACACACTTCAACTTATATTTCATAGATCTATGATGTTTGGGTAAAAGTTTCACAGCATCAATGGCATCAGCCAGATGTCTTCAATGATGGGGAAGAATTAGGGGAAAGCAATACTGTCCTATCTTCTATGTTAAATCCAATATATCAAAAAATATGAATCGAACTACCAATAGTAGACGCATCGTTACCAATATAATTTCTGATAGATAATCGTTAAGAGATATGGAGTCATCAATCGAATCGTATTATTTTCCTGAATTCAGAATTATTATATATTATTATCAATAAATATGAATTAATAAGATATATCACTTATTGAAGGTGGAATTAGACTTCTTATCAATCAACTATATGATTGAAGAACGTTTTTATTCAGCTCTGCATTATAGCGATGGTAATCCTTACGGATTGCCTCAAGTTGATTTGGAGGCATGTATTTGGTCAAAATCGAACGCGCACTCATCAGCGTTTCGGATAAGAGTGGAATAGTGGAATTCGCTCGCGACCTCAATGATCTAGGGGTCGAGATCATATCCACGGGAGGCACAGCCTCCCTATTAGAGAAGAATGGATTGAAAATAACTGGCATCTCTGACATAACTGGTTTTCCTGAGATGCTTGATGGACGAGTTAAGACTCTTCATCCAAACATACATGCTGGATTACTGGCCCGTAGGGATATGCCAGACCACATGTCTAAGCTAAAAGAGATGGATATAAGTCCTATAGACATGGTAGTGGTAAATCTATACCCATTTAAGGATACTGCTCTAAAACCAGACGTATCACTAGAAGAAGTCATCGAAAATATCGATATTGGCGGACCGTCTATGATTAGAGCAGCGGCTAAAAATTATAATTCCGTGGCAGTTGTTACTAATCCAGAAAGGTATAGAGACATCATTGAAGAAATGAAAGATGCGGGGGAGATAGGTGAAGCTACCTTAAGCTCACTTATGCTAGAGGCATTCCAGTCTACTGCGCAATATGATTCATTTATAGCGCAATATCTAAATAATGTATTTCCAGGCCCCGAGTTCCCAGCACATCTAACCTTAAGCTTTGAGAAGGCACAAGATCTCCGATATGGAGAGAATCCTTCACAATCAGCAGCATTCTACGCTGATGCATTCGCAACTGGAGTGAATCCTGGTCAAATGACTCAGCTGCATGGTAAGGAGTTATCATACAATAACATACTAGATATAGAGTCAGCTCTCAACTTATTGAGAGAATTTGAGGATAGACCTACAGCCGTAGTGATCAAGCATACAAATCCTTGTGGAGTTGCTTCAGCCGATGATGTTTATAATGCACTCATGATCGCGTACAATGTCGATTCACTAGCTGCGTTCGGATGCGTCATTGGTCTTAATAGAAAATGTGATTTTCGCACTGCAGAAGAGATTAGTAGACATTTTGTGGAAATTGTATTTGCTCCTGAATTTGAACCTGATGCGCTAGAGATTCTTAGTAGGAAGAAGAATATTCGTCTCATGCTTACTGGTGGACCTATTACTCATGACGATATTCCTCGATACAAATACAAAGTAGTTAAGGGAGGCTTGCTCGTCCAGACTATTGATAATAGTATTTTAGATCCTACTGCCTTGAAAGTAGTGACTGAAAGATCTCCCACAGAGGAAGAGATACGCTCTATGTTGTTTGCATGGAAGGTCGTTAAGCACGTTTGGTCCAATACAGTTATTCTAGCTAAGGATGAGCAAGTAGTTGGCATCGGTGCAGGACAGATGTCTAGAGTCGACTCTTCATTCATCGCCGCACATAAAGCTGGTAATAAAGCTGAAGGCTCAGTCATAGCGTCGGATGCATTTTTCCCATTCCGTGATGGAGTAGATGAGGCCGCTAAGGCCGGAGCTACAGCAATAATTCAACCAGGCGGATCCATACGCGATGCTGAAGTTATTGAAGCCGCTAATGAGCATGGAATGGCTATGGTATTTACTGGATCTAGAGTATTTCGGCATTAAGCCGAGTACCAAATCTCTTTTTATTTCGATTTCCGGAAAAGAATAACGCTCTAGTCTCTATTAAATCACATAATATAATTACAACAAAGTATCAGTATACGATATCCGAAAATCTATGTATACTATGGGAGTATTCGTAGTAAGATAATAAAGATGGGCGGAAAGCGCATGGTTCGGAATATACCTCGGTGCATGAGCACGCAACATCCAGATAATGTACATCTACCATTCTTCGCAGAATCTGTCGAATTGGGCGGGGAGGATGAGATTCAGGAAGCATACTATGCATTCTCTCACTTAGGATGCGATGAGCAGATGTGGGACTGCGAGGGGAAAGAGGTGGATAATTTTGTAGTGAAGAAATTACTCTCTAAATATGAGCGATATTTCCGGCAGAATCATCTTGGAAAGGACATATTTCTCACATTAAGAGTGCCAAATCCCACTGTTGAGAAGAGTGAAGCTAAAATCTTACTAGAGACACTTGAATCGATTCCACGATCATTTGATACTGCTCGTCTGTTCTACCAAGATGATATTTCACCCATCTTCGAAGTTATATTGCCAATGACGTCATCGGCTATTTCCCTTGATCGTATCTATCGATATTATCGAGACTTTGTCATAGGGAAACAGAACATATCATTCCGTAAGGGTGATGTAACTCTAGCTGAATGGATTGGAACCTTCGAGCCAGCAAGTATCAATGTTATTCCGCTGTTCGAAGATCTAGATAATATGTTGCAAGCTGATCTGATCACTCGCGAATATCTGATGGATAAGGATGTAGAATATCAGAGAGTATTCTTAGCTAGATCAGATCCTGCGATGAATTATGGACAGATATCAGCTATACTTATGAACAAGGTGGCGCTACATCGATTGCAGCTCTTAGAGGAGGAGTTATCCATCCCTATATATCCAATAATAGGAGTTGGATCGGCACCATTTCGTGGAAACTTAAGACCAAATAATGTTGAGCATATTATGAGTGAGTATCCTTCAGTGCAGACTTTCACAATACAATCAGCATTCAAATTCGATAATCCACATGATCAAGTGATAAGAGGTATTGATGCACTCAACAGAGGAGTACGTGATAAGGCCAAGGAAGTTGATGAGGACAAATGTAGACAGATAATAGATCGTTGCTCCAGTGCCTACAAGAGTTCACTTGTAAAAATCGCTACAATTATTAACGAAGTCTCGGCATTCGTTCCTCGTCGCCGTAAAAGGAAATTACATATTGGATTATTTGGTTATTCTCGTAGTTTAGAAGGTATCAAGCTACCTCGAGCGATTGGATTTTGCTGTTCATTTTATTCACTAGGAATTCCTCCTGAAGTTTTAGGTTTAGATGGACTCACAAGTAGAGATATAGATTTCCTTAGAGAAGCTTCTCCTCACTTCGATGACAATATGCGGGATGCCCTGAGATTCATGAATCCCGAGTCTATGGCTCTGCTTCCTGAAACAGTTATTGAGGCAGTTGAGGGACTTGAATTAGACATTGAACTGGATGAAGAGCACCAAATATTAACTTCGGAGATTGTAGATCTATTGCGAAATAATAAGAGTAAGGAAATTGAAGAGGTTGTCCTAAGAGCAGCCAATCTCAGAGGATTCTTAGGATGATTGAGGGATCATTTCTTTCCATTGGCTAAACTAGGCGATAATGACTAGATCTGGATCGAGTATGCCTATATGATCATCTATAGATGTCAATAGTGTTAGATTAGCCGTAAGGATATATCTATGAAATAGGAGATTCGGTACAGATCATCACATTAGTGATTTGTTAACACTTGCTCCGCGAGCGTTAAATAACGACCAGGTCATTATTCGGCGCATGAAACATAGGGTGACCTTCTTCCCAGGCAATGTTGCAGTAGATGTAAACAATAATGAGACCATCCTTGATGCTGCAGTGGCTGCCGATGTGTATATTGATGCCTCTTGCGGGGGGGAAGGCACCTGTGGGAAATGTCGCGTAATTATAGAAGGCCCTCATAATGGATCTGTCGATAAGAATGGATATGTCCTCGCTTGTCAGACTAGTCCCAAAGGTGAATTGAGCGTATTTGTACCAACTAGGGACGAATCACGTGTTGGAAAGATACATGGATCCTATTCTAATGCTATATTCAAAGTTGATAAGCCACTGGTAGAGAATATATTGGCTGAAATGAGGGCTCCATCATTAGACGATAATCTCGCTGATCTCGAAAGATTAAAGTGTGCAATTGATCAGCCCGATGTTGAAATTTCACTATCAGCATTACAATCCCTTCCCGATATATTACGTTCTTCAAATTGGTGCATAAACACAGCAGTAGCCCATACTGGGAATTCTAGAGAGATAATTGATATATTCTCATCTAAACATGACAAGAATATTGGAGTTGCGATTGATATCGGCACAACGACAGTGGCTCTAGAATTAATCGATCTCAATACAGGTGCAGTCATTGCTCAAGCATCGGATTACAATCGTCAGATAATAGTTGGAGAAGATGTATTAGCTCGTATAGCTTATGTAGAGGAGAGAGGTCCTAAACGTCTTCAAGATCTTATAATCAAAACTATAAATCAATTAATTGAGAATATTCGATTTGTTGATGAAGATCGCGTAGGAAGTAATCAGGTAGCTCATGATATTAGGGCATTATCAGTTGGAGCGAATCCAGCAATGTTGAGCCTATTTCTTGGCCTTGATCCCACTAATATAAGATATGAACCATACATACCAGTAGCTCATGAACCTCCGATCTTTAGAGCATCTGATATAGGATTAAATATTCATCCCAATTCTCCAATTTATTGTATACCTGGTCGCGCTGCATATGTGGGAGGAGATGTTACTGCTGATATATTATTATCCGGAATGCATCTTAAAAATGAATTATCACTCCTAATAGATGTTGGAACTAATGGGGAGGTAGTTCTGGGAAATCGAGAATGGATGGTAACATGTTCTACTTCTGCAGGTCCTGCATTCGAAGGCGGAGATATATCTTGCGGCATGAGGGCCATGAGCGGAGCAATCGACTCTGTCGAGATTTCAGGTGGAGATCTGCAGATAAATACCATTGATTCCCAAGATCCAGTAGGAATATGTGGCTCCGGCCTCATCGATCTAGTGGCTCAAATGTTCAAAGATAATTGGATCGATCGTAAAGGAAATATTGTAATAGAAGATTCAGAAAGACTCTACTATCATGACGAAGTGGCATCGGCCCTTATTCATTCTGGAGAAAATACCATATCAATCAATGAGGACGATATTGCCAATATCTTACGGACAAAGGCAGCAATATATGCAGGTTGTTCAGTCCTACTCAGTAGTATGGGTATGGAGTTCAATGATGTAGAAAAGATCTACATTGCAGGAGGGTTCGGAAGTCATATAAATATCGATAATGCTCAACTGATCGGACTTCTGCCTGATCTTCCTAGAGAGCGTTTTGAATTCATTGGTAATGGATCTTTGGGAGGGGCGAGATTGTGTCTTATATCTGCCGACGCCAGAAAGGCAGCACACTCAATATTTGAATCTATGACTTATTTAGATCTGTCCTCTTCACCAGCGTTCTTCGACCAGTATTCTTCAGCATTATTCCTTCCTCACACAGATTTGGATCAGTTTCCATCAATCATCAGGCGGATGAAGTAGCGATCATGCATATGCCATGGAAGGATTATATATCGCTGCCAGCTTGTTCAGGATATGGATCCGCAGCTGATGATAATCGGAGGCGGACCGTCTGGCTCCACTATGGCCACTCACGTTAATGATATAGATAGCGTCATAGTGGAAGAACATACAGCGGTCGGCTCGCCCATCCAGTGCACTGGGCTGGTGCACCCTCGAGTGGTAGATATGGCTTCTGCATCTGAGACCATACTCAATACCATAACTGGCTTCAAATTATTTTTTCCAGGAGGCCGCGTATTAGAGGTCTCATCAAATGATCCTAAAGCGCTAGCCATTGATCGTAAGCAGTTTGATGAGATTTTATCAGATCATGCTATTGAGAATGGATCGAAATTATTAGTGAGTCATCGATTCGAAGGATTCAAACGAGTTGGAAATGCTCTTAAAGTCCATCTGAGCAGTTCAGATGGACCTAGATACATGAATACGTCGTTATTAGTAGGTGCTGACGGTTACAAGTCGATGGTGGGGAAGAGTGCTGGACTCAATGCTTGCCGAGAGACTGTTCGAGGCATACAAACAGAGTTAGATATCTGTTTAGAAGAGCAAGATAAGGTCGAAGTATATATTGGAAATAATATCGCACCTGGATTTTTTGCCTGGGTACTTCCTTGCGGTGAGCGAACTCGTGTTGGACTATGTGTTTCTAGAAAATACGGTACTCCTAACCAATATCTCACTACTTTTCTAAAACGTCGCGGATTAGATAAAGCAAAGAGAGTTGAATTGAATGCCGGTGTAATTCCAATCGGCCCACCTAAGAAAACCGTTACAGATAATATACTCCTGATCGGTGACGCTGCAGCTCAGGTAAAACCACTATCTGGTGGCGGACTATTCCTAGGTATGCGTTCGGCGAAAAAGGCTGCAAAGGTGGCTATGAATTCCATTGCTGAGGAGGATTTTTCAGAACGATCATTGTCTAATTATGAGGGAGCATGGCGATCTGAATTGGGTAAAGAGATTGAACGTGGGATCCTAATGCGTAAGGTATTCACTAGTATGTCTGATAAGAAGCTAGACAAGATAGGAGAGATAATGGATCGTGATGATGTGAAGGAGATCTTAGCTACTGGAGATATAGATTATCCTTCTAATTTGGCAGCACCTCTACTCAAAACTGTACCATCTTTGATTAAATTCTCTCCTCACGTAATTGGGCAATTACTCCGACGTTAACAATCTACGATCAGATCTGGAATGAGATTATGCTCCTAGCTAGGGTAATTCGTGATGAGGCGGAAGCTTTCCGAAAAAAATTAGCTCGTAGAGGTATGGTACGCAAAGACCGACGAATATTTGAGAGAAATGGTGCAGTCCTCATCCCCTTACACGACAGTGTCGATGTTGATTACGTGATATCTCTGGGAGGTAGTATCGAAGAAGGCGAGGCAATGGCGAGAGAGTGCTATAAATCTCCATTTGAGATAGCGTGTGAGCTAATTTCTCGCCCAACTATAAATGAGATGCTACCTCGAAAATGGGAAAAAGTAGGCGATGTTCTCATATTGAGACTTTTAGAGGATCTCATGCCATACAGGGAAGAGATCGCACGTGCATATGCACAAGCAGTAGGTGCTCGAGCAGTTCTTCGAGATACCGGACACATCAATGGAATTCATCGTCGTCCAGTAATGGAGTTGTTATATGGTAATCATACAGAGACTGTGCATTTTGAAAATGGACTATATTATAAGATAGATGCCGCAAATCTGATGTTTTCGTCAGGGAACATAGATGAGAAATTACGCATAGCGTCATTAGATTGTAGTGGAGAAATAGTAGTCGATATGTTTGCAGGCATAGGTTATTGGACCCTTCCATTCGCTGTTCACACTAATGTTAAAAAAATCATTGCTTGCGAAATTAATCCTCTGGCATTTAGTTACCTTAAAGAAAACATTTTTCTAAATCATGTGGAGGAGGTCGTACAGCCAATATTGGGTGATAATCGAAACTTGCCTGGGAAAGAATTTGCCGATCGAATTATGATGGGGTATGTTCAGACTACTCATAAATTTCTAGATAAGGCTTTTTCTCTAGTGCGCCCTGGAGGAATAATACACTATCAAGATACATTTCCACTAGCAGTATGTCCAGATCGTGCGATCGAATATCTTGAACAAGCTGCTAAGGGGCGACGTATAGAGATATTATTCATTAGGGAAATTAAATCCTATTCTCCCGGAGTGTCTCATATGGCATTCGACGTTAGAGTTCTAGATTAGGCCTGTAAGGGTTTTTCTCCACTCCCTGATGCCTCCATCAACAATGATAGAGCTTCATGATACTCGTCTCCTACAGAGGATATTAATCTCCTTACGAAAGGTGTCAAATAGTTACCAAAATCCATCTCTTCACGTGTGAATTGCCATGACATAGATGAGGCTTCTTCTGTCGCCATTAGAAATGCATAGGATATTGAGCGGAGGGAGTGATTAATTCCTCTTGATTTTTTAACATATCTAGATACAGATGCCTTTCCCTCAACGAGATATAATCTAGCTAATTTATCTGCATGTGCTGCAGCCGGACCTAAGTTGACATATTGCGGAAGTTGGGAAATTATCCCTTTTGCACGCTCTAATTTTTTAGCTTCTGCTATCGTCTGAGCAGGAGTTAGTTGACGATCAGATTTGAGAATATCTTCAAGAACTTCCGGAGAAGTTACCTGCGCTAGTAATTCTTCACTATATTCTTCCCATAAATCAGCTAACAAGTTAGCCGCCTGATCAGATCTTGTAACTATTGCCATGGGGTGTTTAGATAGGAACCCAGATATTGCTTCAATTTCTGCATCTCCGCCTCGTAGATTGGCCAGAAAAGTTGAGCGATCCTCCCCTAAACACCTATCTCCAATTATGTAGATCTCTTTTCCCGAGTCCTGAATCATCTTAAGGCGTTCAGAGGCATTCTTTTTCAAAAGATCAGTGTCAGTCAAATCTCCTCTACGATATTGGGCTAATATGTCAGTGCTTATTGTTAACTCTTGATTGAGATCTAGATGCTCTCCACGTAGCTGGAATGATACTTCTGCTTCAAAATCATCAATTGGATCTGAAGCCGCAATACGGCTGGCTAAGGTATGAATGATGTTAGTGTCTGTGGCGCATTCAGAACATATACTTACGGTAGTGTCGGCACTTCTCCATCTAATTTTTAGATGCTCTATTGCATCGGGATGGGGGCATTGCCCTTTATCATCTAATTCATACGGTAGAAGGGCTAGCGCTTCCTTCACATATTGACTAGGAGGATTTGGACCATCAGGAGAGCAATATGCATGATTTTCCATTGAATATATGTGGAGACGTTTACGTTTAGCTATCTTCCAGAAGGCCATGAGCCTAAATTCTGGATCATCAAAATTTTGTACCCCAATGAGTACATCTCTTTCGACCTTGCCTCGGACAGCATAACTCACTTCACCCATAGGAGTCCTTGCCGCTGCTAGGTATGGTACCTTTCCTGATTCAGCAAGAGAGATCGTGGCTGCATACGCACGAACTAATTGATCTCCCCACTTCATGGCAAAATCTAGCTTCTTAGGGTCGTTCTTATTGGCTGATACCTTATGCATCTTCTCTACTGATGTACGTATCGGACATCGGCGACAATTGCGAGCACACTCTGGCATGAGTAGTTTCGGATCATCGGCCAACCGGCGGGATCTTTCTAAAATATCCTTTTCCAGTGATTTTGGAGTCTTTTTTACGCCTCTGAACCGGGCCCTCCTTCGCATGAGTTCCCCTAAGGGCCCGGGTGTTTAAAACGTTCGCTCTTGGGACCTAAATTGACAATAGTGTGGAGTATGTTTCTGATGGAGCGTTTCAAAATGAGTATATCAATTTAGCAATAGAAGGAGTATTAGATATGTTCATCAAACAATGACATTAGATAGATAAAACTTGCTTGAAATTACAACATATGCTAATGATGCTCAATAGATATGCGATTTATCACTAGTATCGCGAACATTGATTAGTTATTAAGATTTTATAATACAATATATCCAGATATCTAGTGAAATAAGATGCGCCAACTCGCCTTGCTGGCTTATCTCTATGATTGTTTCGCTGCTTGCATAGACTATATTGATATTTATTGAAACTTATTAATCATATTTTACATTCTATCAGTTCGATTGATAGAGTTCATAATAATTTCCTCTTAATTGTATTAATTCATTATGGCTGCCACACTCTACTATTCTTCCATTGCTCATTACATGAATAGTATCAGCATTTCTGATAGTCGAGAGACGATGAGCTATGATAAATGTAGTAATCGATTCCGATATACGGTTTATCGATTCTTGAACAATTGCTTCGGATTTGTTATCTAGATTGCTAGTCGCCTCATCAAGCACCAATATTTCTGGATCCCTGACCAGTGCACGGGCAATAGCGATCCGTTGCTTTTCGCCACCAGATAATTTTAAGCCCTGATCCCCAACGACCGTATCATAACCATTCGGTAGCGAAGTAATGAAGTCATGAATATTAGCTCTCTTCGCCGCAATCATCACTTGCTCATCATCATGATCGCCGCCAAATGCTATATTATCTTTTATAGATGCATTATAGATAAATGTATCTTGGCCAACGTAGCCTACCTTTTCTAAGAATGTAGTTATATCGTATTCTCTTAGATCAATATTATTTATTAAGATTCTACCATCAGTCACATCATAGTATCGCAAGAGCAGCGATATGATGGTCGACTTTCCTGATCCAGAGTGACCCACTAGTGCGGTGACCTTATTCTTAGGAATAGTTAGATTTAGATTCTTAATTAAATATTGACCTTCATAATAATTAAAATTGACATCTTCAAATACTATATTAGATGTTAGTGAGTTGAATTTTTCAGTACCGTTCTTAATCGTCTCATATTGTGAATCGTTCAGAAAATGATGGATGCGCTCAAGATCTGCATAGGAATCCATTATCATCATGTTGTGAGAGCCTACATTAGATAGACGAGGTAATATTTTCAACGCGGAGAATGCAAATGTACCAATTAATGGTATGACATATATGAATTGATCCTGATGTATATAATACAGCACAATCACTATTACAGCTATTGCAGTGAAGAATACCATCTGCAGTAGCGCCATTGGAAGTGACTCGGTGAATCGATATCGTACGTATTTATCCCAGTAGTTACGAAGTGCCAGCATGTATTGCTTTCTCCAATGTTCATCAGCATTTACGGCACGTATCTGTCTGAGTCCTTGTACATATTGTGATATAACTGTATTTTCGGATGAAATCGACCTAAGTTGTACTCGCCCTATAAAATACGATATTCGACTTCCGACTATTCGAACAAGTAATATAAATGCGATCCCGCCGACAAGTAATATGGCTGTTGCAGTAGGGCTTACCATGAATAGCCCAATTGATATCATAAGAACGACGACGAAGTCGGAAAACATTCTGGTAGAGTAGTCCAAAAATGTCCTAATTTTTCCAGGTGACGTAATCACATTATAGAGTACATCGCCTTGCTTATTATCTACGAAATAGCGATAATCATTATCTCGCAGCTTATCAAAGATCGATTCCTTAGTACTAACAATTACTGCTTTGGTGAACCGAAGAGTTATCCATTTGTAAACTATAGTAACTAGGAACGTAAGAATTACAAAGACTATGAAGAGTAGAGAAAATGTAACTATCTCAGGGAGTTGAACAATATTTAATGCCACACCATAAATGGGCTCTAGAAATGGTATTCCAACGTCCTGTAGATCGAAAGATGCATTAAGTATCGGATATAGCAACACTATCTGTAGAGTTTCCATCATGCCAAGGAGTATACTGAAGGCTGCTAGAGCGACGATATATTGTTTGAAGTCTTTAGAATAGAAATGCAGAATCTTAAGAGGCTTGTGATACCTTTTTGGCCCCCTCATTAGAAATGATATCATGCCTCGCTTCATCCGTGAAATAAGATCGAGACGAGTCGCCTGGCCTAGCATGATGTCATCCTACTATTAGCATTAGTTCGAACGTCATTACTTCCACCATATAGTTAATGTTAGACATTATACTGATCCTTGCCATATATACATGAAGCTCATTGAGATTGTGTGGCAAACTACCATTACTTCATAGACTGAGAGACTTAGTCAACCTTATTACTGTAGCTCTTTATATCCTAATTAACCATCACATATCATAATGTAGTGATAAAGGATTCTTATATATCATTCATATAAATATATGCATCAATTATAATCAATATGCGAGAGTATCCATATCTATCGTATGATAATGTCCAATATATCTCGCTAGAAGGCTTTTTATCAGCGCATCCTATTCTAGCACTGGGATGCATTGACAGAAGGGCGGGATTTCTACCGAGGCTTCATAAAAGGTTATGAAGAAGGCCTAAACCGCGCATGGGATGAATTAATCGGACTAACGACTAGGGGTTACTCTCCTCGCGAGATACAGGTCTTAGCAAGAAGTAAAAGGCAATCTATTCCTAAACTATTAAGGGAACGTAAGGCTAGAGTAAGAGATGAAGCAGGTGTAGACTTATTCGGGAATACTTCTACCGCTACAAAATCTAGAGTTACTCCAGGCAGGGCATTTTTAATAGAATCGGGAATGCCAGTAGCAGTGGGAGTTTTCAACGATCTTCTAGAAAGTGGTTATGAAGGATTAGTGATATCAAGAAAATATCCTGGAGACATTAAGGAGTACTTTTTGGGTGAGCCACAAATGATGTGGCTAACACGTCAAGAAGGAGGAAGGGATGTTGGATACTCGTGTCTCTCGCCATCTACTCAGGGGATTATAAGCAGCGTTGCTATAAAATTCATGGAGGAGGGAGATCACCGCGTAGTTATGTTTGAAGGAGTGGATTATATTCTATTACAGAGCGGCGATTTTCAGAGTGTAGCTAGATTCTTACATGGACTGATAGATCATGCAATCTCTACTCGCAGTGTTCTCCTCATACCTATAAACCCCTCCGCTTTTGAAGAAAGAGATTTGAGAAGATTGGAAAATATAGCTTATGTTCTATCAGCTTGACGAGATAATGTAATGGAAATAGACGATACTCGGAATGTACGGCCATCATTAGATGCTACTTCCTCAGTACTTATGGATATGTCAGCCACTTCAGCATCTCTGGCATAACGTCTCCTCACTATTTCAGCCACATCTACGGCCTTGCTTATGGCCTTTCCCCTTGCCTTAATTAGAACTTCGGTCGATCCGAATTTAAACTGCGTTACCACTGCTAAGACATAATTGGAAGTGGGCTTAGATCCCACGAAAACAGTATTTTGATCACTTGCCTGCATCGTTTCTCCTTATGTGATCAATATTGCCTATGTTCCTGGAAATATCGCTGCATAATTCGCCTCTGTCCCTTTCTAAGAACTTCAGAAAGCGTTGATGTAGATATATCGAATATCTTAGCTAACTCTTTCAGCCCAATGCGGCGCGGGAAATCAAAATAACCTCGCTCAAATGCCATTCGAGTGATTTGTTCCTGCCTCATAGTGAGTTCATCAGTATCAGTTATTTCAGTGAGTCTAACTAATTTAGGTTCAGCATTCAATGACTCTAAAGTATCAATTAATTCCTTGAATGCTGAGTTCCTAGTTACTAACATGGTCCATTGCATCCGTCCATCGGCTGTAGTTATAGAACGTGTAAGGAAGCACTCGGTCCCAGCTAATACACGACATATCACACACTGATTGGTAGAAAATGCTGCTAATGCCTTGCCCTTATCAATCGCACTTACATCAACATTGAATATATTCGGATTATTGCGTATTGACTCAATGACCTTTGGAAGATCGTCAATATCTTCGACTTCGATTTGTACCAAGTCACGGACTTCACTATCGAAGGCTTTTGAGTCTATCAGCTTTACAACTGACGGATATTGTTCTATCACTTCAGTGATCCAGTTATCCGGCAGAGCTAGTGTTATTACACCTTCCATCATATAATGCACCCTTAGGGATATATCCCCCTCAGCTTAGTGGCCTGGACCACTTCATTTATAGATAGTAAATAGGCTGCAGTTCTCATATCGACATCTTTCGATTCCGCAGTAGTATATACTTTCGAGAATGCATAAGTCATTATTTCATTGAGCCGCTCTCTAATTTCGACATTGGACCAGTATAGGAATTGTAGGTTCTGCACCCATTCGAAGTAAGATACAGTAACTCCACCGGCGTTGCATAAAATATCAGGTATAACGAGCGTGCCCTTTTCAGCTAAAATCTTATCAGCTCTTAAGGTACTGGGTCCATTAGCTCCCTCGGCTAGAATGAGGGCATCAATATTATCTGCATTCTCTGATGTGATTGCATTCTCCATAGCAGCAGGAACTAACACTGTGCACTGGGTTTCGAGGAGCTCTTCATTAGTTATATTAGTGGCTCCAGGATAGTCTTGCACCGAGCCTGTGCGACGCTTATGCTCATGTACGCTTACTGGATCTAATCCCGATAATTTTGTTATTCCTCCTGAGGAATCGGAGAGAGCGATTATTGTCAATCCAAGTTCATCCTTCAATAGACGGGCAGCGTTCCACCCTACATTTCCAAAACCCTGTATTGCCACAGTGGCTTCTTTGCGTTTAATATCGGACACATCCATGGCCTCCCTAACGCAATACATCAGCCCTCTTGAAGTCGCCTCATCACGGCCTTTGGAGCCCCCTAATGAGATTGGTTTACCTGTGACTATGCTCGGCATTGAGTGGCCAACATTCATCGAATATGTATCCATAAACCAGCTCATTGTTTGAGCATCAGTGTACATATCTGGGCCAGGTATATCTGTGTGCGGACCAATTAGGGGCATGAGCTCAGACACATATCGGCGCGTCAGCCTTTCTAATTCCCCGGAACTCATCTTCTTAGGATCACAAATAACACCTCCTTTGGCCCCGCCATATGGTATATCTACTGTGGCACACTTCCAAGTCATCCACATCGCCAACGCGCGAATTTCATCTAGAGTAACTTCTGGATGATAGCGCATTCCACCTTTGCAGGGTCCTCGGACCGAATTGTGTTGGACACGGTAGCCAGTGAATATCTTGATCGTACCATCATCCATTGGTACTGGAAAATTTACAGTGAGTTCTCGTTTTGGCCTGCTCAAAAGTTCAATCATACCGCCATCTAGGCCAAGGATTTCACCCACTAGCCTCACTTGGCTAATTGCTACATGATATGGATTATTATGATCACTCGCCAAATCCTCACCCCATGCACGTTAGACTCAACATGCATTCATCAAATTTATAGACGAGTGTCGTTGATTATCTACTACTGTGAAGAATATTGAGATTGCAAGTATGTTGCATGAATTCGCCGATCTCATGGATATGCATGGAGACATATTCAGACGAAATGCATATCGTCGAGCTGCCCGGAGTATAGAGGCTTTAGATCAAAGTATAGAAGAGATCATAAGAGAGGGGCGGTTGCGTCAAATACCTGGGATAGGGGAAGGGATTGCTTCAATATTAATGGAAATTGTAGAGAGCGGTACTTCAAAGGAGCTTGAAAGGTTGAGACGAACCTTTCCACCAGGCGTTGCTGAGATGATGCGGATACCAGATGTAGGCCCTCGTTCCGCAGTTAAATTTTATCATGAACTTGGAATAACTAATCTTGAGGAGTTAAAGGATGCTGCAGAAGATGGGCGCATACGTAAATTATCTGGTTTTGGCGAGCGTTCTGAGGCCAATATATTGCGAGGCATCAGACTAATAGAGCAGCAAGGTAGTCGGATGTTGTTATCTGATGCGCTCTCCAAGGGGAGTGCGATAGTAGAACATATTCGGTCCTATGGCTTCCCACTAGTATCAGTAGCAGGATCGATGCGCCGCATGATGGAAACTATTGGAGATGTAGATATACTAGTAGGGACCAGCCATTCAGTAGACGCTATGGAGGCATTCATAGCTTTCCCTAATGCAGTAGATATTATTGTCAGAGGTGAAAGTAAGACTAGTGTGCGTTTATCTGATGGCACACAGGCAGATATGCGAGTAGTTCCGGAGATCAGTCATGGTGCTGCCTTACAATACTTCACCGGTTCCAAAGAGCATAATGTTAAGCTCCGCAGAATAGCTATCAATAAAGGCCTTAGACTTAATGAGTATGGCTTATTCGATAGTGCAGGTGTGAACCTAGTCGCCGGCCTTAAGGAAGATGAAATATATCGTCTACTAGATCTTCAACCAATACCTCCTGAACTACGAGAAGATCGGGGAGAGATTGAGGCAGCTGCCAGGAATCAGTTGCCTAGACTTGTAACACAACGAGACATACGTGGAGATCTGCATGTACACACTATCCTTAGCGATGGTCATGACACCATGCGTGAAATGGCTATGGCAGCTATGAAGCGCGGATATGATTACGTTGGATTAACAGATCATTCTGCATCTCTTCGTATAGCTAACGGACTAGACGTCGATGAACTTCTAACTTCATTAGAGCAGGCTAGACAACTTAGCAATGAGTTAAATTTTCCGATAATGCGTGGAGCTGAAGTAGATATACTAGAAGATGGGACCTTAGATTACCCAGATGAGGTATTGGATCAGTTGGATTATGTTATAGCTTCAGTTCATTCTAGATTTAAGATGAGCATTGATCAAATGACTGAGCGGATTATTTACGCCATAAAGAGCGGTAAAATGCAAATATTGGGCCATCCAACCGGACGATTACTGGGACGTCGGGAAGCATATGCTATTGATTTAGACGCAGTAATGGAAGAGGCGGCTAGACATGGCGTAGCAATGGAAGTAAATGGTTTTCCAGAGCGTCTTGATCTCAACGACATGGGATGTCGAAGGGCTAAGGAGAAGGGTATTATGGTTGTCCTGAACACTGATGCTCATAGCGAGGAGGGTTTAGATAACATGCATCTTGCTATAGGGACTGCAAGACGGGGATGGTTGGAACCAGAGAATATTCTTAATTGTCTCCCTTATCCTGATATAAAGGATGCCTTAGCCCGATAAGGACGAAACTATATGTTCTTTCTATGCGATTAGATGCAACGACTGATATGAAAGTGAATGAGGTAGCTAGATCCATCAAGAATATGGAAATCAGAGGTGCCGGATTAATCGCCCGATCTGCGGCAGAAGCACTTAAGCATAGTGCTAAGGAATTCCAAGGTGAAGATCTTACTGCGCTCATGCGGAAACTGGAGGAGAGCAAAGATATCTTAGTTGGATCTCGTCCTACTGCTATCTCACTATGGAATGCAGTGCAGGCTACTCTTCGAGGATCTCAGGAAGCCACTGATGTGGAAGAGTTACGGAATATAGTCGTCTTTAATGCCGATCGATTTGTAAAGCGTTCTTCTGAAGCAGTACAGCTTATTGGGAAATTCGGTGCTAAGCGGCTGAAAGATGATATGAAAATTCTGACACACTGTAATAGTAAAGCAGCTTTAAGTGTGATAAAAAATGCTCACTCTAGAGGCATGAATATCGAAGTTTATGCTACAGAGTCAAGACCATGGAGGCAGGGCATTTTAACAGTCAAAGAGCTGAGTGATGTGGGGATCCCTTGTACACTCATTATTGACTCCGCAGTGCGCTGGGCAATGAAAGACGTCGACGCCGTATTTGTAGGAGCGGACACTATATGTTCCAATGGCGCTCTAATCAATAAGATTGGTACTTCTCAGATAGCAATGGCCGCTAGTGATTCACGCGTTCCATTTATGGTATGCGCTGAGACATATAAATTTTCACCCCGTACATTAAGTGGCGAGATGGTGGAAATAGAGGAGCGAGATGCTTCAGAAGTAATAGATGCTAAATTACTACCACCTGGTGTGAAAATTAGGAACCCAGTATTTGACGCAACACCTCCAGAATACATCGATTCTTTAATAACAGAATTAGGAGTGATCTCTCCTTATGCTGCCTATGAGGTCATCGTTAGGGAATTTGGTCAAGCTAGCATCTTTGAAGAAATGGGGGACTAGATATGGAACACTCTAACTATTATCTGCATCTGGGTGAAAGTATAGATCCAGATGAATATGTGATATGTAAATACAAAATGAAGACAGATCTTAATCTAGAAGAGGCTGCGGTTGCTATTGCTACTGAGCAGTCAACAGGTACTTGGACTGGTATATCCACCTTAAATGAAGATATTTTAGAAAGTTATGGTGCCAGAGTTACAGACATTACAGATGATATGGCCACTATAGCGTTTCCCGCAGATGATTTTTCCATAGATATAGGAGGCATACCTCAAATATTGAGCGTCATTGCTGGAAATTTATTTGGTCTGGAAGCATTGAAAGGAGTGAGGTTAGAGGACGTATTCTTCCCTCGCTCTATCTTAGAACAATTCAAAGGGCCTAAGTTCGGCATTGATGGGATGAGAGAGATATTAAGGCGACCTGATAAGCCATTAGTAGGTACAATTGTTAAACCAAAGATAGGCCTTTCACCTCAAGAGTATGCTAATTACATCTATGAATCTGGCATTGGTGGATTGACTAATGGTAAAGATGATGAGACTTTATCTAACCAGAAATTCTGCCCCCTTGAAGATCGCGTCGTAGCAGTGGCTGAAGCCATTGATCGTGTAAAGGATGAGACAGGACATATTATGATGCATGCCATTAATGTCTCTACCAAGGGTCATCAGATTGTTGAAGTGGCCGAGCGAGCCCAAGAACTTGGAGCAACTGAGCTTATGGTTGATGTCATTACTTGCGGATTTGCAGCGGTGCAAGCACTGGCTGAGGATCCTTCGATTAAAGTTCCCATACATGTTCATCGAACTATGCATGGTGCCATGACTCGAAACCCTGATCATGGGATAGCTATGTTAGTGTTCTCTAAACTAGTTCGTATGTGTGGAGGAGATGCACTGCATGTTGGAACATTTGGCGTAGGGAAGATGATAGGGGGAGCTCGGGATGACCTTGCCAATCAAAAGGCGTGTGTGGATGCTAATGTACCTTATAAGCCTGTAATGCCTGTGTGCTCTGGCGGAATGCATCCTGCACTCATAGAGCCGTTGGTCAAAATTACTGGCTTTGATGTACAGATACAGGCCGGTGGGGGAGTAGCAGGCCATCCAAGTGGAGTGAGGAGTGGAGCAAGGGCTATGACTCAGGCCGTGGATGCAGCCGTAGCCGACATACCGTTTAAAGAATATGCAGTTAACCATAAGGAATTATCAGAAGCCATTGAAAAGTGGGGATGAATATGCAATTGAAAGCTAAATACATCGACATGGAGACAGCCGAATATACCTGCGTTCTGCACGTAGATGATGCTAGAGAGATGGGAGTAAGAGAGCAGGATCGTGTCAGAATTAAACACGATCGCAGTTCCGTAGTAGCATTAGTTCATACTACTGATACGATAGTGCAGCAAGGTGAGGTAGGTATACTGGGGCGAGCCTATGCTCGGCTAGGACCAGATAAGGATGAAGTTATAGACGTGGTTGCCACCACTAGGCCAGCAGCGGTAGAATTTATCAAGAAGAAGATGGCTGGAAAGGAACTTTCAACTGCCGAAATACGCACAATCGTTAGCGATATAGCTGATCATACCCTCAGTAATATTGAGCTAACAGCCTATGTGACTTCATTGGAAATAAATGGCATGAATATTCGTGAAACTGCTGATCTAACTATGGCTATGGTTGAAACTGGAGAAGTTATAGAGTTTGATAGATCTCCTGTTTTCGACTTCCATTCTATTGGAGGATGTCCCGGTAATAAAATAACACTGATAGTAGTGCCAATCGTTGCAGCAGCAGGATTACTTATCCCTAAGACATCATCTAGAGCCATCAGCTCTGCCTGTGGTACAGCAGATATTGTGGAAGTATTTGCTGATGTGGATTTCGATTCCAATAAATTACGTTCCATCTCAGAATCTACCGGTGGCGCATTAGCTTGGGGAGGCTCGATGAATCTAGCTCCAGCAGATGATGTAATAATAAGAGTAGAGTACCCTCTTGGAATAGATCCTCATGCTCAACTACTCGCATCAGTCATGAGTAAGAAGAAAGCAGTAGGAGCAGACTTCTTAGCTATAGATATACCAGTAGGAGAAGGTACCAAGGTTAAGACTATGGAAAAAGCACAAGCTTTTGCTAAGGACTTCGTTGAATTGGGCGAGCTCCTTAACATCCATGTAGAGGTTGCTATTACTTATGGAGATCAGCCAGTTGGAAGAGCTATCGGTCCCGCATTAGAGTCCAGGGAAGCTATTCGCATACTAGAAGGTGTTCCACACCCTAGCAGTGTAATCGAGAAGGCTGCAGGTATGGCTGGAATGGTACTAGAGATGGGGGGTATCCCTAACGGAGAAGCTAGAGCAAGAGAGCTATTAGCATCAGGTAAGGCACTAGATAAATTCCGTGAGATCGTAGGAGCTCAAGGTGGGAATCCAGATATAACTTCTGAGGACATTAAAGTAGGCGAGTTTACCTACGATGTCTTATCCAAGACATGTGGATATGTCAATGGGATAAGAAATAGAGATTTGGTCAGGCTAGCTAGAACTGCCGGATCTCCTAAGGACAAGGGTGCAGGCGTCCTTCTGCATAAGAAAAAGGGAAACCGTGTGAATACTGGGGAGCCACTGTTCACTATATATGCAGATAATAAAGCTAAATTAGACAGGGCCATAAATCTGTCTCGAAGTCTTTCACCTATAGCAGTAGAAGGTATGATACTAGCTAAATTACCATATGTATCGAAGAGCACAGTCATCGAGAGGACTTTCTGCCCTGTACCTTCAACGCATCAGGAAGAGTGATGTCACCCCGGGCCACCGCCTCTGCTAGCTCAGAAGATATGGTGAGCCTACCCTCACTCTCGATACGGCTTTGACGTTGGATATCCCTGATCTCTCCTGCAGTGGGAGATATTGTTGGTGGAAAGGGCAGCCTACGGCCTGTCGATAGTGCAATAGATACCGCTGCATCGGCGTCTGGCTCCTCAGTGCGCCGAGTAGTGCCCCTCTCATCTACTACCTCTACATCATCCACTATATTCCATATAGAGCAGATAACTCGATCGCGGTTAGTTGGATCACCATGACCTACTCTAGCTAAAAGACGATCGTGCTTTATGCCTCTACTAAAATGAGTGACTATATCTGCTACGGATTCGGGCGAGTTTACTGTCTCAGCAAGTATGATCTTCCCATCACCTATAATTGCTAAGCCAGGTCTCCTTCCCGGATCTATACCTATTACAAGAGTTACAAAACTCTCTCGTCCCTTTAATCGGCTGTGTGCTAATCTATATGCCATTCTGGGAGAATTCTCTGCTACAACTCTATGAAATTTAACTCTAGATCTTTCTTCCTTTGTCGTAGCGATTACTCCAACATTAAGGGGTATCTCTTCATCAAAATTTAAAACAATAAATGGCTCATTGTGATCTCTTAACATCTGAACGAGCTTATAGAAGAACTGGAAATTTTCGGTCATGATGCCGATGACCTTCATCTGACGATAGATGAGTCGTAAAGTGTTTAACACTTTTCCATTAATC
>JAAYTA010000032.1 GCA_012518185.1 Methanobacteriota archaeon
ATCGTCGTATCGATTAGTCGGGACGTGTAAAATTCAGCGAATATTTCATCACACTTATGAAGTGCTTGAAGTGCTCTGACACTCATGTCTTGAGGCCTGGATAATCCTAAACCCACAAATATTAATTGACCCATCATGACCACCGTGTGTGCTTTATGTCTAAAGGTGCCGAGGGGTGAAGCCGAGTCCACCCGTAAAAAGCTTTTAGAGCTAAATCTCTTAGATATCGGTAGACGTATCCGTAGTGATGGCGACACTATATTGATCCCTGTCCTATCTAAACAGGCGAAAAAATTAGGATATAAACTAGCCGATGAAGAGTTAGAAGTTCGTGAAGTAGCCGAGACAGATTATCGAAAGATCGCCAATGTTCCCGAAGACATTAGGGAACGTCTTCCATCATCATTCGATGTTGTTGGAGATGTCGCAATAATGCGATTAGATGAAGACCTAGTTCCATATGCGGGCAGGATAGGCGAAGCACTAATGATGACATTTCCTAGGCTGAGTACGGTAACACTAGATCAAGGAGTCAAGGGTGAACTACGAGTGCGCGATGTAAGAGTAGTTTCAGGGGAACCTTATACTGAAACAATACATCAGGAACACGGTATTCGCTTGAAAGTAGATCCTGCCAAGGAATATTTCAATCCGAGATTAGCCAATGAACGAATGCGGATTGCTTCATTAGTCAGGCCCGGGGAAAAGATAGTGGATATGTTTGCAGGTGTAGGTCCTTTCTCAATAATGATTGCTAAGCATGCTGAGCCTGCTATAATTTATGCAATGGATCTTAACCACGATGCAGTTGAACATATGAGGGAAAACATCCGACTGAATAAAGTGGAAACCATAGTACCGTTAGAGGGTGATGCCGTAGAGTTATTATCGGGCATAGCATCGGCAAATCGCATTATAATGAACTTGCCACACTCTGCTAGGGAATACTTCGCCGATGCATTGGTTAAGTTAACCATGGGTGGAGTGATCCATCTATACGTCATCTGTGAAAGGGATTCAATAAATGATGTCGCTATTGATCTATCTATAGAATCCAAAGGGATGGGTATGCGTATAGGTCTAGAGCGCATTGAAGAACTAAAGACATATTCACCGACTATGAGTGTCTTTTCTCTAGATATCCGACTTTTGAATTGGTGCTAATGTTATTCCATTCTGCTCTTGATAATTACCACTTCTCTTGTCGTATGTGAGAGATGCCTCCGAACATAATGTTTCGAACACTATTTGCACAAATCTCGAGTCAATAGGCAGTTCAAGTGACATATCGGACATATTAATAGCCATGAATGTTAACGTCCCCCTGAATCCTGCATCCACCTTGCCTAGACCAGCAAGCACACCTCTCCGCATCCATGATGTTCTAAGCCACAATTGACCTGCTACATCAGAGGGAAGTTCCACTCGCTCTCTTGTTGATACAAAGAACATAGCTCCCTTTGGAATTATAGCCACTCCATCTTGGACTGTAGATTGCACAGACGGGATTGAAACCTCAGCCACTCTCAGATCATATCCGTTGGGTGTTAAGGAAGCTTCTGAATAGTTAGTAATGATCATATTTTTTGAATCTATACGTCTAATTATCTCATGGTCAGGTAATACGCACATGAGACTACATCTCATCATTAGATAGAAAACCTGCGCTAATTCATTTATCTAAGAATTGAGTAGATACTTTTTTCAACATGACCAATCTCCGCGATGAGCACATGGACCATCTAGTAAGGTTGGATTATGAGGCAAATGAACTCGAACGCCTATGTAATGGAACTAAATGCATGATCGTACGTGGACTCTCTGATAGCAGGCCACCTCATAAATCAGTACACGATGGAGATCGTTTATTCTTTGTACAGGAAGGGTGCGAATCTATCGTAAGAGCAGTAGCTACTGTATGCAATGTAGACAGTACACGACTACTCGATCATGAGACATCAATTATGCGATTGATGCAAAATCAGCGTAAACTAATGCTAACTGGGAAACAGTTCCAGAAATGGGGCGGTCATCGATTCATGGTATTTGTAGAAGTAAAAGACGTTGAGCGCCTAAATCTATTTTTAGTGGATCCATTGATACTGGGATCTGATGGCTGGGCGATCATTGAAGATATTTCACTGCTGAAATGTCAATCTCTACCGACAGCTTTACACGAGTCTGGCGCCCAATTACAGATATAATTTAATTTAAAATCGCAATCCTCAATCATTATAATGCACCGTGACAAGAACAGTCATTCGTAAATATGACCTCAGCTTTACCCTTTTGGACGCGTGGCGATACTGTGACGATAAACACTCATAGAGTTGAGGAAAGCAGGATAGGCGGGGTCGATTTTGACCATCTTAGTTTTGGGACAACTTTCTCCGATCATATGTTCAAGATGGAGTATTCTCATGGGGCATGGCAGGAGCCTAAAATCGTTCCATATGGTCCCATACAAGTAATGCCTTCCTTGAGCACCCTACACTATGGACAGACTGTATTTGAAGGATTGAAAGCATTCCGAAACAGAACTGGCGGAGTTAATATCTTCCGCCTAGATAAGCATGCTGAACGAATGAGGCGCTCTTGTGAAAGAGTATGCATTCCAATGGTCAGTAAAGAACAATTTATACAAGCAGTGGAGACTCTGATAGACATCGATCGTCAATGGGTCCCTAAAGCCCGAGGCACTGCTCTATACATTAGGCCTCTGATATTCGCTAGTGAGTCCTATATTGGAGTTAGAGTTTCTGAATCATATACATTCTTTATAATGACTTCACCAGTGGCAGCATATTTCAAAGAAGGTCTCAATCCTGTCAAGCTGATGACTTCGGGCAGTTTTGTTAGAGCTTGTCCTGGAGGACTAGGAGAAGCCAAGACTGCAGCTAATTATGCTTCCTCATTACTCCCACAAGCTGAAGCTAATCGTATGGGATATTCTCAAGTTATCTGGTTAGATGCTCTTGAGAGTAAATATATTGACGAGGTGGGGACCATGAATATAGCCTTCATAAAAGATGGAGCTCTTATCACGCCACCACTTGGAGGAACAATACTCCCTGGTATCACTCGCAATAGTGTGCTACAATTGGCTCGTCATTGGGACATGACAGTAGAGGAAAGGCGCATCTCTATTGATGAGGTTATGAACTCTGTTGAAGATGGAAGTATGACCGAGGTATTTGGTACTGGCACAGCAGCAGTCATATCTCCAGTTGGGGAAATCCATCACCAGGGCAAGACCGTGGTTGTTAACGAGGGACGTATTGGTCCTATATCTCAGAAATTATATGATACAATCACAGGAATACAATATGGCGAATTAGACGATCCATTTGGATGGGTACGAACAGTCTAACCAAACTACTTATTTCTCCTACTTTTGCAGAAAGTATACTTATTTTTCTGAATCTAACACTGTGTATATTTTTCCATATTCTATGATGTAGAATAAGCTTTAGGCAATCTTAATATATTCTATCCGGCATTTCATATTAGTTGGATATATCGTCCAATTCAATCAGATGAAGTCGGATTGGAGACAAAAATATGGTTAAAAGTCGCAAATTAATTGCCATATCTCTGGTAGCAATATTAGCAATCGCCATTGGAGCAACAGCATTAATAAGTCTTCAAGGCGAGTCAGCCGGTACTTACTGGAAGGAGTGCCCCGCGGTCAAGAATAATAATATATTTTATCTGCAAGGCCAGGGCGAGAATATATTTAATCGCCAATCGGTCAGGACAGTCGATGCCATTCAGATGATGGCTCAAATACTACATCCTGATCTTTATGATACCAAAGTGCCGCATGATCCTATTGGAGGAACACCAAATATAATTGGCGATGATTACGCTGAATACTTACCTCCCAGATCTGAACATAAGATCTATGAAATAGGCGAAGTATTGGAATCAAAGGATGCATCAGGAAAAACTATCAAGTTGGAAAAATCTCCAGAACGAATAGTATCATGCACTCCAGGCCTTACTGAGATGATATATGCTCTAGGTCTTGGAGATAGATTAGTTGCTGTAACTGATTATTGTGACTACCCAGAAGAAATATTGGATCGTGTCGGCGCTAATGATATAAAAAAAATAGGTGGATTCTGGGATCCAAATTATGAGATGATTATCGATGCTAGTCCTGATCTAGTATTGGTAGATTATGGTACTAATGAACATAAGCAACTCGCCGATAAACTCAGTGATGCCGGAGTGCCAGTTGTGCAAATGTTTGAGCAAGAAGATCTCGCCAGTGTGTATGATAATTTAGAATTATTGGGCAAGATAACAGGGACATCTGATACTGCTAATGAAATTATAGGCACTACCAAAGATACCATTGCTCAGATTAAGGATGCAGTTAGTGAGAAGGAGGTCCCAACAGTACTTTATGTGACATATGTAGAGGAACGATTTACAAACGCCTACGTATCGGGCGGCGGTACTGCTGTTGATGAGTTGATAAGATTGGCAGGAGGGAATAATATATTCGGAGATGAATCAAGTTGGTTCGCACCATCTAGTGAGCTATTGATAGACAATGTGAAAAACATTGATTATATGATAATTACTAGCATGTATTCTCCCACGGCTGCTGAGGAACTAAATAACTTCCTTCGCTCTGAGCCCGTTATGAATAATGATCCCTCAGCAATGAATGATAGCACACTATGCTTACAGGCACAGATCGAAAACATGTTCAACTATCAATCAATCATGGCAGTTGATGCAATTCAGAATATAGCCAAAACCACACACTCGGCACTTTCTGATACTAGTATGCTCGACACATCTAGTGAGGCAGCAATCAACATAAATGACAATCGTCATGTGGGTGACTCATATCTTGGGACAAGGTGTGTAAAAGAGTCATCTTAAGCCGTATAGCGGGTCCCAGCCATGATTGGATTTAATAAAAAAGGAGATCATGAATTGGATAACACGATGGTAAGCCGGGCGAAAGCCAAATTAGCGATGGTGCTAACCATCGGACTCTTATTTCTCTTCATTTTTTTAGTGATTTCATGGTCTCTAGGAGCTGTAGACATAGCATTCATTGATACACTGGGATATCTAAAGAATATATTAGTCAACCTCGGTCCGGATAGTTCCTCTCCACATGAACAAATAATATGGGATAGGGTAGTACGTTCGGTAGCTGTCATTGGTGTAGGTATTGGACTGTCTGTATCAGGTGTAGTTATGCAGGCCTTAATACGAAATCCACTCGTCGATCCCTACATTACTGGCATCTCCTCTGGCGCTGCCCTTGGAGCCACATTATCTCTTCTAGCAGGCGTTTCGATAATCTCACTATCTGGATTCACTACACCTATAGCTGCTTTTATTGGAGCCATTGTGGCTTTTTTTATTACCATGAGTCTGGCTGAAGCGACTGGTGGCCGCTCAACTAATTATGTGCTTAGTGGCGTAATAGTTGGAATAGCAATATCCTCATTCACTACGATTATCATCGTATTCAGTGAAAGTAAGCGTCTCCACGGGGCACTTTTCTGGCTCTATGGATCTTTCTCTTATATCTCCTGGACCGAAGCACTTCTGATAATATTGCCTGTTATGATATTATCATTTGTTCTATTAATGTTCACTAGAGAACTAAACGTCATCCTTCTGGGTGATGAACACGCGCGCCATCTCGGACTGAACGTTAAACGCTTCAAGACGCTTTCAATACTAATTGTTTCAATCCTTACAGCAATCTCAGTCGCCTTTTGTGGAATCATTGGATTCTTAGGTTTGATAGTTCCACACTCGGCACGTATGCTCGTAGGAGGAGATCATCGTTTACTCATACCAGCATCCATAGTATTAGGTGGAAATGTCCTTCTCGTAGCGGATATATTTGCTCGCATACTATTTCGACCAATGGAGCTCCCCATAGGGGCTATAATATCGATGGTGGGTGCTCCATTCTTCATTTATCTCATGATCAAAAGGGGGAAAGGATATGGCGGTTGACAATACAATATCATTAGAAATTGATGGCATACGTTTTGGATATAATGGATCCGATCTCCTGAACGATGTTCAATTCACAGCTCAAAGCGGGGAACTTATAGGATTAATCGGACCTAACGGCTCGGGTAAGAGCACATTACTTCGACTAATAAATGGCATACTTAAGCCTAGACTAGGCACCATCATGATGGAAGGCCATGAGCTTGATAAGCTAAAAGTAGATGAAATTGCCCGTATATGTGCAAACGTGCCTACTGAATTCTCTGAAGATTTTAATCTATCAGTTCAAGAATTAGTTGCACTTGGAAGATATCCGTTTTCTAAAAACCTATGGTGGGATACTAGTGAGGATGAGAATTTAGTAATGGAGGCAATGAAAAAATATGGAGTATATGACCTCCGAGAACGTCGCTTTTCAGAATTATCATCGGGAGAGGGTCAGAGAGTATTACTCGCCAAGGCGATGGTACAATGTCCTAGAGTCATGCTAGTTGATGAGCCATCGGCACATTTAGACTTACGATATAAGTTAGAAGTTATGGAACACCTACGAGAGATGCTCTCAGAAAATGTAACTATTGTAATAGCATCGCATGATCTCAACCTGCTAGCCAAATATTGCGATAAAGTAATGATACTCTCCAAAGGAAAGATTGTAGCTATGGGTACGCCGGAAGAAGTTATCACTCCGGAGATAGTGGCTGAAGTATACGGCGTAGATGTTATAATCATCAAAGATGGTGATGGCATATTCGCCATACCGCGTAAGACTAGGAGGGAGCAAGTGTGATAGATAAGGCAGTCAGGCCAGAGATACGTTCAATGACTCGACCTCGCCATGGTGGAGATGTATGGAATGATCTCAGCGTTAAGGATTATAGCTCCAATATCAATCCATTCGGTCCGCCCTCTATGCTAGGACAATACATCTCCGAGGCAGCCATTGATTTACATTGCTACCCTGACGATAGTTGCACCCAGCTGAAAGATGCTATCGCCTCCCATTATGAAACGAATGTGGAAAACATCATAGTAGGAGCTGGATCGTCTGAATTGATCCGCCTATTTGCTGAAGTATTCATTTCCAGGGGCGATCGAGTAGTGATGCCATCTCCTACGTTCTCCGAGTATGGATTTGGATGTAATCTAATGGGTGCGGAGTTGATTGAGTACACCCTACCTCGCGAACAGAATTTTGATCTGAATGTCACTGATTTATCAAACCAGTTGAGTGGTGCTAAAGCTGTCTATGTATGTAATCCCAATAATCCAACGGGCCGAATGACAGATAAGAATGATATTCTTAGATTGATAGAAGAGGCGGCTCGAAAGGAGACTTTGGTATTTCTCGATGAGACTCTCTTGGAACTCTCATCTCGATCATCGGAATTATCACTCGTTTCTGAAGTAGAAAATTATGAAAATCTATTCATAATAAGGTCATTCACCAAATCCTTCGCCATGCCAGGCATAAGAGTTGGGTATGGATTCGGTTCTAAAGAAATGATAAATTATCTAGAGGCAGGCCGTCTCACATGGAATTTGGGAATAATTGAACAAAGAGTCGCCATACGCCTAATTGAGGAAGAACAAGATCATGTTGCTGCGGCAGTTAACATGTTAGATGAAGAGAAGCTCCGAATGCATTCTAAGGTGGAGAGGTTAATGGGCGAAGTCCCTATGCCTGATTCCTACTTCTTCTTTGCTCCTCTTAACCATTTAGGCATATCGTCTTCCGAATTCCGATCAGCCATGCTTAGACATGGTGTATTAGTGCGCGATTGTTCCTCTTTTGGAAATATATGCTCCCAATATACGAGATTCTGTATCAAGACTCCAGATAAGAATGATGAATTCTTAGATGCACTTTCTAGAGCTATCGACGACATAGGTGAAGGACGGTTATGAGTTGGGCATACTTCCACTCATTATCGCAATACCAATCATAGCCTTATTACTGGATCTTATTATTGGAGATCCACCTAATCGATTTCATCCAGTAGCCTGGATTGGCCATATGATTGGAATTTTAGATAATCGAATACTCCGAGGTAATCCTGCAGCAGAAAAGATTGTGGGCGCTTTCGCTGTGATATTACCAGCATTATTTTTCATTTCTCTGTTTACATTAATTTTAGCATTAACTCGTGAATTATTTGGAGCCATTATTTGGACAGTAGCATCAGCAATAATATTCAAGATGATGTTTGCTATACGATCACTGGAAACACATACTGCCCCGATTGCATGGGATCTAAGGAAGGGAGATTTAGATGCTGCTAGGGAGAAAGTGTCTATGGTAGTATCTAGAGATGTTAACAATCTAGATGCTCCTCACATAATATCTTGTGCTTCCGAAACGGTGTCTGAAAATCTAGTCGATAGTGTTCTATCTCCAATGTTTTATTTTGGTATAGCTGGGGTGCCAGGAGCGATATTGCTTAGGGTAGTAAATACTGCAGATGGTATGATAGGGTACATATCGGAAAGACATAGATATGTGGGGTGGTTCGCTGCTCGCGCCGATGACATCATGCACTATATTACTGCACGTCTCTCAGTCCCTTTTATAATATTATCATTAATCCTACTTAGGAAAGATTGGAGAAGGGGATGGAGAGCAGCATTTAGGGATCACAAACAGACATCGTCTCCTAACAAAGGCTGGCCCATCGCTGCTACAGCTGGAGGATTAGGAACTCGCTTTGAGAAAGATGGATATTATAGCATGGGGGAAGGAGAACTTTCAGACGATCCAACAATTATTCTAGATACTATTAGGGTGATGAAAGTAACTTCATTATTATTCTTCCTCTTGATCCTGATCCCTTTATTTACACTTCTAGGTATACATGTCCAGCTCTCGTTTGAAGATGGATTACTAGATTTATTGAGGTAAGATGATGAATAATTTTGATATCGATATGAGGGTTGAGGATAATGGTAATGAAGGCTTCGCCATTATGATTTTACCAGAGAGATATCGGTTACTAAGTTCTACCATTATGAATGGTGGCTATGCATATAGTGATACAGTGTTTTTCTATGAAGTCCCACTTAACTACGATAACTCATTTCCAGAAGAGGATTTGGAAACGCAGTGTCACAAATTCAATATTCCCTCACATGCAGTAGGATTCATGACTGCAGCTGATATAAGACGTGTTATTACAATCAGTAAAGAGTGTGTAAATGATATACAAGCTATTGCTGTAGCCACAGCTGGAGTCACTAATGCAGTATATGCTGGAGAACGATTACCGAAAGAGGTTCTAGATACTCTTCCTGAACATGTTCCTTCAGGAGAGAGTAACTTACCAGGAACTATCAACGTATTAGTAGCAGTCAATGTACCACTGGAGGATTGTGGACTAGCCAATGCATTAATAACGGTCACTGAAGCAAAGACAGCTGCTCTTATAGATACAGGTATAAGTGGAACAGGAACAACCAGTGATGCTGTATCGGTAGCCTGCCCTCCCGGCGGAGATCAGAAATATGCTGGAACTGCAACAGATGTAGGCATCGCCATCGCCCGTGCGGTACGATCTGCGGTAGGGGAGTCAATACTCAAGTGGGGAAATAATGATAGGCCCAAGGACTTTCTCACTAGGTTAGATGAATTAGGAATAGGGGAAGAAGAGATGTGGGAAGCAGCCTCCGCGCTATATATTCCATCTCCAGAATGGGATACTAAAATGATACGCGAGAAGTTCCATCAACATCTTTCTATCCTCCGTAAAGATATCAACGTCAATGCCTTAGTGACTGCTGCCATTAGTATGGAAGGATTAGGAAATAAAGATGTTCTATTTGGACTTGATCGAGGGCGATTCTTAGATGATCCCGTCCATCTGATAGCTGATGAATTGTTGGGGATGGCGCTCTCCGAATATGTAGCAGGCACTAAGGGTCTGTTTGAATACATACGGTATGATAAGACGAAACCTGGCATTCTCGGAGTATTAGGACCATTCCTAGACGATATCGTGGCATCGTTGATAGGAAGTATCATGTCTCGCATCTACACTGAACTATTGGAGAGTGAGGATAAATTAGGATCCTAAATTTAATCAAGGCACAGTTTTCATTGTTCACAATAATCCCTGTGGAGATAACTGGAAATGATGTTGATGCTCTTTCTAGAAAATTCTGGACAATTCCTATAATCGGATTATTCTATGGCCTCGTTGCAGCCACTCTATTCTATATTCTAGGAAATGTTTTCAATGGTCTAATCTGTTCAGCCATCGTATTGTTGACAATACACGGCCTCAATCGCTTTTTGCATTTTGACGGTCTGATAGATCTAGGAGATGGACTCATTGCAACTGGTACACATGATGAAAAGTTAATGGCCATGAAAGATACCAGAGTAGGTGCTGGTGGAGTAGCATTTGGTCTTTTATTCACACTATTGATACTGTTTAGCCTTTCCTCTGTACCTCACGTGATATTCATAGTACCTATAGCTATGGAAGTGCTAGCTAAAAATTCCCTATTCACGACTGCAGCATTTGGAAAACCTCGCGAGGGGCTAGGCAATCCATTCGTCAGTAATGCTAGGCGCTCTAATGTTGTATACTCTTCGATGATTTCCTTAGTGCTATTACTAATATTCTCCAGCATATCATATTTATCTGGTGCTCACTCCCATACATTAGCTATTATGATAGTGATGATGCTGGCAGCCAGCATATTCACTGGATATCTAATGTCTAAGATAGCAATGCGCAGCTTCAGAAGCGTCAATGGAGATTTATTAGGGGCGACTAATGAAATTTCTAAGGCAGCAGTGTTGATAACTGCATTAGCGGTGATGGCATGGATGCCATAGATGTTCTTGTAACTGCTGGTGGACAAGGCAGTCGCATGCGAAATATCCCTGGTGAGAAACCCCTTGTGCACATACTGGGTAGGCCTATGATTGATCATGTATTAGATGCCTTAAGATGCTCTGAAGGAGTAAACAATATCTACGTCTCAGTGAGTGAAAACGTACCTCTGACTGAAAAATATCTGCAAAAAGCTAATGTTAGAACCATAATGACGTCTGGTAATAATTATGTAGCAGACTTACAAAAGGCTCTTGCTGAGGTTACCTCAACTTCTGTTTTAATCTGCCCAGCTGATCTACCCCTAATCACTGCTGAAGGGATTGAATTAATTCAAACTCATTTTAATCGATCCCAATTCGAATCATTATCTGTAGCAGTCCCCTCTAATATTGTCAAGTCGATCCGAGCAATTCCATCATACACTCTCGAACTCGATGATAGAGAAGTCGTACTCTGTGGTGTCAGTGTCGTTGATAGAGATCTCATGTTATCTGGAAAGACACTTGAGCAAGGGTTCGTAGTAGTTAACGACGAACAGTTCGCTTTAAACGTAAACACTCCCGACGAACTTGATAGGGCAGAGGAATTGCTTAACAGGAGAAAATCATTAAACTGAACTAATTATTAATGTAATATAATTCGATATATAGGATACAATAGCTACTAAAGTTATTAAGAAATGTTAGTTCTCATTCTCTCTGCACTGGTTTCCAAGTCCCTACTAATCTTGAAATTAATATAGCCATATACATAACTCCAGTGAGAATCTCTAGGATAACCACTCCTCTAGCTACTTGTGTAGTTGGAATTATATCTCCATATCCTAGCGTTGCCAGCGTTACAAAGCTATAGTATATGAAAGTGTGAAAATCCATGGCAGCATCAGGAAATATACTATCTTCAAATGATCCAGGGATCATGACTTCTAGAGTAGAATAGATGCTAGCCCATGTCAATCCGATGAGAATGTAGACTGTTACTGCCTCCCATAGTGTAGCTGAAGTAACTTCTTTGGTCTTGAATAATGAGAGGAAAAGGAAAAAAGTAGTCCATAATAAAGTCGCCGAAGCAGAAATATAAGAAAATAATTCTAATAAATTTCCCCCAATTAGTGAGAAAGCAATTTGAGAAGTGACAGCCATTGTAAGCATTAATATAGCTATTAGTTTCAATCTCCTACTGCCTCTAATAGTCATTGTGGCTACTCCAAGGAGTAGGGCAAAAAGGATGATGAATACTAGAGAAATATGAGGTCGCTGCACGAATGGTAACATAACCATCATTAATGCAAGAAATATCCACAGACCGATGTAGGATAATTTGGGCGAAGTATTTTTCCAAATCTGCTGGATCCTAATGATGATTGGCATATCCGTACTATTCATCACTTACAGCTTCCTCTCTAATGGACATGTGATTGACGCCACCATTAGCGTATAATTGACATGTATTGATGAGAGAAATTGATTAATTCATCGATGCATATATTCTGTGATTCCATAATCTAACAATAGTGATACATTCTATTACTATTATCACACTTCTTTTAAATAGAGCGTCAATTGAAGAAAATAGAGTTAAAAGGAATTCCTCACGACACTGGTTAATGGTGCGCGAGGAATAACGTTCTTATCGCCTAGATACTAACCGAGCATAATTCTTTTCAATTTCATCAAGCAACGAGCGGCAAGTAACTCTACCATCGGTGGCAGCCATTGCGGCGATTGACATGCCTCCAGCTCCAACCCCCTCTTTCACTAAACCAGTCTCGTAGATTTTGAGACCATCATATCTGGAGAGTGAAAAATTCAGATTAGCTGCTAATATTGGGACATCACCCATCTGTGATACTAGTCCTTTCATATCTGACATTTTATCTTCAGTTATCCACCTTGTAGTACCAAGTGCTAGATTATCCATCACAGTATCATCCATAGCTTTGATTACAGCTAATACTGCTGCCATCTGTGTACCTCCTGCCATGAGGACAGGTACACTTTCTGCTGCTCCAGCAATTAGTCCTGCTGCGGGAGCCATCATTGGATCACCAACAGCCTCTATTGCGGCCATGGCATCTCTCTCCAACAATTCTGGCTCTATGCCACAAGCTTCAATTCCTTCAATAACTACTTGCCTTTTGAGGTCATGAGGGTTAACCGGGAATGTACTAGAGATCTTCTCATTAGTATCGTATCCAAGCGCAGTAAGAAGTCCTAATGCAGTAGTAGTTCCGCCCGGTACGGATTCTCCTACCACTAAGTAATCAACCATCTTAGCAAGCTGACGTCCAGCCACTAGAGCACGGTCATACGTTCTCTCAGCATTCTTAACAGACTTGCCAGTCCGTATATCTTCTCCGGGCGAGGCATCTACATCGATGTAAGGTGTATGAGGTCTAACTCTTAGTCCACCATCGATTACGACGATGGGCATAGGGGCTAACTTCAACGCTGACATTGTGATTATGCCTGGTGTGGGAATACCATCGGGCGTTATAGGGACACCATCTATACACTTGCAGCGTCCGAAATACAAAAGCTCCATATCAGCAGCCGGGGTGAAGTCGGTTGCTTCAGGATTAGCTCCAGCAGCCGAAATACCGGGTATCTTGGCAGTTTCAGTATTTCCTATAATACAACTGTACGCTGCACGTTTATTCCAAATATTTTCAAGAAATTCCTTTCCCCTTTCCTCGTTTAGACAGAGAACTATATCTTCTGGTACTTTGAATGACATGTTTATTCCTCAGCTGGATAATATGTCCAACTGATATGCATCATCCTATTTATACGCTGTTCGACGAGGAAGGATATGTCAAAATAGTTTTAGCCAATTTATCTAATGATACATATTGAAGATTATTTTCGCAGAATCGAACGGTTGGCTCAGAAGAGTTAATTACTTCGGAGACTGCAAATGGAACTCTCATACTGATATGTTGGCCACTTATCGAAGAGGTGCCATGGTCTATAATGAATGCAACGCGGTGCCCGACTAGTCTGCCAAAATTCTCTATTAATAATTCATCAATTTCCCTTAACATGCCAACCTTTTGTTCAGGAACGCATCGATGACTAATCTCATCAGTCTCCTCCACATGCATTAGTACATTTCCATTTTCTAACAGTCGAAGTGACTCTTGAAAACCATTCCACATATTATCTACTTTATCGCGACGTATATTGAGAAGTCCTCCAACTCCTAATGCCGAAGGGCTCTTAGAAATCATAACTAAGTCTCTAATTTCTGGAATAGTAATATCTTCTTCTAATCTAGTGAGAGACCCGCCGCCCCATGGTATGATAGTCAGGCCGTTCATGTCAGATGCAACTTTATGAATAAATTTTCTGATAGAATTCTCTGGCAGATACGAATCACGTACGGGTGCAGGAGGCATGGGAAATTGTATTACTTCCTCAGCCTCAACAGTCATAACTCCCCTGCCATCTCCAAACTCCTCATCATAAAAGTAAATGCGTGGGCTCAAGTCATCTAATATGTCTAAATTACTCAAGATAGTGCTTTGTAGTGATGAACTAACTTCAGGCGTAACTCGGTATGCCCAACTTATGCCAGAATCATCGATATATGCTGGTGAAAAGCGATAAGCTACTCGTCCTGGCTCTATAGGGACTCCCATTCCTGCCGCTTCAACTAATCCTCTAGATACGTTGAGATTGTTTCCTGTCAGAAATTCCAAGAGGAATAAGTGAGTATATTCACGACCATCAGTCCATCCTAGAAGTCCATTGCTCGCAATCGAATCCATAAAGGGCTTTTTAAATGATTCCAGAGGGGTGAGATCTCCCAGTTCTGGAATATTTTCATCTGCTGCTCCATCTAGTAAAATAATTAAAGTATTCAATGCCGACCCACCAATTTTCTGGTCAGAGATATTAAGATTCACTAATAAAACTTACTTACCTACTAGTCCTATCTAGAAAACTAATTTCCTTTAATAATCAAGGATCACAATACGAAAGCAAATATCTATCTTGTACAAATGAATGTTCATGATCAAGATAAAGCGAGCTTATGACGAACCATCATCCAGCGATGGTACTAGGGTGCTTGTGGAGAGGCTTTGGCCACGAGGAGTGAGCAAGGAAGATGCAGCTATAGATCACTGGTGCAAAGACATTGCCCCCTCAACTGAACTTCGTAAATGGTATTCACACGATCCAGATAAATGGGATGAGTTTAAGAAGCGCTACAAGCAAGAGCTTGATAAGGATTTATTAAAGAGCCTAAAGTCTCTATCTCGTAAAGGAGATCTAACATTAGTTTTTGCATCTCGAGATGCTGAAAGAAGCAGCGCAGCAGTATTATTGGAAATGTTACAACATAAAGAAGTAACAATAGATAGATAACAAGGATAAAATAGATAATAGGGCAAAGAATACTGATGCTAACAAGGGATGCCGCCATAGATAATTGGAGGCTATAGTCGCACACACCCCAAACAGTTTAGCATATAATGCTGGCAAGGGTCGGCGGGGTGGTTTATCCCCTTGTAGTTGATTCCAGGAATCATTTGCCCTGTCGGCCCCCAGAAACATATTATTATCTGAGAGATGATTATTTAGTGAACTGAATCAAATATTCTCATAGATATTAGTTCATTATCTTGGTAATTTACTGGACTCGTATTTGATAATCAGGTTAGAACCTATTTGAAGAGAGATGGGAAAATAGGGGATACAAATCAGAAAGGGATGGAGAATGGAAATGAACATAACAATAGAAGAATTTCTGTCGCTAGCCAAGAAATATCAGGCTCTAGGCTCCTCGACCCAGCGTCTTCTCGAAGATGTCCGTAAAGGATCCTTCAAGGTCCAAGATGGAGTCCGCCTAAGACAGCTATATGAGTTCTTATTAGATCTCCAATTCGTGCAATGCGGTGCCGGTGAAGTCGATCAGATGGTCGCAGCATTAGGCCGCGTGCTTGCCGAATATCAAAGCGAGGAAGAAGAGAGAATAGTTTCAGAAAAATGGGTTCCTGAGAAAGGCTTCCCAGGCGCTACACTATGGATTCAGCGTGAAGATGGGAAGTGGACTATTGCGCCATCTCCTAAGGAAGGTACTTGCTTAGGTAAATGTGTGAAGGATATAGGATCTGCTAAATGGTTCGATAAGCCCCTACCTCTGCTTGTCGATGGCCAATAAGACCTTAACTCTCTACTTTTTTAAGAGCCACTGCCGCCTGTCCAGAAGATATACCGCCATCTCCGTTAGGCAGGCGGTTAGGGCATACAAACCTCAAACCTCTATTTTCAACCATAGATTTTACTATTGCACATATTGTAGTGTTATATGACACTCCGCCAGTTAATCCGATATTATCTATTCCTAGAGATATAGCCTCATCAGCTGCAGCATCGACCAGGCTCTCGAGTAGTGCAGCGGTAAATGAATATGCGCGGTCTTCTATAGATCCCTTCGATGCGACTAATTGTCTGAATGTATCAGTCGTATTGACTACTCCAGATCGTAGCTCGGCCTTCATTGGAATATTCCGCTTACCTCTTGCGAGGTATGGCTCTAATTTCATTGCTGGCTCGCCATCATAAGTTCTCTTCTGACATATCTCGAAGTAACAAGATACTGCATCCAATATTCTACCAAAGCCAGTTGATATAATGCTCTTATCCATGAGCTTCATAAGAATTGTAGCTTCATTATCTCTGAAATATGGCAATGGAAGATCAGCCTTTGCTGAAAGTGCAAAAACTAATCGACGAGGATCTCTAACAGCCATTTCACCGCCGAGTAGTGGAAATCCCTCCAAGTGTGCTACACGCCTATAGTTATCAAGAGTAGTATGAATGACCTCGCCTCCCCAAGCCTGGCCATCATCACCATAGCCAGTACCATCAAGAGTTAGGCATACGGTTTCATCAATGCCTGCATCGAGAAGCAAAGCAGCTGCATGAGCCCAATGATGCTGGACCTCAACTAACTCAGCACCTGCATCAGATGCTATCTCCTTTGCTAATTTGCGATTAGAATAACCTGGATGTAGATCCATACCAATCGCATCTAATTCGCTGACTCCCAACAATCGCTGTAAATAATCAATAGATAATTCAAGGAAATCAATCACTCGTGGGGAGGTTCCGTCTCCAATATATTGTGTAGTGAACAATTTCCCATCATTAATTACTGCTCCTGTAAGATTTTCCTGGGCCCCTATTCCCACTGCCTGCCCCTTAAGTCCTACATCAATCGGTGACGGAATGTGGCCTCTCGATTTTCTTAGGAAAAACACGTTTTGATTGAAAGAGCGAACTACCGAATCATCGCATCGATTAACGATCTTTCTATCATGAAGGAGATATAATTCAGCCTTTAAATCTAAAGCATCAACATCGTCCAATACCATCGGATCTCCTGGCGTATTGGCAGAAGTCATTACAAGTGCATCATCTTTTAAGTGGCTGAATAAAATATGATGCATTTCGGTATAGGGCAGGAATAGCCCTACATTATCCAATCCAGGAGATATCAATTCATTTATAGGTTCATCTGTTTGAGGAATTAAAACTACTGGGCGATGAAATGAGGTAATCAGTTCTACTTCATGCTCATTGGGATTGCCATATTTACGTAGCGCCTCAATATCTCTAATCATTACTGCGAATGGCTTCTGATCTCGATGATACCACTCTCTGAGCCTTGGTATAGTAGGTAATGAGCAACATATGTGCATGCCTCCCCAGCTTTTCGCCACACCTATGCGGCCCTGCCTCATTTGCTCAGCGAAGTGAGCTATAGGATCATCTGCTTCTATTGGAGTTCCATCATGGTCTAAAAGATAATAATGAGGTCCACACTGAGGACAAGATATTGTCTGGTGGTGAAATCTCCTTGCTAATGCATCATCATACTCTGCCTTACAATCCTTACACATGTTGAATTTGCTCATAGAAGTTTTACTACGATCATATGGCAAGTCCTCAATAATAGTAAATCTAGCTCCGCAGTTGGTGCAATTGGTGAAGGGATACATATATCGACGATTACTAGGAGTACTCATCTCCCTGAGACAATCATCACAAACTGCCGAATCGTTGGGTATTCCAACTCCATGCTCTCCAGATGAGCTTGGAATTATATGAAAGCCCTTCTTGATAGCATCATCTCCATCAGTAACTTGAATAGAATCAATACGAGCTAGTGGTGGAAGTTCACTCTGTAATCGGTTGATGAATTTATCTGCATCGCGATCAATTGCAATTAACACATCTGCGCCGTTATTTTGTACCCATCCATTGAGGCCCATGGACGTTGCGATGCGATACACGGTCGGTCGGAAACCGACTCCTTGTACCACTCCACGTATCGCGATCCACATTAACGCTCCATCATCTGATGATTATTTGACATTTTCCCGCTACAATAATGGAAGGGTGGCAAGTTACAGGAACCGATTAAATATCGGATATGTCATGAACTCATAAAGGGAGAGTATGGCCGATAATATTGAAATTAGAGAAGATCTCAGATACACTACAAATGATGAGTGGGTCAAGATCGAGAATGGTAATATCCGGATTGGCATAACAGATCATGCACAACAGCAGCTGACTGATGTTGTATTCGTAGAACTTCCTAAACTTGGTACTATAGTCAAACGCGGAGACGTAATTGGTCAAGTAGAGAGCGTCAAAACGGTAGCCTCGATTAATGCTCCAGTGAATGGTGAAGTTATAGAAGTTAACGAGAGACTTGATGACCTACCTCATTTGTTCAACGAATCGCCTTATGATGAGGGGTGGCTCGCTGTGATAAAGATGAAAGACTCATCAGAATATGATGACTTGTTAGATGCTGATGAGTATCGGAAAAAGTTAGATGAGTAATATCTACTCACAACTCTTCATCTATTAATTAAGGATAGCTTAAGTCCCTGCTGCCTCCAATGTGTGGGGACATTCACATCTATCTCTAGTCTCAGGTATTTTATCTAGGGTAGCAGCGATAAGATTTCTCACCCGCTCTACGCTCTCAGACATAGTCTTCAGAACTGTAGCTGTATCTACAGGCTTATCAGCCCATACATCGTAATCGGTTATAGTGGCAAGCGAAGTATAGCACATCTCAGCTTCTTTAGCAAGCTGACATTCGGGCACTAATGTCATTCCAATAATGTCAGCGAAATTTCGGAACATCCGCGACTCAGCTTTAGTAGAGAATCTAGGCCCTTCAATACATACGTAAGTGCCACTACCGTGGAATGGTAAATCCATACGTCTCGCTTCCGAGGCAAATAATGAACTCATTTCTTTGCAAAATGGCTCGGCAGTAGAAATATGCATAGTTTTAGCACCGTCAAAGAATGTATAGTCACGCCCTTTGGTAAAATCTATGAATTGATCAACGATTACCAACTCACCAGGATGATACTCTTCCTGTAGGGAGCCCACTGCGCATGGAGAAATTATTCTCTCCACGCCCAGATGCTTGAGAGCCCATATATTAGCTCGGTAATTAATGCGATGAGGAGGATACACATGCCCGCTGCCGTGTCGAGATAAGAATGCTATTTCAACCCCATCCATCTCTCCGACCAAGATCCTATCAGATGGAGCACCATAGGGTGTTGATAGAGCAATCTTGTCTTTAATTTCAAAGATTTCAGGATCATAAACGCCGGTTCCTCCGATGATGCCTATGCGTGGAGCCATACTCCGGGATACCGACTCATTGATATTAATTTGACGAAATAAGTAAGCGAGAGTTTATGTTATGCTCCCTCTATCCAGTGATGAGAGCATGTCGAATAAAATTGAAATGAATACGGTCCGAGCAATACGGACGTTCCCCTCATTTCCGATAGCCCTTGTCGTGGTAGGCAAAGAGGAGAAGAATATAATCACAGTATCACTAGTTCACATATTCTCATTTAATCCTCCTCTAGTAGGTATAGGGATCTCTCCCTGCCGATATAGTCACGAATTACTGCATCGCTATCCAGACTTTACTGTAAATATTCCTAGCAAGGATCTTGTTGAGGAGACATTATATTGTGGAGTAAAATCTGGCAAGGAAGTAGATAAGTTGGAAGAAACTGGTCTGACAGCTATTTCTGGTCAGAGAGTAGAGGCACCTACATTAGAAGAATGTCCTGTCTGCTTCGAATGTCGAAAAGTGCAGAATTTTGACACTGGAGATCATACATGGTTTATCGGCGAGATAGTGTCGGCTTATGTCGATGAAAGTTATGATCGCGAACGTGCCCTAATATATTGGGCAGGAGAGTTCCGTACTATAGGCGAATTAATCAGGAGTAGATGATTATAACTCGTACAACAACTCTTCATTTCTTATGGAGGAAGCGCTCGATCATACGATCCAAGCACCTTTACAAATACAGCTCTACGTACAAGATCGGCTAACGCTTCAGCTACTTCTGGTTCATCGGCATGACCGTCGATATCAACGAAAAATGCATATTCCCAAGTCCTACCTCTCCTAGGTCTGGACTCGACCTTAGTCATATTGATGTTCCGGGATGCGAAGCATCCCATAGCTTCATATAATGCTCCTGGCCCACTGCGAGTGGCGAATACTAAAGAAGTTTTATCTCCACTCTTAAGAAGATGAGACGCTTTCTCGAGTATGAAAAATCTAGTATAGTTCTCATTACTATCTTGTATACTCTCAAGAAGGACTTTCATATTGTAGACTTCAGCTGCACGCTTAGATGCAATGGCTACCTCATCGGCACGACTTCCATCACGTATCATTCTCACACTGCCGGCAGTATCGAATGAAGGAATTCTCTCCCAGGAAGGATGATTTGATAAGAAGCGACGACATTGTCCTAACGCTTGCGGATGCGAATATACTCTTTTTATATCTGTGATATTAGTAGATTCGTGTCCGATTAGACAATGAACCACTTTCACTAAGACTTCGCCCACGATTATGAGATCATTCTCTAGCAATAGATCATTAACAGCCGTAACACTCCCTTCTATCGAATTCTCAACGGGAACTACGGCCTTGTTGGCGTTATCTTCAGAGACTGCACGAAATACACTCTCAAAATCAACACATGGTAGTGTATCGATTTCTCCGAAGAAGCGTGTTGCAGCATCCTCCGAAAATGCCCCTCTTACTCCTTGGAATGCCACTCGGACCATATCATCTACCGAATAGCTCATAATGGATCGTCTTTGTCGTATGCTCAAGATCTTCTCGCTTCACAGTGAATGTAAGTGCGGCAAGAGATGCCCCAGCTGAGATTAGACCTATATTTACTCCATTGGCAGCCACAGTGCCAAATACACTCCCAGCCACCCCTATCATTTCACCAATGCCTTCGCCAACAACACATAGTAAAGCAACTCCCTTCTCAGTCTCAATGCGATCTACGATAGTACTCTGAGCTCTAGCTAGCACTTTCTTGGCGAACTTCAGATCCACTTCCTCAATCAGGAGAGAGATGCATGTTTGAGAGGTTGCTGCTGAATAAACATTAATGCCTGCCTCTGAGAGAAGTACTGAGACTTCAGAAAGTACTCCACTTCTCGAGCCAAGACCCGGCCCATAAGCTCTCACAATAGCCATATCAGGCATACTGGAGATTGATTTTATAGTGCGAGCATCACTTATCTTTTCTGAATTACCGATGGATGTTCCAACATAGTCTGGCTTGAAGACGTTTCGGACTCTTATCATGATATCCTGGGCTTTAGCTGGTTCTACTGTCCGAGGATGCAATACTTTAGCGCCGAAATAAGATAATTCGGCTGCCTCCTCATAAGATAATATTTCTATCGGCACCGCGCCAGGAACCACTTTTGGATCGGCAGACATGAATCCATCTACGTCTTTCCATATTTCCAATGAATCGGCTTCAACAGCGCTAGCTATTACAGAGGCTGAGTAATCCGTCCCATTACGTCCGAATAATGTTATAGTCCCATCGGGAGCCTTACCGAAGAAGCCCGTGATTACTGGTACTTCTTGCTTAGAGATCATTTCTCTAATGCGCGGTTGCACGTTCTGTCTAGTAACGCCCATATCTACTGAGGCCGAACCAAACTGTCCATCAGTAATGATGCCTAATTCATCAGCCTCTACAGGGACGGCATTGACGCCCATATCCTGAAGCATTGCTGATAATACAATGACGCTCATTCTTTCTCCGAATGACTGAACTAGATCCTTAGTTCGAGGAGTGAGTTCTTCCAAGTATATTATCCCATAAAGTATCCTCTCTAAACGTATCAATTTCTCATTGAGCAAATTAACTGCACGCTGCTTTACAAACATTGAGCTAGCAACGTCAGCTAGCATCCTTACATGACGATCTCGCAAGTTACGTATGAACCATTGAACATCCTGCTCCTGCCTTGGCATTGACATGAATTCAATGAGGGAATCAGTAACTCCATAGATTGCCGAAATAACTATGATGATTTCATCATCATCAGATGAAATTATAGAGCCCACTCTTTTCATAGATATTCCATCCTTTAGTGAGCTGCCTCCGAACTTGAGTACCTTCATTAACCACGTATCCTCCGAACTATCTCTCTCGGATTACGCGCAACAGCCAATTCTATCTCTTCTTGATTCATGCCGGCGCCTGCGGCTACGGCTCTTGCCCTCTCATCAGTTATGAGATCACTAGGTGAGTGAGCATCAGAATTAACGACAAGTTTGGCACCGATCCTTCGAGCTAAGGAAGCCACGTGCCCATTTGTCATGCAATGAGACGGCCTAGACGTTATCTCTAATAATACGCCATTATCGGCAGCTGCCTGAACATCTTCCTCAGTTATGAGTCCAGGATGTGCTAGAATGTCAACGTCAGGATTATTTGTAGCTACCCGATTAGTACCCTTTTCTACGGGTTCAGAGATAGTCTCGCCATGTACTACAATTATCTCGGCACCTAATTTACGAGCAGTAGACACAACTTCATCTATTTTTGTTACAGGTACATGAGTAATCTCACAGCCTACCAGTACTTCAATATCCCATTCAGCTGCTAATTCAGCGTCCTTCTTAGACTCATGTATAATTCTTTTGATATTCCCCGCAGATGCATGATCTGTGAAGGCTAAAGCTTCATATTTCATGGCTGATGCTCTTCTGGCTAATTCGATAGGTAAGAGCGCCCCATCACTCAATAGAGTATGAGTGTGTAGATCTATCCTCATTTTCCTCCCCTATGTCTCGAAGTAAGTTTTTGAAAAATGTCTTTCCAGGGCAGATTCAGATATTCGAGAAGCACCATTTGGTGATATACTAGATCAGCAGCCTCCCAGATCTGCGACTGTCGATCTCCTCCCTTACCAGCTATAGCGAGCTCTCCAGCCTCCTCGATGACCTTTTTTAAGACTAGATCGTCGTCGGATAGCAATTTATTAGTGTAACTTCCTTCTACTGGATTCTCCTTCCGATCACGTATTATTCGTCTAAGCTCAGGTATAATGGCTGCTGTTTCTGATAAATTTCCATAAATAACTTCATCGAAGCAGGACGGTTTCTCAAGGTGACAAGCATCGCCAGTTTGACGAACTCTGACAAGTAATGTATCTGCATCACAATCTATCTGCATGGATACTATATCTTGTACATTTCCCGAACTCTCTCCTTTCATCCAGAGCTTTTTCCGCGAACGTGAAAAGAAATGAGTTCGACCAGTTTCTAGCATCTTATTATATGCCTCTTCATTAGCATACGCTAGCATGAGCACTTCGTTAGTTTCAGCATCCTGTACTATTACGGGTAGTAGCCCATTCTCATCATACTTTAATCCAGTCATCTTATTGCCACTCCCTTATCTCGAAGGTAGTCCTTTACTTGAGATACTGTCCAAGCACCATAGTGGAATATAGATGCGGCTAATGCGGCAGAAGCCCCTGTCTGCTGAAATACATCATACATATGTTCTGGGCCACCACATCCTCCCGAAGCTATAACTGGGATGCTAACAGCCTCAGAAACTGAATCTGTTAGCTCTAGATCATACCCGTTAGTAGTGCCATCGGCATCCATACTGGTCAGTAAGATCTCCCCTGCACCACGATCTTGAACTTCAGTGGCCCATGAGATCACATCTATACCAGTATTCTTGCGACCTCCTTGAGTATATACTATCCAACTGTCGCCTTCCCTCTTAGCATCAATCGCAACCATCATTCGCTGTCTACCAAATGTGTTTACACAATCATCAATGAGATCGGGAGACTGCACAGCTGCGGAACTAATCGATACTTTATCTGCTCCAGCCTTCAATGCAGCACGCATGTCTTCGACGGATCGGATGCCGCCTCCCACAGTTAGCGGGATAAACAGCTTTTCCACAGTCTTCTCTACAGATTCGAACAAAGTCTGTCTCGCTTCAATAGAAGCAGTAATGTCTAGGAAAACAATTTCGTCTGCACCTTGTGATTCATATCTCTGAGCAAGATCTGGAGGATATCCAACGCCCTCTAAGTTCTCAAATTTGACGCCCTTAACTACATGTCCATCTGAAACGTCCAAGCAAGGTATGATGCGTTTCGTAAGCGCCACTTACTCCCTCCTAAGGGAGACTGAATCCTTAGTACTTAGCACACTACTTCTAGGAATGACTGCTCTTCGCAAGGCAGTGCCAAGAGCCTTGAATGAAGCCTCAATAACATGATGTTCATCGATTCCTCGATGTATAATGCCATGCAATGTTATGCCAGAAGACATAGCGAAAGAGCGGAAAAAATGAGCATATAACGTATCTGGACAATCGACATCGCAGTAAGGCCGATCGATGATATCTACTACCATAGTCACCAAGGCATCATCCATAGGGATCAGAGCAGAAGCAATACGCTCTACTGGAGAATCACCCAGTGCATCTTTGAATGCAGTGCCAAGGGCAATAGCGATATCTTCTACCAGATGATGGATGTTATCTCCAGTAGCTTCTAATTGAAGATTGAAACTGCTGTATCTAGTTAATGTATCTAACATATGGCAAAGGAATTGTTCATCAAGATCTATCTCGGCGCTCCCAGAGCCATCAATACCTAGCCATAGCTTGATATCTGTCTCTTTAGTCTTCCTCTCTATTCTGGAATCCCTCATTCCCTCTTCCTCCATATTTCTGAGTCAATGGTCCCAGCATAGAGTGCCAGGCCAACTATTGCCGAATCGATGCCTAGGTCCTCTAATTTACGAAGATCATCTTCCGTAGTGATGCCGCCGGCTGCTATGATGGGGTGTGGACATATATCTACGAACTCTGCCATCACTTCAGCATCAATGCCTGCTGCTTTCCCTTCTACATTAATATTAGTATATAGGACACCCGCTAAGGGCAATCCCTCAGTACGATCCAGGATGTCTTTAACATCTCTATCAGAACTCTCTTTCCATCCTCTGACTTGAACCATCCCATCTCTTAGATCCAATGCCAGAACGATCTTATGTCTATTGTAATGAGCTAATTCTTCTAACCAATCAGGATCAGTAACTGCTCTTGTTCCGACTACTACTCGGGATGCGCCAAGATTAAGAAATGTCTCTGCCTTTTGAGTAGTACGTATGCCTCCGCCTATTTGGATAGGTATACTTACTCTACTTAGAATCGATGTAATAGATTTGAAATTATCTCCCCGATCCATAGCGGCGTTAAGATCGACCAGATGGATCATAGGTGCGCCCTTTTCCTCCCATTCTAGAGCTACTTGCTGAGGATTAGGTAGAGATACTTTCTCAGTCCCTAACTTTCCACCTACAAGGGTGACTACTTTATCATCTAATATGTCAACTGCTGGAATTATATTCATAATTTCTCCTCTAGGTATTTCACGAAGTTTCGCAGAAACATCGCACCTGAAGCACTGCTTTTTTCTGGATAGAATTGTGTTCCAAACACATTCTTCTTACGTATTACTGATGGGAACTCTCCCATATAGTCAGTAGTACCTATGACTACGTCTTCTTTAGGAGAGTAATATTGAGAATGAGCGAAATAAAAGAAAGGAGACTTGACTCCCTCAAACATACGATTATCACTTTTCACTACATTCCAGCCCATATGTGGATTCTTCCCTATAGGGAACTGAGTTATGCTACCCTTAATGAGGCCAATGCCCGTAGTTCCACTATACTCATCAGTCTCAAATAATATCTGTGCTCCAGTGCCTATTCCTAGGCAAGGAGTTCCTGCATTGAGACGATCAAATATTATATCTCGATAATGGTCAAGCGACTTCATAGCATTGTTGAAAATGCCTGCGCCAGGAAATACGATTGCATCTGCGTCCATCAAGTTACGCATATTAGATTCAATCACCGGTCGTGCACCAGCTATCTCCAATGCCTTATGTATAGAATGGAGGTTTCCCACACCATAATCTGCAATAGATACTCTAACTTTAGGTCTTTGTCCAATACGATATGAATCGGTAGAATCTGGATACTTGACTGAGCGCCTTATCATCCTTGCCATTCATCCATCACCTCTTTCAACTTGGACAAGAGCATGCTATTGAGCTCCTCCGTCCCAACAGTAGTTCTAGCACAGTTTTCTAACAATCGCTGCCGACCGAAGTCACGTATTAATATTCCCTTATCAGCAAGACGCGAAATCATAACTGATGAAGGCACGGGACAGCGGAAAAGGATGAAATTACTCTGCGATGGATATGGTTTGAACCCTAGATCTTCTAATCCGCGACTGAGTTTTTCTCTTTCTGTCTGAACCAATTCTATAGTCCTATCTATATATTCGTGATTTCGGAGTGCAGCTATCGCTACCTGTTCAGAGAAACGATTAAGAGAATAGGGGATCTTGATTTTCTGCAATTGCTCGGCCATGTCTATATTAGCTGCCATATATCCTACTCTCAAACCCGCCATCCCATATGCTTTGGAAAAGGTCCTAGTCACAATTAGATTGTCATAATCATTAACCATAGGCATGAAGGAGTAGTCAGCAAATTCTCCATAGGCCTCATCTACAATTACTGGGCCATCATGCTCTCTTATTACTTGTTCGACAGCATCGGTGTCAAATGCATTGGCGGTCGGATTATTTGGCGTGCATAGTATTATGATCTTACCTCTGGCCTTGATAAGAGCATCAGGATCTAGGTGAAAATCATCTGTGAGGTCAACTGTTTCGAAATGACCTCCATTGACTTTTACAAAGAAGCTATGTAGAGAGTATGAAGGATATGGTGCAACTACTCTTTCACCCAATTCCATGAATGTTTTGAAGATAATATCTAATACCTCATCTGAACCGTTACCTACTACAAAATTATCGGCCTTGAGATCATATGCTTCAGCCAATGCATCTCTTAAATCATCCGAATATGGTTTAGGATACTGATTAAGATTCATGTCAGCACAGTCTTCCAGAACATCATTAACTGCAGGGTTGGGACCCAGCACGTTAGTGGAAGTATCCATGCGAATTGCTTTGACTTTAGGATTATAGTACAACGGGATATCTCGAACCGTTGTCCTTACCCACTCCTTATTCATTTTATCACCTATGGAACCATCCGATCTATTGGAACTATCAGAATACCAGTACCGCCGATCCGCTTAAGCATATTAACCGAATCATAAATCTCAGCTTTATCTACAACCACATGTATGGCCACGATATCGTCTCTTCCAGCGATGTTCAATACTGTTGGTCCAGCCACTCCGGGCAGAAAGCTCCTCACTTCATCTAAAACATCGACCGGCACATCAGCCATTAAGTAACGCTTACCTTCTGCAGCCAATACACTCTCTATAGCCGATGCTAATTCCCTCATCTCCATTTCTTTATGATCTAGACTCTTTTTGGAGGCGACTAATACTGCCTGCGACTCAGCGATTACTGCTACTTCTACTAGCTTATTAGTCTTAAGCGTTGATCCTGATGATACGAGATCGACTATCACATCTGCTACGCCAAGATGCGGTGTTACCTCAGCTGCTCCAGATACAGCAATGATCTCTACACTCTTATCGAGATTCTCAAAGAACTTACTCGTCATATGGGGAAATGATGTAGCAATTTTGGAACCATCAGGAATATCATCAATTGATTTGATATTCGATGCTTCGGGAGCGGCTACCGAGAGGCGACATCGTCCGTAGTCAAGATCAAGCATCTTCTCAACTTCAAGATCTGTTTCAAGAACGATATCCCAACCGGTGATCCCCATATCGACCGCTCCCGAATGTACGAATCTAACAATATCTTGCGCACGCAAGAATAATACAGACATATCTCCATGATTTACAGTAGCGTAAAGTTTTCTCTCTGCTCCGTTCTCTATTTCCAGGCCCGCCTGTCGGAGGATCTCCATCGTCCTCTCGTTGAGGCGCCCCTTGTTCGGCACGGCCAGTTTCAAAGACATTAGATCACCTTATTTGAGTTAGGCATGCAGATATCGTATCCTTATTATTAACCTATGTAAGATGCTGGATATAGTCATTAATTAGATGTCTAATAAGTCCAGATAATACTCACTAAAATCATTTTTGATTGATGATTATAAATCTCATCCAATTGATTACATTAGTCAATTATGAAAATAATGCTCTCAACTCCTCCATGGATTACTACTGAGCTATGGCCTCCATTAGGATTGCTATATCTTGCAGAATCTATCAAGCGAGTAAGAGTAGATAGGATAGTGGTAGTAGATGCATTTTCTAAGAATCTCACTCCCGATCAATTCATAGAACGTACTATGGATGAGTCGCCTGACGTTCTGGGAATGAACTGCTCTACTCATACATTTCTGACGGCAATGAGCGTATTAGGCAAGATAAAAAAACAATCTCCAGAAATCAAAATAATTTTAGGCGGCTACCATGCCACTTTCACTGCTAAGAAGATCTTAGCTGAATATGACTTCATTGATTATATCATCAAAGGTGAGGCGGAAGATTCACTCCCTCGCCTCTTAGAGCACATTGAGAATAATACGGATCCTAATGATGTGAAAGGAATTTCTTATCTGCGAGAGAAGACTCTAGTGGAAAATGAACAAAATATTATAGAAGATCTAGACTCACTACCATTTCCTGATCGGCGCCTTCTAGGAGATTTTCGATATGGATATTATTTCCAAGGAATACCTTTGACTTTTGATAAATTCACGACACTATCATCTTCGCGAGGATGCTCCTTTAGTTGCACGTATTGCTCATGTACTGCCTTCTCTCATAGAAAATGGAGATGTCGAAGTGCTGAGAATGTTGTAGATGAATTGGAAATACTCTATCGCGATGGATATCGCGAATGCGTATTTGTGGATGATAATTTTACGCAGAGAATATCTAGGGTCGAAGAAATCTGCGACATGATTTGTGAGAGAGGCATAAACATGAAATTATATTGTGAAGGCCGTGCTAATCATGCCTCGCTATCTCTACTTAAAAAGATGAAGAGTGCAGGTTTCAATGTTATTTATTTTGGAGCTGAATCTGCATCGCCACATGTCTTGAATTATTATAACAAATCAATATCTCCGCAACAGACTATCGAAGCAGTAGCTAATGCTAAAAAAGCTGGTATGTTGGTGATAACTTCCTATATCCTGGGTGCACCGGTAGAGACTAAGGATGATATCAGGCATACTATTGATTTTGCACAATCTCTCCGACCACATGGCGTGCAATACAACATATTGGACGTGTTAGTTGGAACTCCTATGTGGGATTCTATGCGTGAGAGCAATATGCTAGACTCGAATGACTGGAAGATTAATCATCGCATCTACGAATATTATCCAAAATGTACCAGGGAAGAGTTGGAAGAACTAGTGAATACTGGTTATGAGAGTTTTATTGAAGCGTGGAAGAATCTAAGAGGAGTTACAGAGTTAGTTAGACTTCTATTGATTAATTCCACCGCTCGAAAAATAATATTGGACAATATGTGGAATCCCAGTGCCGTAAATGCAATAAAAAATGGTCTAAATCCGCACAAACATTAATCCTCACCACAATAATTTTTACGAGCAATTGTAAAAGACATCCGAATAAATCGCTTCTTAAGTAATTTTTTAGATAAACTTCAAGTCGTTTTAACACCATGCCGCCGAAAGTCTTCCATTGCTGAGAGATGCATATGAATTCAAAGAATGAGTCTGAACTTAAATGGTATAAGCCATGCTTCTTGTGCTATTCTCGGATACGATGTCGCAAAGAAAAAGTCGAAAGAGGGTCTAAAAAATGCCTAAGACTTATTAGGAGAGGAGAGCGCTCATAATGTATGTGCATGTCCAGAAGGATATGAATGAATTGAAGTGACCTTTGCTATCTTAGAGATATCAACAGATGCTCGTATGAACTCCGGAATATGTCCACTCATTGCAATGCGTCCTTCTACAGCTATTATTAATCCATCAATACCAGGGATTAATGATATCTGATCAATAGAGTCCTTCAGAACTTCGTCAGAAGCATCAATTATCTTATTTCCCAATTGCGTAGCGCATGCATCCGCAAGAGCTACATTATCGGAAATTACTGTGGCCGCATCAGCTATGCCTAGAGAGATCGCTGGCCCTATAGTTCCTGATGATGTACAAATACCAAAGATATTTTCTCGAGGCATTAACTTGAATCCTATGTTATGAATATGGCCGCCTGCATACCATCCAATCGTCATTTCTTCATGCAACAGAAATGCAATATCACCGCCATTATCAACGACTGCTTGTTTGGCTCCAGCACGCTGCATATCTGATACGGCTTTTTCAGCAATAGTTCCAGCTACGGCAGCCATGGGGCCTACGTTAGCAGATTCTGCTGCTTCGCACATTCTAACTATGATTGGAGGAGCTTTTTCGCCGGGATCGTAGGGTTCAAATGTTATTCCGAATAATGGATATCGTTGAATAAATTTCCTAATTGTACTCAAAGATTGATGTATCGATTCCTTAGCTACTAAGAGATAAGGGTCTTCACATAATATAGTAACAGCAGTCTCATCTATCTCGAAATGCCACCGTTTCATCATATTCATCGATCCTACATATCTATCTATTTTCCATCCATAAGTAAAAATCTAATTTTGGCCTAAGATATTAATTCCGAGGATATTAGTGCAATATTATGCTCCTTACTCCCTCACATCTCTTTATTCGAGGAATCATTTCAGGAGGCACCATACTCTCAGTAATAATGTAGAGGCGAGGCTCTTCCATGAGGAGTGGATCATCTACTAGGGCTTGTCGTACACTTATTCCTGCTTCTGCAATCACACTCATTATTTCCGCTAGTATTCCTGGTGAATGTGCATCAATAGGTACTATCTCAATACATGACCACCCTATTGCTGGCGCCACATCTCGTAACATGGATGTAGAGTGCAAATTAGCGAACACTTTATGCAACTCCTTCTCAGACTCTATAGTTTCTATCGTAGAGCGAACAATGCGCCGATCAACACCGGCGGCCCTTGATAATGCTATATCCGCAATTTCAATGTCTCCACAGTGGACCTTTCCATCCTTAACGCTGAGGCCCAATGATAGGAGTAATCGAGCTACTTTTCCCTGCGAAGGGTAACGGCCAAAATATTGAGAGAGCAATAGCCACATAACATTGAATAATATATCAAGACTATTTGAGGATTACAGGACTGTTCATTAGAGAGCATAGTAGATCATCAATGTTTCTAATGAATACTGTCATACAATCTAGATTGTAAAAGATAATATACGTGCTAGACATTGTCACGCATGGTGAACTCACATGTTGGGAAAGGAAATCCGCCTGGAGCGGATAATGGATAGAAATGTGGGAAGGGCGGTGATCGTACCAGTAGATCACGGTATTACTATGGGGCCAGTAGCTGGTCTAACAGATATGAAATCGACTATAGATAATATCTCCAAGGGAGGCGCCACAGGAGTCGTTATGCACAAAGGTGTAGTCCCATATGGTCACCGATCATTTGGTCATGATATTGGCCTCATAGTTCACTTATCTGCATCTACTAGTCTCTCCCAAGATCCCAATGCTAAGGTGCTAGTAACCTCTGTCCAGGAGGCGCTCAAGATGGGCGCTGATGCTGTATCCATCCATGTTAATATTGGTGCTGATACTGAGCCAGATATGTTGAGAGACTTCGGAAACGTAGCTAGAGAATGTCAGGAATGGGGTATGCCATTACTAGTAATGATCTACCCCCGAGGCAAAGATATCGAGGATGATTACGATGTTGAATTGATAAAGCAGTGTGCTAGGGTAGGAATGGAACTTGGAGCAGATCTTGTTAAAACATCATATACTGGAGATATAGACTCATTCCGAGAAGTAGTCAGGGGAGCAATAATACCAGTCCTTATAGCTGGAGGCCCGAAGGTTAGTTCGGATAGGGGCCTGTTACAGATGGTCGCTGATTCCATTGAGGCCGGCGGTCGGGGCGTAAGCATTGGAAGGAATATTTTTCAGCATCATAATGTATCTGGAATTACTAGAGCTGTTGCTGACATCACACTACGGGATGCCACGGTGGATGAAGCTCTACAATGGCTACGGTGATGTATGTGGAAAAATCCATCTGGGTGAGGGCCGATCTTCCAGACTCTTATGAAGATAGGAAGGATATTGTAACCGCAGCGCTAGAGGCAGGACTCACTGATATAATCATAAGGCAAAGCGATGAACTGCTGCATCGATTGGGACGATTCAATGCGATGGAAATAAGAGGAAATGATGTATTTCTCCAAGATAAAATAGTAGCCCATATTATCACTATTTCCGACTCGGATGACATGGATGCAGCTTATGCTAAAGAGGGATCAGAACGAGTAATTATATCTTCGAAAGACTGGAAAGTGATACCTCTAGAGAACCTGATCGCAGCATTTCAAGAGACGAATACTATACTGATGGCCGAATCCCATAGTGTAGAGGAGACAAGACTTTTCCTTGAAACTATGGAAGTAGGAGTAGATGGAGTCGTAGTGATAGTAGAACCAGAGAAATTAACTGAAATAGCTTCTTTATACAATACCTCCAAGAAGGTAGAATTAATCTCGCTTCCAATTACTAACATCTCCCCACTCACAATTGGAGATAGAGTATGCATTGACACATGTTCCATTATGCATCCTGGAGAAGGAATGTTGATAGGATCTCAGTCTTCTTGCCTCTTCTTAATAAGCTCTGAGAGTATAACTTCTGAATACGTTGCCTGTCGTCCCTTTCGGGTGAATGCAGGACCAGTACATGCATATGTACTAGCCCCTAATGGGCGAACTAAGTATTTATCTGAAGTAAGTAGTGGAGATGAACTACTAGCCGTTTCGCCAAACGGAAATTCGCGAACGGTAGTAGTAGGGCGTGCCAAAGTTGAAAGACGACCATTGCTACTGATAGAAGTGGACGGAGGCGAGAGAAAATATAGCACTATTGTGCAGAATGCAGAGACTATTCGAATGGTTACATTAGATGGCCCTGTATCTGTATCAGATCTCTCCCCTGGTGATGAAATAATGGTAAGACTTGAAGAAGGAGGACGACACTTTGGTCATGCTATCAAGGAGACAATTACGGAGATATGATGACAATATGTGTATCAGTGAATGCTGCCAATATTGAAGAGGCAGCAGAAGCCACTGCAGCAGCTAAAGAATTGGGCGCAGATCTGGTAGAAATACGGTTTGACCTAATGGAAAATCCCATGGAAGATTTGACTCCACTTAAGGATATCGATATTCCAAAATTAATTACTTTGAGGAGCAAATCCTATGGTGGAGAATGGGAATCAGATGATAAAGCCAGGCTCCAATTATATCGACGCGCTGTGAAGGCTGGATTTAAATTAATTGACTTAGAGGATGATTCATCACTACTTGGCTCGCGAGATCGAGATTTGCGGAAGGCGGAATTATTAGTCTCTCATCATGACCTAGAGGGCACGCCCCCTGAAAGTAAGTTAATAGAGATTATGCTACAAGCAGGCGTAAAGGGCGACCTTGCAAAGGGAGCATTTACTGTCAATACAGTTGAAGAACTACATAATCTAGTTAAAGCAGGAAATTTAATCTCAATGACGGGGAAAAAGTTTGTATTGCTAGGCATGGGTGAATTTGGCCCCATTACTAGACTAAGATATCGACGCATTGGATCTTCAATGACTTTTGCATCATTAGAGTCTGGAAAAGAAACTGCCATGGGGCAAATAGATATCACTACTCTTAAAAAGATGGAGAAGGGCGTGATTACTGGCATCATTGGTATGCCACTTGGACACTCATATTCTCCCACTCTTCATCACAATGCATTTGAAGCCATGGATATCTCAGGAATGTATCTGAAGTTTCCAACTAGAGAAAACGAGGTTCCCTTAATTATCGACCTCATGCGCGATCTAAATATTAATGGGCTAAATGTGACCATTCCTCATAAGGAAAGCGTGATAGAATATCTCGATAAAATAGAGGACAGTGCTGAAGACGTTGGAGCAGTCAACGTCATCGTGAATAGAAAAGGCCGACTTATTGGTATGAATACTGATGTGTCAGGTATTGCTCAAGCATTCAAAGCCGCTAATGCAGATGTTAATGGAAAACGATCTCTGATAATTGGCGCAGGAGGGGCAGCGAGAGCATGTGCAGCATTCCTCCGTAGTGAAGATGCTGATATATTCATAACTAATAGGACGATGCCAAGGGCAGAAGAAGTAGCAAGTATGTTTTCTGGACAAGCTGTTGGAGCAGATGAAGCTATCAATCTCGAACCCGATGTCGTGATCAATTGTACACCCCTTGGCATGAAAGGATTCCCCTCAGAATTACCCATAGATCCCAAGATATTGCGCACTGGACAAGTGGTTATGGATGTCATATATAATCCAGAACTAACGCCACTGTTAATAGAGGCCGAGAGTAGAGGATGCTCAATAATTTCAGGCAAGGAAATGCTGATCTATCAGGCAATAGATGCCTTTGAAGCCTGGACAGGTCAGCGCCCATCATACGAAGTCATGGCCGAGGCGGTTAGGAAGGAGCAGGAATGAGGGGGCATGGGACCAGCCATGGTGCAGCCACTATAGTCAGTGCGCTTGCTACAGGGAAGGGTGCTGCATTCGGTATAGACTTAACAACTACTGCCGACGTAATTTTAGAAGAGGGCAGCGGCATTGACGTTATCATTGAAGGCATAACAGAAGAATCTCCTTCTCTAGCTATGGAATGTGCCCGTACTGTCTTAAACAAGTATGCCAGTGGCAAAGAATATCACGTTAGTATCGTGACGAGATCAGATATACCTGCATCACGTGGACTTAAGAGCAGTAGTGCAGCTGCCAATGCCATAATTGAAGCCATGCTAAACGCGCTGGACGTAGAATACAACGATATGGATGCAGTTCGACTTGGAGCTAAGGCGGCTATTAGGGCTGGTGTCTCAATTACAGGGGCCTTTGATGATGCCTGTGCTTCCAAATTTGGTGGTATATTTCTGACAGATAATACAACTAACACTGTCATTTCTCGAGATATAATGTCAGACCTTTCCATATTCATACATGTTCCAGAATATCAGATTCGAAAGTCCACACTCCCTAAGGAACGCATGGTAGCTATTGGAGATATGATAGATATAGCATTTCAACTAGCAAAAAAAGGAGATTATCTCAGAGCACTCACTCTCAATGGACTTTGTTATTCTACTGCACTTAGTCTTGATACAGAGATTGTGATAAAAGCATATCAAGCTGGTGCGATAGCAGCAGGCCTAACTGGGAGTGGACCAGCTACTATTATGTTAGTAGAGCATACGCAGGCAGATGATTTTCAACGCCAGATGAAAGAATACTCACTCATGAAAACAAGTGTAAATAATGGTAGGTCGAAAATATGAAACTCGATATATCAAAATCTAGTATTCAGGGAGTTGTTGAAGCCCCTCCTTCAAAATCATACACTCATCGAGCGATAATACTAGCTGGCCTAGCGATGGGCGAGAGTGTCATCCGTAAACCGCTGCTTAGTGATGATACTCTAGCTACTCTAAAGGCCATGGAGCAATTTGGAACTGTAGTAAAGCGCGAAGGGCAAGACTTCATATTGCGCGGAGGTAGACTGAACGCCCCTCTTGAAGAGATAGATTGTGGGAACTCAGGCACAACGTTAAGGCTACTGACTGGAATAGCATCTTTATTATCGTCTACTGTAACGCTAACTGGTGATGCATCATTACAACAGAGACCTATGAGGCCCTTACTCAACGCGCTTAGTAGTATGGGTGTATCGGCCAAATCATCTCGAAATGATGGAAAGGCTCCTATTCTCATCCGCGGACCAAATGAGGGAAGATGGACGCATATAAAAGGAGATATAAGCTCACAATTCATATCATCACTTCTTATCAGCTCTGCTCTCAAGGATCTAGATACTGAAATAATATTGACTACGCCGTTAAAATCTAGGCCCTATGTAGACATGACAATTCAAATGATGGAATGGTTCGACGGCAGATGTTATGAAATTAAGAATGGCTTCCGGGTCCAGGGTGGTCAGACATATCGGCCATACTCTCTAACTATTCCTGGAGACTATTCGTCAGCTGCATATCCCCTCGTAGCCGGCGCATTAGCAGGAAAAGTCACTGTGAAAGGCCTTTCATTAGACGATCGACAGGGCGATCGAAAGATTGTAGATATTTTAGAGTCGTTTGGTGTCACAATATCAAGAGGTGATGATCAAATTACTGCAGAGAAGGGAGCACTTACAGCCAATGATGTAAATCTTTCAGACAGTCCTGATTTATTCCCAATACTAGCAGTGCTTGCCACTCAAGCCAACGGTATAAGTCGATTATATGGAGCTAGTCATCTCAGACATAAAGAAAGTGATCGTATCCACGCCACAGTTACATTCCTTAAGACTATGGGTGCAGATATAGAGGAGAGAGAAGATGGTTGTGAAGTTCGCGGCCCTACACCTCTAAAAGGTAATAAGGTGGAGACAACAGGAGACCATCGCATCATGATGGCAGAAGCAGTTGCAGCATTGATAGCTGATGGAGCAACAATTATTAACGAATCAGAAAGTGCTTCTATTTCATATCCTTCCTTTGTTGATGATTTGCGTCGACTAGGTGCCAATATCGGAGGCGATTCATGAACACTATTGGGACGTTACTTAGACTAACATTATTTGGCTCAAGTCACGGCCCAGGAGTAGGATGCGTCTTAGATGGCGTACCTTCCGGATTATACATTACCGAAGATGATATACAGCGAGATTTAGATCTTAGAAGGCCTGCTGCATCAATAGGGACTCCAAGAGTGGAAGCAGATCGTGTTGAACTATTAGCTGGCATTCAGGACGACTTCACGACTGGCGCTCCAATCGTGATATTTATTGCTAATCATGATACGGATAGTTCAAAATACATTAAATTTCGAACAGTTCCTAGGCCTGGACATGCTGATTTGACTGCTCTGAATCGATATGGAGATACTGTTGATTTACGCGGTGGAGGGCAATTTTCTGGACGAATGACTGCTCCTATAGTGGCAGCAGGTGCTATTGCTAAAACTATGCTAGCATCTATTGGCGTACAAGTTGCTGCTTACACACAGAGATTGGGGTGCCTAGTTGATGAAAAGGAACGATATCTCAAAGATATTCGTCACGCTTCTAGAGAGAATCCCATTCGAGCAGCCGACCCTGAATTGGCATTGGACATGATCAATGAGATTATGGCTATGAAAGAGGAAGGCGATAGTGTAGGTGGCGTGATACGATGCCTTGCAGTGGGACTTCCAATGGGAGTTGGAGAGCCATATTTTGACTCTCTAGAGGGAGAATTAGCCAAGATGTTATTTTCTATACCGGGCGTAAAAGGTGTAGAATTTGGCTCTGGTTTCAGGAGCGCAGAGATGCGAGGTTCAGAACACAATGATCAGTTTATCATTGAAGATGGAGAAGTTCGCACCATTACCAATAATGCAGGGGGCATTCTTGGTGGATTATCCAATAGCATGCCTATAGACCTAAGAGTCGCTATCAAGCCTACTGCATCTATATCTAGAGAACAGAGAAGCGTAGATCTAGAGCGAATGGAAGACACTACTATAAAGGTTGACGGAAGACATGATCCTTGCATAGTACCGCGTGCTGTGATTGTAGTAGAGGCAGCTACGGCTTTAGTTCTGGCTGATATGTGTCTAAGGGGTGATTTTATTGCGAGAGAGCATAGATGATATTCGAAAAAGGATCGAAAAGATAGATTATGAAATCCTCCGCATGATGGCTAATAGGACTGCAGCAGCTGTAGAGATGGGGAGAATGAAGGCCAATGAATCCATGCCCCTAAGAGCCCCAGCAGTCGAGGAACGTGTCATTGGACGCTATATTGATAAAGCCAAAGATTTTGGCATGTCCGCTTCCTCAGCTAGGCAGATAGCACGTCTGCTAATCCGCGAATCGATCGAGCAGCAGGGACACATACCTAGGCCCTCACTCTCTAAACGAGTATTTATTATCGGAGGTAGTGGTAAAATGGGTAGATGGTTAGCAGATCTACTCGAATCTCGTGGTCATCGTATACGCATATACGATGTCGTCGAGAGTGACAAATTTCCTATGGAGAGAGATCTAGCGCGCGGAGTACGTGAAGCTGAGGTAGTAATCATTGCCACACCAATATCTGCCACTAGAGGAATGTTAAAAAAAGTGATTGAGCTAAAGCCTGAGGGGCTGGTATTTGACATTGCATCAGTAAAAAATCCCTTTCAAGATCTGCTACAGAATGGTGTAGAGAATGGCTTAATTCTATGCTCTCTACATCCCATGTTCGGACCGGATGCATATAGCATTATCGATCGTAATATAGTAATATGCAACTGCGGCTCCACTGATGCAGTAGATCGTGCAAGTGCATTGATGGATGGAGCAAATATCATGGAGATCGAATTAGAAGAACATGATCCCATTATGGCATATGTATTAGGCCTTAGTCATGCCACTAACATCGCATTCTTTGAGAGCTTGCGAGCTAGTGGGATGTCATTTGAAAACTTATCACGTGCCGCATCTACTACATTCCGAAAACAAGTGGATACTGCAAGAGATGTAGCATCGGAAAATTCACAATTATATTATGAGATACAACGTATGAATCCCCATAATGCTAATGCACTAGCGTCGCTGCAAAAGGCACTTGAAGAGATCCGAATAGCTTCTGAGAGAGATAGTCAGGATATGTTCAAGCACATGATGAATGAGGGGAAAAATTATTTCGGAGGCAATCAATGAAGAAAATAAGTGTAGCAATTCTTGGCGCCACTGGCATGATTGGCCAGAGGTTTGTCCAGCTGCTAGAAGATCATCCCTATTTCGAATTATCTGGACTGTATGCATCAGAACGTTCTGATGGAAAACAGCTTCACGAGACATTGAAAATTAGAGATCATCAATTCACAGAAGATAGTCTGAATATGAGAATTTCAGCAATTAATATTGAAGAGATTGCTCACACATCTAGAGTGGCATTCTCTGGACTGCCATCTGATATTGCTGGTAATATAGAAACAGAGCTTGCAAATGCTGGAGTAGCAGTATTCTCTAATGCATCCAATCATAGGATGAATGATGATGTCCCATTGCTCATACCTGAGTGTAATGCCGACCACCTTGATGTAGTTAAAGAGCAGGGAAGCTTCGCTAATGGCGGATTCATAGTAACCAATGCTAATTGCTCTACTACAGGTATCGCCCTACCTTTAAAAGTTCTAGATAATGCATTTGGATTAGAGCAAGTGATTGCCTCCACATATCAAGCAATATCTGGAGCAGGATATCCAGGAGTGCCATCTTTAGATATCCTCGGAAATATTGTTCCATACATCAAGGGTGAAGAGGAAAAGATGGAGAGTGAATTAGCTAAAATACTCGGCTCATTAGATAATGGAAAGATCACTAATTCAAACATCCAGACAATGGTGAATTGTGCACGAGTTCCAGTGGTGGATGGACACCTAGAGTCACTTATACTGAGAACCTCACGAGATGCCTCAGTAGAGGAAATAGAGGAAGTAATGGAAGAATTCCGTGGAGAACCCCAGGAATTACAATTACCATCTGCTCCACTCCATCCGATTATAGTCCGACATGAAGCGGACCGGCCTCAGCCAGCTCTTGATGTACTTGCTGGAGAGCCTGCTAGGGCGAGAGGCATGAGTGCGGTTGTAGGACGTGTACGCAAAAAAGAAAACTACATCAAGATGTTCGTATTGTCTCACAATACTCTCAGAGGAGGTGCGGGAGGTTCTGTGCTGAACGCTGAGCTTACTGCATCTCGTGGACTACTATAGGTGAGAACTTGAAACGCACATATGAGGAGATCAATGCCAAAATCCAGCGTGGCGACGCTGTCGTAATGACAGCTGAGGAAGCCATTGAGCTGGTAGAGAGCAAAGGCATAGAGAAGGCGACCAAGGAAGTGGATGTCGTTACCACCGGTACATTTGGCGCTATGTGTTCCTCAGGAGCGTTCATAAACTTCGGACATTCAGAACCTCCGATCCGGATGAAGCGCGTATGGTTGAATGAAGTCCCAACTTTTGCAGGTATCGCTGCTGTGGATGCATATATTGGCGCTACTGAGGAAAGAGACGATTATGGAGAACTATATGGTGGCGCACATGTGATAGAGGACTTAGTGGCCGGAAAAGCTGTTCATCTGCGAGCATCAGCTACTGGTACTGACTGCTATCCTAGAAAGGATATAGACACGTATATTTCACTGAGGACGGTAAACCAGGCATACATGTATAATCCTCGGAATATCTATCAGAATTATGGTGTAGCAACCAATTCATCTGATCGAACTCTATTTACCTATATGGGCAAGCTGCTTCCTCATTATGGAAACATTACGTATAGTAGCGCTGGACAATTATCTCCTTTGCTAAAAGATCCCCATCTCAGAACTATCGGTATCGGTACAC
>JAAYTA010000033.1 GCA_012518185.1 Methanobacteriota archaeon
GCCGGAGGGCGCTTTGATGACTCTACCTGGGAAGGTGAATTAAAAGTAAGAACAATAACATTGGATCAATTGATAGCTGACCACGGCTGTCCAGAGTTCATTAAGATAGATGTTGAAGGCCATGAGCTCAAAGTATTGGAAGGCCTGAGTACTCCTGTAAAATCTCTATCATTTGAGTATACACCAGAGGATATTGAAACGGCAATTAAATGCATAGAACGTCTACAATCCATAGGAAATTTCTACTATGACTCATCTCCAGGCGAAACTTTCGTAATGAATATCGGAAAATATGTTGAACCTGATGACATCATAGATTCATTACTCTCAATTGCCAATAGGGATGGAGAGCCATCAGGCGATGTGTATGCAATACTGACGCATAATTATAGTTGATATCTGTAGAAGTCACAAGGTCCTATGATTCTTAGACTGCCTAATCCTCTCAGGAAGTTCTTCTTCGACAAGTATTCTATATTCTTCAGAACCCTCTTGATCTAGATCAATTCTCTGATGAAGTTCTTCTTCCATTTGAGCTAGATCTTCTTGGAACAAGAGTTCGCCCTGCCTTTCGCCAAGTTTCCTCATACCCCTCTCGTTCTTTCCCATCTAATCACCTTGCCGATAACTCAGCCATACTACTTTTCTAACTCATTATATTACACATTTTCGGATGTGATCAATATTTGTTTGATCCTGAGTCAGTACAATTGAATGGAAAGGTCTCATTCTGCACACGACATGCGCATTACTTCTAATGATGCGTTCTAGAAACCTATAATTAGGTTGGGTTCGGACAATGTGTCAGGTGTAGTATGATAGATCTAAGCAGTATTATGGCTCAAAGGGCAGAGAACTTGACTATGAATGAACCGGATCTTATAGTGAGGTATAGCCTATATACCGATGATAGGCGGAATTGGGGCATACTGCACATTCTTGATTCTGATGAAAAAGTCGTTGGTTTAGAGTTCTTTGAATCAGAGGATAGCTGGAGGAGGCCCAATGCAATAGTCGATTTTAATATGGCTGCTCATGAGGGATATCCAACTTCAGTTATTGTCCCAGACGATGTATTTCCTCAATTCATAAGAAATGTTCATGAGCGAGGAGGAGAAGGCTTCTCAACATACTTACTCAGTGAGTTAAATCTGTCTCCGAGGATTAGAGTATAGGATCATGTTAATTACGTGATTTTATCCAACAATTATTGAGAAATATATCTCATTAATACCTCAGAAGTATTAACGATCGGAGATTAAGGCTACTGCGTCCACCGGCGCGTAGAGTCATATATTTCTACTATAACTCTTACATCCTCTTTATCCATTATTTTATTATAGTCTATAGAGAAAGTTGATCGTGTCGATAAACTAACAATATATGGTGTATGATCCTATCGCCGATTGAATTGATGGAAGAATGTGTATGATATGTTAAGAAAATTATTAATTCATGATCTTGATGAAATACTAAGGATCCAGGAAAGATGCTACTCGAGATCCTTTATTGAGTCCCCTAGTGCCCTTCTTTCCAAGATTCTCATGTTCCCGGAAGGAGCATGGGGCTTGTTCTCATCTGCAGGATTATCCGGATACATCATTTGCATCCCTGCTTCAGGAGATAATGCATGTCCATTAGGAGATGAAACTAGCTCTATCTCCGATCAATCCGATCGCCTCTATATACACGATCTTGCTGTTCATCCCGAACATCGTAGCTGTCATGTGGGAACACAACTAGTTCGTCAGGCTGAAAGCGTGGCGGCTTATTATGGCTATAATCATCTCGCTCTTGTCTCAGTGCAAGAGACTGAATCATTCTGGATCAATCAAGGATTTGAAAGCATATATGCTCTAGAATACGGGCCAGAAATCTCAGCAATATACATGACTAAAATCATCTAAAAAATAAAGAGATTAGAAAAGGTTTAAATCAATACTAACGGGCGTAGCCACAGATATCTGGTCTGACCACCATCTTCGTACTGTAGGAGATTGATATCATCACCTTTCTTCAGTTCGAATACATAGGCAGTTCCATTTGTTCTGTTACTTTCCGTAGTATTGGCCGAGATAAGACCTTGCTTTTCAGACCAGCCCTTTAGGTTGATGTTACTGGTGGACGTGTTGTCAGAATCATTCAGAGCAACGAATAGACGGTACTCGTCATTCTGCGCACTCTGTTGAGTCTGATTCTCTCCAGTCTGGTTATTCATGCTTGTCTGATTATTCTGCTCAGAAGCATTCTTTTCATCCCATACCTTATATATCCAGACAGATGACGGGCTATCTGATGGCTGTTTTGGATCAATGTCGATCGTTACAGTCTCATTAGAATTCTGATCTGGCCAGTATTGTATCGCAGTGGGTGAAACAGTCTCATTCACTCGGAATCCGACCAAGAATGCTTTCGAAACATCAGGTTGCAAAGTCGTTACGACGTTATGATTGCGGTTACCCTCAGCCTGTGACCAGGTGTCATTACCTAAGTCTAGCCAGAAGTCAGATGCCTCTAACTTTACTTCTTCAGATCCATTATTTGTACCCACGACTAGGGCAAGGACCACATTCTCATCATCATTGAAGTTCAGGAGCATGGGACTAATACTTCCATTAGTAATTGTCCATGAGTCGGGAGACTCGAACTCCAAATCACTCATTTCAGTGAGATTTTCGGGAGCCTCCATAGTCTTAGGAGTTCCAAGGTCCTCTCCATTATCGCCGTTTATAGGCATTTCTAGATCCACATCGCCCTTGTAATTGACCTTACTGATCATATCATTATCTGTCTGGAATCCAAGGACCAAATATATGGTGGTATTAGATTCGACAGTGACGATGTTTGTGTTGAGTGCTTGTACCTCATTTCCGTTATCTAGAGTTGCAGAGAAGTTAGCAGCATTAAGTTTTATTTCTTCTGACCGATTATTAGTGACGGCCACCTGACACAGGGCATCAGGATTCTCAATGGCGTCAGACGTTTCGTCAAACTCCTCCATTAAGTCATCATACGCTGAAGCGTTGGACTCATTCGTACCGATATTAATCATGGCTGCATTGACAGTTCCTTCAGGTCCACTCGGCCTTCCATCTGTCGCCCCAGATCCTCGGTCGCTGTCCAACCCCCCTTGGGAGTCCAGCAGCATCACGCCAACTGCCGCCACGATTATGACCGCGACCACGACAATGGCGGCGACTATCGCTGTGCTTCTTTTCATTCAGATCCCTCTGCCGCTCTGTTATGATTATTGGTAATCAATGGCGGCCTAGTAGAGAATGAGCGTAGCCGGTTGGATTTAATGTTATCGCAATAGATGCCAATGCTATTAGGATACGCTGGCTAATTACATAATAGGTCACGGTGTAACGTAAAAACAGCGATATATATGGATATTTGATTAAAGTTACATATGTCTCATAAAGAGGAACTCTTTTATCGCTCCAGTTGTTTTTACAGAGAGGATGGCACAGTTCTCGCTCCATTCTAGAGTCGTAGGTCCCTGGGCAGGGTTTGAAAGAAAAATTATAGCTGCCGGACCACATGTTGGTTGGGTTAGATTTTCCGGTCAGCGCCGTTTCAATCTACGCAAGAGTCCATTCCTGCCTGTAGATATCAAGCGAGTGTATCATATACCGGACGATATAGAATTATATGATGAAGAATTGGTTGAACTCGACGTAGGTCCATCTCTGAAAAGGATTGACTCAATAATGAGACGAACCACTTTGGTAGGAGATTTTGAAGAACATTATTTAGTTGAGAACGTTCGACGATTAACGACTGAATTGCCTCGACCTTTCTTGGAAAAGGACGAATTTCTTTCCCGCCTTGTTGATAATTGGAAAGGAGGGAAAAGTGATCATTTAGATAAGGCATTAGCATTACAGATGTTATCCTGCCCTCGCACTCCTCTAGGGCCTGGAGGCATTGGAACACAGTCTTTTGATTTATCTGGAGCATCCAAGGCATTGGACAACCTCAGAAAAACAATTAGTATGCATCTTCCAACCGAATTCTCTCGACCTAATGGCCGGTTTGAATTAGCATTCTTATCATCCAGAGAGAACTTAACAGAATTAAGAAATCGTATCGTTTCTGGACGAGTCGATGAGGCTTCATACAATTACCTTAAGATGGTCGATCCATCTCATCATCCACTGCCACAGCATGTTCCAACAATACTCTACAATTCACAATATATTCCAAAGAATACTGATCCCGATCCCGACATACTTGAATATCAACTATGCGGACTTATGCTACATCCAGTAGTAAGTGAGGAAATAATTGAACATATTGAATGTACGTTGAGTAATATTCTGGAAGAGTCAGATCCATCATATGCTGGCTACAATGTACCATTTGATCAAGACGCCTTATCTAAAATTGCTATGGCATTGTGTCGACTACATCAGAAGAATTACTTAGATGAAAATATGTTAGATCAGAGCAAATCGTGGTTCAAAGATATGTATCGCCAATTTGCTGATCTCAGGATTTACTATTCTCGACCAGGAGGCTCAACGCGTATAGGTCCTGAAGTTGACACATCATATGCCTATATCTCTCTAGGACCACGTGATAATGAAGTATTAAGAGAGATATTTAGAGGAGTAAATGAAGTTGGTTTAGATTACGTTTCCTACGCTGGCTTGAAGAAATCATTGCGGCCAAAAAAGATCACAGCATCCCAAGTAAGGGATTCTATTCAGAGGCTAATCTCCAATGGATTAATAATATCTAGAGAGAATGATAATCTATTTCGACCAGTTCGTCGATTTAACAAGTGAATTTAGAGTATTGATATTTTATTTCTCAATAGTTCTCTCTGACATTCATACATTAGATATGATTCGCAATCAGTCCCTAATATCTGGATCTAATATTCATATATGATTGTGATATCCGTAATTCAGGCACTTTTCTTAGATAGGCGATAGCCAGTTGCTTGAAAAATCGCTACCAAGTCATCTCCCTGATATATCTTCACTTCGAATAATGCAGTACGTCCACTCTTACCTATAAGCTTAGCTTCAGCCTCTACGGTGTCAATCGCTGGTTTGATGTAATGTATAGATGCATTCATAGCAACATAAACATCCTTTCCCTGATTTACTGCAAGTGCGAACACTTGATCGGCCAATGCAAACAATGCACCTCCATGCATGGCCCCTAATGCATTTTGACGACCATCTAATGGTAGCCGTGCACGAGCAGTATACGGACCTATTGAGATCAGTTCAATACCACATAATACTGCAAAGGGTGCTTTATCCATAGCTTCAAGCCGCTCCATGATCTCCTTTGGCATGTCCATAATACCATGGCTCGAAAGAAGATCATACAGTTAAACCATTCGCATCTAGATTTCCATCTCAGGATCTAGAAGACACGTTACACCTAGAATGTGCATACACGTTGCTATTAATGCAACTGCGCTCTCCCTTAATGCGGCTTTCTGCGGCTTAGTCATGACTAGATATATCCCTTGTAAATGGATCCGATTTAGAGCATGTTCCAGTTGCTCTTTTTGTTCCTTCAACTCTCTTTTCAATAAGTGAAGATCCATCACTTGGTCGCCGCTGCAATTTATATCTCCGACCTCTTGTATGTGCTTTTCCAGCAGAAAGGCCAGGTCGATGATAGCCTCTCTGGGTGGCACTATCTCAGTGCTCATAAGGAGGACTCCTGTCTCTAACATATATAGTCAATTGCTAACCAAAGGTCTTATCATGTATTAGTTTGAAAGTAATCACTCATGCTACTACTATCATATCCGTTAAATGTCAATGTCCCTGTCTTTCCAGGAACGCCTCCATTGAAAGTAAAGAAACATCAGACTATTGAGATGGATGGCTCACGATCTTCAACAGTAGAATTCAATACACATACAGGAAGCCATATCGATCTGCCAGCGCATTTTCATAAAGAAGGAGAGGGAGTATCCATATTATCTGCATTAATGGAATTAAGCCCAGCAAAATGTATTGATTTGTCAGCCAAGGGAGATGTTCCCTTACGATCGAGCGATCTTCCAGACAATATATACGATGCAGAAGTGCTATTAATTCGAACAGGATATTATAATGTGAGGACTAGGGACCTGAAAAAATATCAGGAAGAGCATCCCTGGATACATCCCGAGATGGCTGGATACTTAGCTAGCCTTCCGAAGCTCAAAGCGATCGGCATGGATATGATATCCGCTGCATCGCCTAACTATCCCAACGAAGGAGCTGAAGCGCATAAGATACTCCTGCGTCCAGAGAATCCAGTGATGATAATGGAGGATCTTGATTTATCTAACAATGAATTACCTGGAAAGGAGTGGATACTCTACATCGTTCCATTATTCACAGGTGGGGTAGAATCCACTCCTATCACGGTGCTTGCCGCTCCGCGATGATTATGGGAAGTCTATGACTTCTTCTTCGCCAGGTCCAACATCGACTCTCTGAATATTATTTTCTTTGTCAATATATTTTATCCTGATTCTCCCCTCAGGGAGACGGATGCATCGCACCTCCCGGATAGGTGCATCAATGAAGCCTAGGAAGCCTTCAAAATTATCTCTCTTCTCATAACTCTTTATGTGTTCGTATAGATCGCAGCGTCGTATCTTCATATCGAGTCACATTAAATGGGTCATACTCATAATTCTTTCGTATGAATACAACGATATTATCGCAGGATTTACGATATCAGCTCGACTAACTTATCGGTCAAAACCATATACTTCAATTATATTGGGAAAATCATGCTTATCCGCGCGGAAGGGATTTCGAAATCATTCGGACCCAAAGATGTATTGAAGAACGTATCATTCCACGTGGAAGATAATGATCGAATAGGTCTTGTGGGTCCCAATGGATCAGGTAAGACTACTCTTCTCAAAATTATAATGGGAGAAGTCAGGCAAGACAGCGGTAATATTAATGTAAGAACTAATAATATTGTACACCTGTCTCAATTCCCATCGTTTGATGATGACAATACGATAAATGAAGTTCTCCATGAGGAACCTAAGTCGGAAGAACAAAAACGAATTGATGAGTTAGATGCTATAATGGTTTCTGGCATACTTCCTCCGGGAATGGATTGGAACGATATATCTCTAGAGTATGCTATGTTACAAGAAAGCCTAGTATCTGTTAATAAAAGTGGGGCTGAACGTGCACTTGATCATCTGAAGACCTTTGGTATCGATGATCGTGCTAATGGTGTCGTTTCCGAACTAAGTGGCGGAGAAAAGGCAAAAGTACATTTATCTAAAATACTAGCACAAGCGGAGAGGGCAGATCTACTCATACTTGATGAGCCCACCAATCACTTAGATATCGACGCTGTGGAATGGCTAGAAGACTATCTTCTAGACTTCAAAGGTTCTGTTATAATAGTCTCTCACGATCGTTATTTCCTTGATAGGACTGTTACACAAATATTCGATTTGGATGGAAGCAAACTTCATCGTTATGGTGGCAATTATTCACAATTCGTAGATAAAAAATCTATGGAGCTAGAGAGACAAAGGAAGGAGTTTGAAAGGAACACGAGGGAACGAGACCGTCATGCCCGTATTGCCAAAGAGCAGCATCAAGCACTATGGTTCTCCAGTACTCATAAAACTCGCCTGAAGATGTTAGAGAGAATGGAAGTTGTACAAGCTCCAAACGAGGAGAAGGAGCTTAATATCGAAATCACTACCGCGCAGAAATCTGGAAGAAATATGGTGATTGCCGAAAACTTCAAAGTTCTTAGAGCAGGACGTCCAATCTTCGAAGACATAGATCTTGAAATTAATAATGGAGATAAATTGGGCATATTTGGACCAAATGGGTCCGGTAAAACTACATTAGTTAAGGCACTCATTGGTGAGATCCCATCTAGAGGCGAATTATGGATGGCGCCAGGAGCTCGAATCGGATACTTTGCTCAAGGCCATGATGATTTGATTCCTGAATTATCAGCATTCGAACAGATCGATAAGATTTTAGTAGGAAATGCCAGAGCACGCGCCAGATCATATCTTTACAGATTTTACATAACACGAGAAGATGCCGAACGTCCCATATCCACATTATCAGGCGGCGAGAGAGCTCGTGTAATGCTATCAATCCTTCTTTCATCCGAGTTGAACTTTCTCATTCTCGACGAACCTACAAACCATCTAGATGTAATGGCTAAGCATGCAGTGGAAGTTGCGTTGGCAAATTATGATGGAACCTTTTTGATAGTTACTCATGATCGTTATCTGCTTGATTCGGCATGTTCTAAGGTGGCTGAGCTTAAAGATGGTACACTAAAACTATACAATGGATCCTACTCGCAATTCAAAGGCGTCAGATCAGGAAGAGAAATGGTAGAAGAAGCTGAAATATATAGAGTAGTATCAAATTTCACCGAATGGACTACCAGGAAGAAATACTCTTCAGGTGAGAGGATATTGATCGCTCCATCGGAGAAAGCGAATTATCAATGGGCGATCGACACTGGCAAGTTGCGCCGCATACCTGGAAAGGATAGAAAACTAGTGAGAAAGAGCATACCTGAAGTAAGTGAAGTCGACTCATAATATTAATTATTACTTTGGACGACGGAAAGTTCCAGTTAATTCAGCCCTTACTTCACTCTTCGCGAATCTAGTGGGCTTTACAACCTCCATTATATTGATCGTTTCAAAAGAAGAGAATAATTCATTAAATTCATTTAACTCAAAATAATGATATATTATGCCATTGCCTCGACGAAAAGTATTATTCTCTATCTCAATGCCTTTACCAAATCGTAAATCTCTGATGGAGAACGTTCTAACAGATAATAATCCATTTGGTCGGAGTACTCGCAATACTTCCTTTACTGCATCAATCCTATCATCCATCATCAGATGTTGAATCACATGATGTAGTAGGACAGTGTCGAAACTTTTATCCTTGAATGGTAGATGAAGAATATTACCTCTGACCAGATGCGGTCCAGTTGGGCAATGATTCAGAGCATTAATTGAATAATCTAAACCTACAACGTCGAAATCACACCCTATAGATGAGAGCGTCTTACCGTTGCCACACCCTAGTTCAAGAACCCGATCTCCCTCTACTGTAAATGCAGGAGAAGGACCTCTCCATAACGGGCCGGGGGAGGCATATTGTTCCTCCCATGCTTCTATCTGCTCCCTCATATTTAATCTACCTAATCTGTAGTATGATTTATCCACCTACAATATGGCTCAATGCTAAGATGAAGAATATGGAACATTAGAATGTCTCAAGTTATTCAATATTCAATAGTGCGGAGAGCAAACCAGACTAAGAGGATAAGAATTAATGCATTATCATCTTCAACGTTAACAATCGCATTTCCATGAGAGGGATCTCTATCATCTCGGACGATTGTTATCGACTGATTATCTTGCATAGAACATATGTCCCAGTTGCCATTATGAACTCGAGATAATTCATAAGACGAATTACCCAGTGTAATTTTCCCACTAGTGGGCGAACTATGCTCCATTAATGCAATATCATCTAATGCTCCCGGCTCTCTAATTTTAGATATAAGTCTACGCCTTCCCCCAGTAGATAATATGAGTGTATCGTCACCAACGGTTGCTACTGCTTTTCTACCAAATCCTTTTGGTCCAGAAAGAGTTGCCACTATCTCTCCATTATTATGAAACTCAGTGTGCATAGACCATGCTCTTGGCCGAACGATTGTAAACTCTCTCACCATCATGACCTCACTTATCCACTTGCGAGAAATAGTACGATTGCATACCATCCAGCGAATAATAATAGGGGAAGCATCTTCTCACTCATCACTTGAGTACTTGTTCTTACTTCCCCTGCGATACTCTTGAATACCGGGACATTGAAAGAGACTAGTTCTTTGCCATATTCATCCTTGAATTTCCAGGAGCGTTTGAATAGACTTTCTTCAGTTAAAGTAAAACGTCTACCATCAATGAATTCCAATTCCCCGCCTCTTGAGATCAATTTCATAGTTGCTACCTCATGATCGAAGGGGTCTTGGATGATCGTCACTGTTCGCCTGAATATGCCTTTGATATTAAAATGATATGAGCGTCCATCTATGTTTCCCATAGCCTGATCAGATAATAGTCGAGGGAATTGCAGAGTGGCAATATCCTCATTTCCACGTAGTATAAAGCTACGACCAAGCGATCCGCTCTTCTCCCATCTGAGATAGAGGGATAGATTGGAATTGTCAGGCATGCATGTAATAACGCATAATCTATACTCGAATCTTTCGGAGAGTTAAATTAGTTGCGGAACACAGGACTGCATCATGAATGAATCCCCGTCTCGTGTAAATATACCGTGCATAGGAGAAATCTTTCCACGCATGCAGGTTCAAACAACTATGGGATCGATAACATTACCCGATTATTTTAATGGAAAATGGTTTGTATTATTTAGTCATCCTGGCGATTTTACACCTGTTTGCACAACTGAATTTGCATCTTTTGCGATTAATCATGATCGATTTAAGCGACTTGGCTGCGAGTTAATAGGATTATCAGTCGATCAGATATTTTCCCATATAAAATGGATAGAATGGATCGAGGAACACTTGGATATCAATATTGATTATCCTATTATTGCAGATGCAGGAGGCGATATATCCAAAATTCTTGGAGCGATACATCCTCCCAATTCTGGAACTACAATCCGAGCTGCTTATGTCATAGATCCTGACTCTGTTCTACAGACTGTGATGTATTATCCAAAGGGAGTGGGGCGCAATATCGAAGAATTATTGCGCATAATTCAGGCACTACATGTGGTTAGGAAGTATAAGGTCGGCACTCCTGCAAACTGGCCATCTAATGAATTGATAGGTGAAAAAGTGCTATTATCTCCACCCAAAGATGTCGATGGCGCGAAGGAGCGGAAGGGGAGTCAGAGTTGCTTAGACTGGTGGTTCTGTACTAAGAAGATCTGATCACTCTTGACGCCGTATCCTGATTGAATTAGCATGAGCTGTTAGGCCCTCAGCATTGGCTAATGTCTCGACAACATCAGCGATGGATTCCAACCCTTCTCGCTGAATCATCTGGATAGATGATCTCTTCATGAAGTGCATGACGTCAAGTCCAGAATAGATGGATGCATATCCAGCAGTTGGGAGCACGTGATTAGTACCCGAAGCATAATCGCCGCATGCTACTGCAGCATATTTGCCAATGAATATTGATCCAGCATTATGTATGTCATTTAGTACTGAAAGAGGATCCGATACCTGTATAGATAAATGCTCTGGTGCAATCATATTTACTACAGCTGCGGCTGACTTAAGATCCTTAGTTAGAGTATATCCTATATTTCCAAGCGAGCACTTGAGTATATCCTGTCTATCAGAACGAGCGAGTTGCTTCTCTAACTCTCTTCCTACTTTATTGGCAATAACTCGGTCAGTAGTAATCAGCACGCATGCTGCATTGGGATCGTGCTCTGCTTGAGCAATAATGTCGGCTGCAATGAATGATGGTTCAGAATTCTCATCGGCTAATATTGCAATCTCTGAAGGCCCTGCTGGAAAGTCTATATCAACCTCATCACGCACAAGCATCTTGGCTGCTGTAACGTATACATTACCAGGACCTACTATTTTCTGAACAGGAGATATAGAAGCCGTTCCCATAGCCATAGCAGCTATTGCCTGTGCACCACCTACCTGATAAATCTCATGAATGCCAGCTATATCTGCTGCAACTAGTGTAAGAGGATTGATGGGTGGGGGAGTGCACATGATTATCTCGCCCACTCCGGCGACCTTTGCTGGCACCGTGCACATGAGCACTGTAGATGGATATGCAGCACGGCCACCAGGAACATATGCTCCAATTCTATTGAGCGGTGAATTCTTTACACCTACTGATAGACCTGGCGTCATTTCCTGCAACCACATGTCTGCAGGACGTTGAAGTTCGTGGAATGCTCTGATGTTGGCTTCAGCGGTTCGCAATGCACTCACTAGCTCAGGAGATACCATAGAGTAAGCTTCCTTGATCTCCTCTTTAGAAATGCGAATATTGTCTAAGGAGATCTTATCAAACTTTTCTGTGAATTCATGCAATGCCGTATCTCCACGTTCACGTACTTCATTTAAGATTTCTTGAACAGAGTTCATGACTTCGGAGAGAGAACTTTTCCTCTGAGCGTTCCATTTCCCCAGGTCCAGTTGTTTCCACATTACTAAGGAGTATGATGGATTGACAATTAAGCTTTGCTCGAAAATAACTATAATTAATCAAATATGATGTACTCGGAATCGACAATTGTATTAAGAATTTGTCAATTATTGAAATTGAGCCTGTTAATATGTTTTAAATGAAGATCTGGGCCAAAATATATATCGGGCCTCATCTTGAACCATTCTCATGGTTACCAAGGTACGTGCCGCACATATCCTAGTAGATGATAAAAATCAAGCTCATGAACTCCTAGCTAGGATCAAATCTGGTGAGAGTTTCGAAGCCATAGCAAAACAATACTCCAAGTGCCCTTCTAAGAATAGTGGAGGCGACCTTGGCTACTTTGGAAAGGGTCAGATGGTTAAAAAATTCGAAGATGCAGCCTTCAAGGGAAAGAAGGGAGATGTTGTAGGTCCAGTTCAGACCGAATTTGGTTACCATCTTATTAAGATTATCGATACAAAGTAAGAAATAATCATTTCATGGATCGGTCAGGGACCGATCCTTCTATTATTATTTATTTTGATTAGCGCATACTTTGCCAGTGGACCTTATGATAGGTGATTACTAGCAGCACAATTGATATCTAACATAGTTAGATTGTGCGATCTATGGTGTATGGTAGCGATCTACTAAGAGGATAGTGTCAGTTATTGATAGTAAATGACGTGATCATCTTCTTCCCGATATCCAGGCTAATCTCTTTGAACGTATATCGTGATGATCGGCCATATGATCTCTCAAATCATCTGATAAATCATCTTCATATGGTGATTCTATTAAGGCGCCACACATTGGGCACTCTATGCTCGGCATCTTAATCTCTCTATCTGGATCCTTATGGGAGATTAATACAGTGCCAGGATGTATGGGATCCTGATGTAGCATTGCTTCTCTCTGATCCTCACCACTTTCTTGTGCAGGAACAGGTGGAGCAGCCCATAGTCTCATATCATCCTTCCATGACTCTCTAACAGGCCCTTCTGCCTCTCTGAGACTCATTGTATCAGGAGAATAATCACTCGGAGGAATATGCTGTTCTCCAACCCTCTGGAATTCCCCTTCTTCACTCATATTATGAACTGATTTCATATGTTCTTTAAATCTATCTGAAAGCTGTTCTCTATCCTCACCACTCATTTGCTCTCTGCATATTGGACACTTTATCATCGTCATATAAATTCCTCCAACTAATTTTATATAAATTGCTCCAATGCCGACATCTCACCAACGGATACGAGATGATCCTTCAAAGCCTCAGTCAATGCATCTTCCTCATCCCCTAATATGCGGAAGCCACAGAAGGGGCAATCGACGAAATTTATCTCTTTCAGACGATCCATCCTTGGAGGTCTATCAACTCCATACAGATCCTCTCCTCTGAGCGTCACTCCAGATCCATATACTGCTATGGCTCCTCTAACTGCTCCCTCTTCACCAACTTCAACTTCTGTAGAGGGCTTACCTTCTCTACCACCTCTCAACATATGGATATCTGGGACTTCAATATCATGATCTCGATCAAGGTGATCGATTAATGTGGAAGATAGGGCATCACCATCCTCACCTTCGAGAGGCAGATTGCAAACAGGGCATCTTACTCTTACCATTCAATCTGCTCCATACCTCTCCAGTTCATTTGCTGGATCACAACTGTTACTGTGTCTGCATATCTCTCTAATTAGCCGATGCGTGTCTCTGATATAGGAGTCAACACTCACTCTCAGGTAATCACCAATTATAGCTTGGCAGCGCCAGGTATTCTAAGTCTCTCATTCATCATCATGATTGGAGGAATATATTGTCGTCAATTTTGCGGAAAAAGATTTCTTTTTTAATGATCTCATGAAGATCATTTCTTGGGGAGCGCCATGTAGGATTCTTTTCCATGCTCGTCGAACATATGTGTTCTTAGCTTTTCCGATATTTCAGATTCTGTATTACCTGTCACCTGTTCTTTACATCCGGGGCATTTGACGCTGAATATATTTGAAGATACATCAGATAAATCGGATGTTATGGCATTTTCCTCATTGCTGCCTTCCCTAGTACGTCCTTCTTCGATCATCACCATCTCTTCGAATTGATCATCATTATCTTGACTCATATCAGATCCTTCAGAATTGATATCATCTTCTCCACGTTGTGCGCTTGATTCTGCAGACTTACATTCATTGGAACTTACTCTAGTCCCTCCTCGCTCTATATCACTGCCATGCTCAGCATATCCTCCTGCGATGATCTTATGCTCGCTAGTCGATACTTCCATACCATGCTCTTCGCAGAAATGTATGAATATACATGTAGAGAGATCCTCCTCGTCTTTTCCATCTATGATGCGACCGCATACTGGGCACTCTAATGATCTACTAAAGCCACTTTCATCCATATTCTCACCTCAGTAATTTTGAGAGGCAGAAGAATAACAAGTATCTCCACGAAAACAATGATAATATATTCATCTCTCCGAAAAATCGACGGAGTTGGAGGTAGGCTGACATCTGTATCCGGTGATCTATTTATACCATCGGCTTTGATTGTAACTGAGGGGCTACAATGACCAAAGAAGAAATGGTCAAAAAAAAGCTATGGAGATGCAATGTCTGCAATGACATCCATTACGGGATTAGAGGGCCAGTTATATGTCCCACTTGCGGTGCCCGTAATGCGTTTGCCCTAATAGATTATCCAGAAGCTATGAAAGTCATTATAGACAGAGGAGATAGGTTAGATGAGGTGGATAAACTCCTAGATCTCTGGGAAAAATTCACTCATGATAAACCTTTCAAATTAAATCCTGATGAAGATTTTGTTCGGCAACTTGCCAAGGGAGAATTAGCGAACGAGGCGAATCATGGATTAAAATACTGCCCCTGCCGCATTACTACGGGAGATTTTGAGGATGATCTGGATCTCATATGCCCTTGCAATTTCTTCATTCAACCTGTCTATAAGGAGTCTGGTGAATGTTGGTGTGGACTCTTCGTTAAAAGGTGATAGTATGGCAGAAGACAATCGACTGATCTTTTTCTGGGGACGAGAATGTCCACATTGTGCTAAGCTACATCCGGTCGTAAATGAAGTATCTCAAGAGTTGGGCGGATCTATTACTGAATTGGAAGTATGGCATTCTGAGGAGAATGCTACACTTATGCGATCATATAAGGATGTATTACTCGAAGCATGTGGCGGATCTCTTGGTGTACCATCACTCTATAATGAGAAAACTAAGAAGGCTCTATGTGGGAAAAATATAACCAAGCAAGAGATAGTCGAGTGGGCTCAAGAGTAATGCAAGTTGAGCGGAAAGTTCCGGGTGGCAAATTAGTACAGATGACTAGTGATAGTAAGGGATCAATCCATCTAACAGGAGACTTTTTCTTACATCCTGAGGATGAATTGAATTCTCTAGAAGAATTCCTTACCTTGCTACCCAGCGATAATAACATTAACATCGTTGAATTGATACGTGAATATATAGAAATGAGAAATATATGTATGATCGGCCTACGTCCAGAGGATCTTGCCGAATTATTATTTAAGGTACGTATATGAAATGGCGATTACTTCCCTTCATGATGGAGCGGGGAGCGATGAATATGGCAATCGACGAGGCGATTGCTGAATGTGTAGGACAGAGTACTGCACCGCCGACTCTGCGCCTCTATTCATGGTCTCCCGGTGCAGTTACTATCGGATGCTTCCAATCGATTGATGAAGTGAATATTCATAATTGCTCTCGCTATGGCATAGATATTATACGCCGACGTACGGGTGGGGGCGCTGTATATCATGATCCTTCTGGCGAGATAACATATAGTATCATTGCGCCAGAACACATATTCGGGAGCGACATACTTGCATCATATCGAGAGATTTGTGGCTATGTAATTGACTCTCTTAACATCTTAGGGATAAAATCATATTTTCGACCAGTAAATGATATAGTAGTTAGGGGAAAGAAGATATCAGGGTCCGCTCAGACTCGGCGGAGTGGGGTAGTCTTACAACATGGCACAATACTACTATCGCATGATGTTGAGACAATGTTTTCTCTACTACGGCCAACAGCAGCGAAATTAGCCAATAGAAGTGTTGACGAGTTGATCACAAGTATAGATTCTTTGGTCGACGCATCTAAGGAAGAAATTATAGAAGCTCTTAAGGAGGGATTTTTCTCAAATAAGCAATGGAATGAATCTCCCTTACTTCCAGAGGAAATAGAAAGAGCTAGGATACTTATCGAACGATATGATAGTGATGATTGGACATATCTCCGTTAAGATTCCATTAATGCTAGAGCAGGATTTTCGAGCATTTCAATCAGATAGCTTAGGAATGAGCCTGCTTCAGCTCCGTCAAGGATACGATGATCAAACGTCAGCGATAAGTGTAAAATTTTTCTTATAACAATCTCTCCTGAGTGAACTGTTGGCTGATCAGTTATTCTCCCTGTCCCTAAGATAGCAGCTTCTGGAGGATTTATTATAGGTGTTGCAAAAGTGCCTCCGAAAACTCCGTAATTAGTTATCGTAAACGTTCCACCTTTGAGATCGGCGAGATCAATGCGCCTTGAGCGAGCATGTTCGGAAAGATCGGAAAGTTCCTTAGCTAAAGCATATATGTCCTTATTATCAGCTCCTTTTATGACTGGAACCATAAGGCCTTCTTCAGTTGCTACAGCAATTCCCAAATTGTAATATTTCTTCAATAGGATGTCTTGCGTTTCTTCGTCTAATTCTGAATTTAGATAGGGATATTTTTTCAATGCAGCTACTACTGCTTTGATTATAAACGGAAGATAGGTTACTCTTACCCCTCGCTCGCTCATAGCGCGCTCTTTTACTGTTTCTCTTAAAGCGACCAAGTCAGTAACATCTGCAACATCCATGACAGTAACTTGTGCAGATGTGGTCTGAGCCTCAATCATGTTTCGTGCTATGGTCTTTCTAATGCCCTTAAGGGGTATCCTATCAACTTCTCCATACAGATCGAATTTAGGTCGAAGCTTGGAGGTAATCGGCTTCTCAGTGGTAGATAATGAACGAACGTCTTCTTCCATAATTCGTCCATCTGGGCCGGTGCCCTTTACTTGAGACAGATCTATTCCCATACTGCGCGCAAGTCTGCGAACAGTGGGCACAGCCAACACTCCATTAACTTCATTTTTAGCAGTAGCCTTGCTTATGGGCAACTCACCTACGACTGAGGCGGACTCTTCCTCCTTCACTAATTCCTCCTCAGCTGGTTCTTCAGTAACCGGTTCTTTTATTGGCGCTTTTTCAGCAACATCTTCCTCAATTACGGCTAATACTTCACCGACTTTGACTACATCTCCTTCTTCATGATCAAGTTTTACAATTTTTCCCTCTACCGGTGAAGGC
>JAAYTA010000034.1 GCA_012518185.1 Methanobacteriota archaeon
AAGAGAATGATTCCTCATCTCTTGCAGCATCTATCAAATTGTGAGCTTCATCCACTATCACTACAAAATCATCTGCTGTCAGCTGTAATCTTTCGAACAGACTCCTCCTAATGTCTGATGATAACATGTGGATATATGGGAGCACTAGAACATCTGCCTCTTTCATTATCAGTTTCCTAGCCTCATATGGGCAAGCATCTACATTCTGACAAAAAGTGTCAAACTCCTCCGCAGTAGGATTATTCTTAATAACATAGCTAAGAAACATCGAATCGTCGCAAGCCAATAAGTTGGCATAATGAGGACATCCTCCTCTTTCTCCCCTTGTACTGCGCTTCTTCATGTCTTCACACATACGTGACATGGCCCCTGGAGAAATTGCATCGGCTCCTCTCAGAGATCGCATTAAAGGACACGACTTACCTCGTCCGAGAACTGGTAAACCAAACACTCGTTCCTTCTCAGAGATGCTCCTTAACTCTCTCATCACCTGATCGCTCTGTGAGATTGTCCGAGTAAGATAGATGATCTTCTTACGCTTACTCAAGGAATACTCTAATGCTCCAGAGAGTGCACATATCGTTTTTCCAGTTCCAGTTCCACTCTCCATGACTAGATGATCTCCTGATGCCAACGCTTTCCGTATAGTGTTGACAATAGTCATCTGCCCCTCTCTGGGAGTATATGGAAATAGTCCTGGTGCCGAAGGATCTATGGCAGGACCTTTCTCCAAAACAGCCGCTCTACTTACTGACGTTCCACACTGTTTACAGCGAGATTGATTGGGAGGGACTAGCATATTACATCTAGGACAAAAGTAGCCAGCCATGATGCGAGCCATGCTTGAAGTCCATATAAACATGACTGCTAGTATACCGAATGTTCAGATGATCTTCCGTATTAAGCAAGCAATATAATTACCAACTCTATTGATATCCGATTCAAAAAAGAGAAGAGATTTGATTGATCAGATCTGCTGCGTTATGCGATGATCCACCTCTTCAAATTTTTCAGACATCTGTTCTATCTTGCTCTGATCAAACAATCCGCGAGCTACTGCAAACATCTCTCCCTCTTCTTCTCTCACATGCTCATCTATTGTCTGAGTTAATCGAGTCAAGATGGATGAATCACCACCACTTGCTTTCAGTTCCTTAAGTAACTCTCTCACATGTGCATGTTCCTTTTCGGCCCTCTCTATCATCTCACTCTCTTGCGATCTCATAGCAGGATAGAGGGACTCTTCTTCAGCCTGAGTATGTGCTTGCAATGTAGTGTTCAGCCGATCGAATGTAGATCGATCATAAGAACTAGACAACTGCTCGAGCAAGCCTACAATCTGCCGATGTTCACGCTCAATATGTTCGAATATATTCTCAGCCATATCTCATACCTCTACCGGCGACTGTGCCAGCTAAAGTACGCTGGTAATGATCGATATTAGAACATTACCCGATATTTTTTCACGCTATTTCAGATCTACCACGCAGACGACATTATAGCAAATATACAATCATGTTGAGAATATTATGCCAGTGAGATCCAACCCATCACACGGAGTTTGCCACCATCTAGATACATCATCACTATACGACCAGTAGCTGGATGTACTATTGGTTTATCTAATGACATAGTGACATTGATACACTCACTGTCACACTCTACCGACTTAATTCGTGCTGGAACGAATTGCATCCAATGTCCAATATGTAGGACCATTCCCTCTTTAAGAGGATGCTTCCAGAAGCTAACCATTTCAGCAGTTCCCGATATCTCCATACTTATCTTGATATCGGGATCAGCAGTTAGTACGACACCGCGATCTAAATCATCCACTGTCACATTCTTCAATGCTAGGCCTACGCGATCTCCTGCCACTGCTTCATCAAAATTATCATCATGTTTTTGAATAGATCGTACTTGAGCAGTATGCTTGGTTGGAAGCACATTCAGTAGATCATGCTTCCTCACCACACCATATGTAACTGAACCTAAAATAACTGCTCCCACACCCTTTACATGGAAGAAATGATCCACCGATACTGCGCCTGGAATATTATCAACTTCATAATCTGCTCCTCGAGCTACTTCTAACAACATCTCTCTTATGGTTACAGCATCATCCTCAATAATATCATAATTCTCCATCACAGTGCCTTTTATAAGAGGTGAGAGTTGCTCTGGAACAATATAGTTCCGCAAAACGATGTATCCTTTATCGATTCCAGCACAATGCAACATTACCATACATTCTCCAAGTCTGGCATCAATAGCATCTATCACCACCAAGGCCCTATCAGACATAGATGCGCAATAGAATAAGGGAGCCAAACGATCAGGATAACCGGTAGGCTCCATTAGCGTTACTGTATCAGAATCTTGCTTAATATCATATAATGTGATGTCGGAAACGGTACCCTTTTTCCCTATATCTTTAGCATAATCATTGGGAGCAATAACAGCGACGTTGATATTAGCCATATCGAGGTGAGATAAAGTAGTGGATATGATAGTTGTGGTATCAATCAGCTATCTCACAAGTGAGCTCTTCTTTTCCGCGAGCTAATGAAGTGACGCCTCCCATAACTGCAATCAATGCTGATGCTTGGAATGCTAGTGCCATCCCCCTCACAAAATCAGCATCCACTGCCCCATGCGGCAACGGTGCTCCCATAAATAATGCTGACACTAACTCAGTTGATGAAGCAGTAGCAATGAGTGCTCCCATTATCGCCAAACTCATACTCTGACCTACTGTGCGCATAGTTGATAGAGTACCAGACGCCACGCCCAAACGTTCACGTTCTACACATCCCATAATCGCACTAGTGTTGGGAGTGGCAAACAAGCCCATTCCCAGGCCGAGTACAACAAGCCATGCTGTAACTTCCAGTGAAGATGATTCTAAAGAAAGAGTGCTCATAAGGAATAAACCAGCAGCCATTACAAACATGCCAATAGAGGCGAGCGAGCGAGAGCCAATGCGATCCGACATTAATCCACTCAGAGGCGATAGTAAGCTCATCACCAATGGCATAGAAAGTAGAATTATGCCTGTGGTGTAGAGATCCATATGGAGTATTCGTTGCAGATAGAATGATATGATGAATGATACTCCGAAAAATGATGTGTAGTTTAATAATGCCGATAAATTACTCGAGGCGAATAATCGATTTCTAGTAATCAAATCCAATTGAAACATTGCACTTCGGCCTCTACGCTTCTCAATAATAATGAATGATATGAATAATAATACAGCAATGAACAACAATCCTAGAATGAAGGACGACAACCATCCATTAGATTCTCCAAAAGTTAGAGCAACAAGAAATGCTATTAGCGCGATGCCGAATGAAAAGGCCCCAGCAAAGTCGAATCGGATCTCATTCTTAGGAAGAACAGGTTGTATAATCTTCACATGCGCGAGGACTATAACAATTACTGCTATCGGTATATTTACCCAAAATATGGATCTCCATCCCAATGCCTCAGTCAGCAATGCGCCAAGAGGTGGACCAAGAGATAGGCCAATGTACACTGACATAGCGTTTATCCCCAATGCCTTACCTCTCTCATGCGGAGGAAATACATCAGTAATGAGTGCAGTAGCAGTCGCCATCAACGCGGCAGCACCCACTCCCTGTAGGGCGCGGGAAGCAATTAGTTGCCCTCCATCCTGAGCTAAAGAACATAGTAGGGAACCAATTGCAAATACTACAAAGCCGGCCAAGTAAATTTGCTTACGTCCGCGCATATCTGATAGTCGGCCCATAGTAAGAAGTAGTGCAGCAGTAACGACCAGATATGATGTTGGAACCCATACCGAAGCACTATAATCCATCCCTAAATCGTGCGAGATAGTGGGCAGAGTAACGCTAACGATGGTAGAGTCAAGTGGGCCCATGACTGAGCCGATACATGCTATCAACAATACTATCCACTTGTAGGTCTCACCATCTTGCTTTGAGGCCGACATGCAGTCGCTAAATTAGCATCATGTGGTATAATATTTCGCTATAATATTGACTTAGCAAACAGTACTAAAAAAATCAAATTCAGGAAAAAATATTAAACATATCAAACAACATCTCATCTCTAAGAGGATTTCTATGAGTATAGAACAACAGACTGTGCGTAGAGCGGGAATGCCACTATTAGGAGACCCGTTCCCGGAGATGAAGGTAGATACAACACATGGACCGATTAATCTGCCCGGAGATATGAAAGGCAGTTGGTTCGTATTGTTCAGTCATCCTGGTGACTTCACACCCGTATGCACTACCGAATTCCACGCTTTTGCTAAGAGGGCTGCAGAATTCGATGAACTAGGTGTGAAATTGATAGGACACTCCATCGACCAAGTACAATCTCATATCAAATGGGTAGAGTGGATCAATGATAATCTGAATGTTAAGGTACCATTCCCAGTGATAGCTGACTCCATGGGAGGTGTGGCTATAAGGCTGGGTGCTGTCCATCCTGGAAAGGGGAGTAATACCGTCCGCTCAGTCTACATAATTGATCCCGAAGGCATCCTCCGTCTCATGCTCTACTACCCTCAAGAAGTGGGCCGAAGCGTGGACGAGATCCTGAGAGCCGTCAAGGCATTACAAGTCAGTGATAAGAATAAAGTCGCTATGCCTGAGGGTTGGCCTAAGAATGAGCTATTCGGAGATGACGTCATACTTCCACCTCCATCGGACGAAACTGTAGCCATGGAGCGCAAGAAAAAACTTGGCGACGGCTGCCTTGACTGGTGGTTCTGTCATAAAAAGCTCTAAGCCGGACACTGTCCGGAAACTCTTTTCTTTTTATCACCGAATACTATCCTCGGATTGTAGGGCGAATCGAGAACTAACATATACTGGCAGAACAGAAATGATTAAGAGGTATACCAATGGCGGAAAAAGGTTTCTATTCACTACCTGATTTAAAATATGGTTATGGCGATCTAGCACCGTTCTTATCTGAACAATTACTCAAGATACATCATGATGGCCATCATCGGAAATATGTCAATCAAGCCAATGCATTACTTGAGAAACTCGACAAGGCTAGAGAGGAGGGAACTATGGGATCAATGAAGTGCGATATACAATCCCTAGCATTCAACGTAGGTGGACATTATCTACACTCCTTATTCTGGGAAAATATGGCGCCCACATACGCTGGAGGGGGTGGAGAGCCCGGTGGACTGATTGCCGATCTATTAGAGAATGAATTTGGCTCATTCGATCGCTTTAAAAAAGAATTCACCGAAGTGGCCAACTCCGTCGAATCGTCTGGATGGGCCGTACTTGTAATGTGCATGGAAGCCAACCGACCATTACTGATGCAGGTAAAGGATCATCATCTATACTCTATACCAGGATTCCGAATACTCATGGTATTAGATGTTTGGGAACATGCCTACTACCTTGACTATCAAAATGATAAGGCAAAATATAATCAAACATTCTGGGACGTTGTAAATTGGATTGAAATAGACCAGCGTGCTGAAGATATAGCGGGAGCTGGCAAAGTAGAGTCTAGAAAGGCCGTTAATCCTGCTACTGCACATATCATACCCAAGCGTTGATGCAAACATTTTAGTTCATCCGAACTATTGGACATTGGAGTCGAGTAGTTGAAGCGATGGATAGATGAGTTGAGATCAGGAGATAAAATAGCGAATCTCTACCGCTCCGAATTGGATCAAGGTAGAGTGCTATTAGACGTTATACGCTGGATGAGCGATCAGGATGAATTAGTCTATCTAACTGACGATTGGGAGAATCCAGTGTTCCGACACGCTATCATTGATGCAGCGATAGATGAGGGACGGCTGAGAGTATTTCCCTCATATGATACATTATCTATCGCAAGAGGCTTCGACTCTGAAACATTTCTCCACTTCATCCTCAACGCGATCTCTCGTTCCAGAGATAGCGGATATAATCATATGATAATGATGTGCGAAATCAATTGGGCATCTAGCACAGATTCCTGGCCTCAATTGGTCGAATTCATCTCCCTACTGGACTTGGTCAAACTGCCAGGATGTCCCACTATCATAATGCAATACAGTACCAATGTATATTCGGATAAGCAAATAGACACAATCCATAGAGTGAATCAATTAGTACTAGAAGCAGGAACTCTAACCCGAAACTTCTGGATTGTCTCTAAGCCCTCTCCTGATGGAATCCTAGCAAACGCTATAAAATCTCCAGCCGATCGCATCAATCGATTGATCAACGATCACAGTCCAGGATAACGTATGATGGGATCGAGCACCATAGTTATTTGAACATTTGTAAATCCCAATGGCCTTATCTTACGATCAACAGTATCTACCAGCTCTTGATTAGAGGGAGCTCTTATCCTGAACATAATACGTCGTTCTCCTGTCACACGTAAAATTTCTGATACGTTTTCTAAAGAATACAACGCCGATATGGCTTCCTGTATTCTATCGGTATCTATATTCGCTTCCACATATGCATCCGCTCTGATACCCATCTTCCCCTCATCGACAATAGC
>JAAYTA010000005.1 GCA_012518185.1 Methanobacteriota archaeon
AGGTGTTAGTCAGATCTATCAAAGGAATAACTGAGTTAATAACTAAGCCTGGATTGGTGAATTTAGACTTTAATGATCTGAAGACTATCATGAAGGGTGCAGGTGTTGCCATGATAGGTCTGGGGGAAGCTGAGGAAGATGATCGTGTGGAAGTTGCCGTTAACGAAGCTATTAATTCCCCAATGATCGATGTTGATATTTCTGGAGCTACTGGAGCATTAGTTAATGTAACTGGCGGAGACAATATGACCATTTCTGAAGCAGAAAGGGTGGCAGAGATTATACAATCTAAGATCTCTCCTGATGCTCGCATAATATGGGGTGCAACAGTCGATCCGTCATTGCATGATGCCATCAGAGTTATGGTTGTAATCACTGGTGTAAAGTCCAAGAATATCATTGGACCGCAAAGAGAGAGGGCTTCTAAAGTCGTAGACGTCGACTTTATTAAGTAGATACATTTAACCATAGGAACTCATAAGCCCGAGGGGACGGATATGGACATAATAGATAAGTCCTGGGAAATCCAGCATGACATTGAGGAACGCGCCAAGAGACTCGGTAAAGGTAAATATGGTAGGGTCTTCAAGATGGCCCGTAAACCTACAACCGAGGAATACATCAAAGTGATGCAGATCACTGGACTTGGCCTAGCACTCATAGGAGGCCTAGGATTCCTAATATACTTCGTGATGAATATCTTACCTACCTACTTCGGCTGAGCTCGATCCATCTGGACTGATAGAAATGACTCAAGACCTTCAATCCGCAACATCTCCTGAAGATGGGAGCGGTATGATCTCATTCGTAGGCAGAGGAGAGGAAAGTAAAGTACCTGCCTCATCATCGACTAGTTGGAACATCCAACTCAAGAGTAAAGACTCTGCTAAGAAGAAAGTGCGCATGAAAGTCGGCATTGCTCAGAATCCTGCTGATGCAGCTGAATGGAGTATTCGATTATACGATGCCACAGATTCATCCTTGTTTGATAACCATTCTTCCCGCTCTACTGAGGAGTTCGAATTCTTCCTTGAAGGGCCTAGACCTAAAGATCTTCGTTTAGAGGCCCATGCCCCTATAGGTTCATCCTATAAGGATCGCGTTACTGTGGAATTATCTGCATGCTTAGTAGAGACTCCAACTGAGTGCGATGTTATTCAATTCTCAGCTGAAGCAAGGCAATCAATTATGGCTCTTAAGACATCCATAGGTCATGAGAGAGATGTTGCTGATAGCATCGCTGGTAGAGCTAAAGGTGCTCAATCAGATATTTCTGCAATCCTCTCACCAGTCACCCTCCGAGGCTATGTGCTGGTTGAGGGCATGAATACTGAGAGAATGCGCGAGACAGTAAAGGGAATACGCAGAGCAAGAAGCTTTGTAGACGGCGAGATGCAGTTAGAAGAGATTGACCATTATCTAGCACCTAAGCCTCTTGTGTCTGGTATAGCTGAAGGCGATGTAGTAGAGCTGGTGGCAGGGCCGTTCAAGGGTGAGAAGGCTAGAGTACAGCATATTGATGAGACTAAAGAAGAGATCACTGTTGAATTATTCGAGGCTATGGTCCCCATCCCTGTCACAGTGAGGGGCGATCATGTACGAGTGCTTGAGAAAGATAGGTAATTAAAATAATTATGAATAAAGGTGTTCTTTATGGCAGATACAATTGAAGTTCTAGTAGAGGGTGGCAAGGCTACACCTGGTCAGCCCCTTGGTCCTGCACTAGGGCCACTGGGAGTAAATATCCCACAAGTAGTGGCAGAAATAAACAATAAAACAAAGGCTTTCGATGGGATGAAAGTTCCTGTAAAGATAATTGTCGACCCCAAGACCAAGGATTTTGAAATTAAGGTCGGTACTCCTCCCACTGCTTCACTTATAACTAAAGAACTCGGAATAGAGAGAGGTTCTGGATCGGCTAAGACGGTTAAAGTAGGAGACATGTCCATTGATCAAGTGATTAAAGTAGCTCAAATGAAGGGCGACTCGCTATTGGGCAAGGATCTTAAAAACCAAGCTCTCGAGGTAATCGGAACCTGTACGTCTATGGGAGTTACTATTGAAGGGAAAGATCCTAGATCGATCCGTATTGACATCTTGGATGGTAAATTCGACCAGAACTTCGCCTGAAAGGGCGAGTTCCTCCCTTTTCCATAAAGTTTAAAAAGCATATGTGGTTTAGGGGCTTCACACTGTAGGAGAGCCTTAGCTCACTTGCACTACAGGAGGTATCTAATTGGTAGAAGAGATTACGATTTTGGCCGTCAAAAGGGCCCTGGAATCCTCCCCTGAGAGGAATTTCAGACAGTCTGTTGATCTGGCCATCAACCTCAAGGATGTGGATCTGTCAAATCCAAAAAACAGAATCCAAGAAGACATTGTTCTGCCCCATGGCCGTGGCAAATCCTTGAAAGTCTGTGTAATCGGCGGTGCAGAACTAGCTGAAAAAGCTAAAGGCGTCGCTGATTTAATTATCACTCCTGAAGAACTTGGAGAAATTGCTGATGATAAGACACAGGCTAAGAAGGTGGCCTCTCAGATGGATTTTTTCATCGCAGAGGCGCCATTAATGCCTCAGATTGGTAGAAGACTTGGTATTGTTCTAGCCCCTCGTGGCAAGATGCCAAAGCCTATACCCCCAGGAGCCGACCCAGAACCCATGATTGAATCGCTAAGGAGGACTGTTTCTATCCGAACTAGAGATAAGAGAACCTTCCAAGCACCCGTGGGCACTGTGGACATGACTCCTGAAGAGTTGGCAGAGAATGTTGATGCCGTCCTAAAGAGAGTTGCGAGCAAGTTAGAGAAAGGAAATATGAATATTGACTCGGCCTACGTCAAAACGACTATGGGTCCTGCAGAGAAGGTGCTGTAAGGAGGTTTTCATATGGCACACGTTGCAACATGGAAAAAAGAGAGGGTGAAAGAGCTCACCGATGTGATGGTGACCAGTCCTGTGGTTGCCATCGTGGATGTCCATGGCATTCCTTCTCCACAGATGCAGATCATGAGAAAGGGCATGAGAGCTAATGATGCGAAAGTTCTCATGACTCGTAATAAACTCATGCTCCTCGCCATCGATGAGGCCGCTAAGCAGCGACCAGGTATCGAACAACTAAAATCCCTTGTGGGTGGGCAATGTGCTATAGTAGCTACGCCCATGAATCCATTTAAGTTGTTCCGCCAGATGGAAGCCACAAAGGCTAAAGCTGCTGCCAAGCCCGGCGACATTGCGCCCGAGGACATTAAGGTCAAGGCAGGAGATACGCCTTTTAAACCTGGTCCCATAGTAGGAGAATTCCAAAAGGCTGGGATACCTGCTGCAATAGATAGCGGCAAGATAATCATACGTAAGGATACAGTCCTAGTAAAAGAAGGAGAACCGGTGCCAGAGGATCTAGCAAAGGTCCTTCCTAAGCTGGAAATCCTGCCCATGACTATTGGTATGGACTTACTAGGTGCTTTCGAAGATGGAGTGATGTATAATAGAGATATATTGGACGTACCAGCTGATTACTATCCATCTCTATTGGCAACTGCTGTCAGCAACGCCATCGCTCTAGGAGTTGGTATCGCATATCCGACCACACAGACAATTAAACCCCTGTTGGTCAAGGCATATCGCGGAGCAACTGCTGTCAGCTTGAAGGCTGCCATCCCTACGCAAGATAATATCAAACTTCTCCTGGCAAAGGCTAACGCAGAAATGTTAGCTGTCGCCTCTCGCATTCCAGGGCTTGAGGATGACAGGTTGAAACAACAGCTGGCCGCACAGGCCACTGCAGTGCCAGCCGTACAGGAGGAGAAGGCCGAAGAGAAAGAAGAAGAGGATAAGCCCGAGGTCAGCGAGGAAGACGCCGCTGCAGGCCTTAGTGCTCTATTCGACTGAAGATAATATTTGGAGGAATAAAAATGGAATACATATACAGTGCCTTGGTACTTCACGCCGCCGGTAAGACCGTCGACGAGGATTCGATCGCCAATGTCCTGAAGGGAGCTGGCATGGAGCCAGACGCCGCCAGGATCAAAGCAGTGACTGCTTCCCTTGAGGGTATTGACATAGATGAGGCAATTGCCTCTGCCGCTGTAGCACCTACTGCTGCAGGTCCATCTGTCGCCGCTCCTGCCGAAGAGGAGAAGGCCGAAGAGAAAGAAGAAGAGGATAAGCCCGAGGTCAGCGAGGAAGACGCCGCTGCAGGCCTTAGTGCTCTATTCGACTGAACTGAGCGCTTGCAGCGGGTCCTGGAAAAGGCCTTAGTCCTTATCCCGCCGGCCTCATAACGGGCCTTGTGCCCCCTTTCCAAAATCATTTTCCCTCATATTTTTATCATATCCAAGCCTCAAATATTGCGTGGCATTTAAGACTCAGGAGATGGTACGCTACATGATGTTATGAAACTCCTAGATCTCTATCAATTAGCTATTCAAGAGGGCATGACTGCGGACCCTCGTAGAGGACCTGAGTTGGAAAAGCTCCTTGAACGGACCAAGGAGAAATATGCTGACTTGAAAGAAAACGAGAAAGAGTTATTCGATATGGATTCTCTATGGAATCCTTACGCAGATAGTCGTATCGTATATGGAGATCCAGATGCTGAGATCCATTCAATCATGTGGGGCATCGATATCAATACTCCAGAGTTACTGCTTGCTGATCGATTGCGAGAGAGAGGAAAGACTATTGACGCAATTATTGGCCATCATCCTCGAGGAAGAGCAAGTGCTAATCTGTATCAGATGATAGAATCCCAGGGAGATATGATGGAAGACTGGGGGGTGCCCATTACCACAGCAGAGTGTATTGTAGGTCCAAGGGCTCATGAAGTCATGTGTTCGATGCATGCGGGCAATCATATGCGAGTTAGAGACTCTGCTGCTCTACTAGATATTCCATTGATGTGTTTGCACCAACCAGCTGATCTGCTTGGGCAACGATTCATGGAAAACCATTTGGAAGAAGCTGCGCCAGAAAGGTTAGGAGAAGTTGTCGATGCGTTATTGCGATTACCTGAATATCGCGCTATGGCTAAAGAATGTAATCCGCCTGAAATATTCATTGGTAACAAGGACAGAAGAGTAGGAAAAATCATAGTTAAATTCTCTGGAGGAACGTCCGGCCCTAAAGAGATGTATGAACACCTTGCCCGAGCAGGTGTTGGTACGATAGTCTGCATGCATGTTCCTCAAAGCCATATAGAGGAGGCTAGAAAAAATCATATAAATCTGATAGTGGCAAGTCATATGGCATCTGATTCATTAGGAACAAACTTAATCGCTGATCGTTTCGAGGCAAATGGCATAGATATTATTCCATGTTCAGGATTTATTAGGGTGAGGCGGAATTGAATCAATACAGAAGCTCTCGGATAATAAGAGATCTTGCTAAGTTATCCTTCGATTATGTGCCTGAAAAATTGGTACATAGAGAGAAGCAGATGGATAAATTGTGCATGATATTCCGGCCAGTGTTAGAGAGTGGAGTGTCTCAGACTGCACTCCTAATAGGAAGTGTCGGTACAGGAAAGACTGCTACCTCCAAGCGCTTCTGTCTTGATATAGTAAGAGAAGGGAATGAGATAGGCCGCCCGATGGATTTCGTAGTAGTTAATTGCCGTCAGCGGAGTACTGAAGCATCAGTCTTATTACGTTTAGTCAATCATTTTGACGAGCGTTTTCCAGATAGAGGATTCAGTACTATGGAGATGTTGAGAGCATTGCGTAAGCACATCGAAAGCCGTGGAATACATCTCATAGTAGTGCTTGATGAAGCAGATGCACTCTTACGAAGAGGTGCCAGTGACCTGATCTATCAATTGTCTCGTTTTGATGAGGAAAAAGTAGGAGGGCGCTCTTCGCTATCACTAATATTGATATCTCAAAAATATCTATTAGATCTACTTGATCCAGCGTCATTATCTACATTCCGTAGAGCCAATGTAATTAAGTTTGATCGCTACGCAGTAGACGAGTTACGTGATATAATAGCTGATCGTGCTGAGTTGGCATTTAGTCCAGGGACAGCTCCAGATGATACTATTGATCTGATCGCAGATATATCAGCTGAATTCGGTGATGCTCGGTTTGCTATAGAAATTTTAGAGAAGGCAGGCATGCTAGCCGAAGAAGACGGTAGGAGTTACGTGACCGCCGAAGACGTGCGTACTGCAAAGGCGTTTACCTACAGCGTAGTCACCCGCTCTAGAATAGAGGATCTTGATATCCAACGTCAACTGGTTCTACTTGCTACTGCTAGAGCCATGAGAGATCGAGCCTATGTTACCACGGGAGAAGTAGAGAAAATATATCGCGTAGTGGCTGAAGAATATGGTCAGCGTCCCCGCGGACATACCCAATTCTGGGCATACTTAAGGGCAGTATCAGGAGAAGGACTCTTGGAGACTAAAGTGTCAGGAGACCCATCAGGCGGACGTACTACATACATTTCAATACCCGACATTCCTGTTAAAGCATTGATAGATATGATGGAGGAGATCATGTCGGAAACGGAGAAGTGAAAATTCATATCAAGACCGAATAACGACCGTTATATATTGATAATATTATAAATTATATAGATATCTTGAAGGAAGTATTGTCATCGTTCTATCTGACTTAGAACCAATGTTTTTTCAATTCGCTAGAACGGTTTGAGACCACAGTCCGCTTTTTCATGAACATTTGTAGTCTCGACATAGATGAAGGTATACTACTCTGCTTCCATCCTTGAAAATACTCACCGCCCGGTAATGTACGGATACAGTCATTTATCCAGATATTTCCTACTTCCATCTGTTCAGCTAACATGTGTCCTCTATCAATATTGCGTGTCCATATAGTGGCCCCTAAACCGTATTGAGAGTTATTAGCCAGCGTAATCGCTTCCTCCTCACTGCGCACTTCTCTCACAGGGCATACTGGTCCGAATGTTTCTTTTCTGACCACTTCAAGGGAGTCATCATGATATTTCAGCACAGTTGGCTCATAGAAGAAGCCCGGACCTTTAATGAGATTTCCACCATAAATTAGTTCAGAACCTTTTCTTAATGCATCTGATACCACTCTATGGACATTTTGCCTTGCTTCCTCGCGAATTAGGGGCCCAATGTCCTCCTCGACACTAAGATTTGATGCGATATTTTTCAGCTCCTCTATAAATTCGTTTGCTACGGATTCATGAACATATACTCGCTTCACTCTGATACATATCTGTCCTCCACGACTGAAAGACCCATATGCAATTCCACTAGCTGCTTGCGATATATCGGCATCTTCACAGACTATGGCTGCATCGTTACCTGATAGCTCAAGTATCAAGGGCTTAATGCCTGCATTTCTAACAATTTCTCTTCCAGTATCTATACTTCCAGTAAATGCAATTGCATCACAGCTGGATCGAACCATCTCTTTTCCGACTTCCGCTCCCCCAATGAGTGGAGCATATAGCTCTTTTGGATAGCCAGCCTCATGTATTAATTCAGCTATCTTCAAGCCTGACATCGTTGAAAGTTCAGAAGGCTTGTAGACTACAGCATTTCCTGATAACAGTGCAGGTATAGCAGTTATGAGAGTCTGCCAGAATGGGAAGTTCCATACTCCAATATGAGCTACAGTACCATGAGGGCGAAACTGTATGATAATGTCATCATTCAAGCGAGTTGTCTGCGTTGATGAATAATCTCTATCATCTGATGCTAGATATTCACTAATGTAATGATCTATACCTGAGAGAGCACTTTTGCATGCTGCCGCCAACGCGCCTCGAGGGATACCTGTCTCAGAGTGCATTATCTCAACAGCATCATTGATATTTCTGTGACAGATTTGCCCTAATTCTCTTATCAGATTCGCTCTATCTTCCTTAGTAGTATCAGAAAACCAATTCTTCTGTATCCTATTGGCATTCTTGAAGACTTCCCGTATGTCAGATGAGGAAGAGGGATGAAATTTTCTGATCATCTGCCCGGTTCTGGGATTTAGTGAGCAGATCATATTATCTGATAGGTTAACTCCATAATTATGATTATGCCCCATTATATTTACCTGCAAATAAGGAAATCATTTTAGCCAACCCTCGAGCTACTGGGGCTGATGAAGCGAACTCCCCTCTATCTTGCCCATAAAGACCTTGGAGCACGCCTGATCGATTTTGCCGGATGGGAGATGCCTATTCAATATACATCCATCCTAGAGGAGTATCGGGCCGTTCGCGAAGCGGCTGGGCTTTTTGACGTGTCCCATATGGGTAACTTGATGATCTGTGGCGAAGGTGCCGAAGATGATTTGCGCAACTTATTAACTAATGATATCAAAGGCATTCCGGAGGGACGGGGTATCTACGCTCATATGTTAGACAATGAGGGCCTGATTATCGACGACGCTATGGTATTCCGCATACTCTCTAAGGCATATATGCTAATGCCCAACGCTGCCACCGTCTCTCGCGTTGAGGAATGGATTATGGAGCATGTGCAATCTGAAGTCACCAATGTAACAGATCGCATAGTGACTTTGGCTATCCAAGGACCAAGGGCAGCCTCCATACTGCAGAAACTTACAGAGTATGATTTGAGTAAGCTTAAGCGTATGAGGGGAGCATTCATTACGCTTCAGATCGGAGAGGATGCTCAAGCCTTCCTTCCTGAAATTTTTCAAGTAGATCTCCCATTAGCTGGCATACATTCCTATGTAATGCGGAGCGGCTACACTGGAGAGGATGGATTTGAAATTCTTATAGAGGCCGATAATTCAATTTTAGTGTGGAATGCTATACTGGATGCAGGGCATTCATATGGCCTGATACCATGTGGGTTAGGAGCAAGAGATTTACTTCGCTTAGAGATGGGTTTTCTACTATCAGGTACCGACTTCAATGGAGAGCAGAGTACACTGCAGACAGGTCCAGAATGGGCTATTAAATGGGAGCACCAGTTCATTGGAAGAGATTCCTTACTAAAGCAGCGAGATAAGATACTTACTAAGTTAGTAGGAGTGGAGTTGCTAGAGAAAGCTATACCTCGGCATGGAAATATTATACGTGTAGATGGATCAAATATTGGGATGATAACATCTGGGACTATGTCTCCTCTTCTTGGGAAGGGAATAGCTCTAGCATATGTGAACGAAGAGTTTTCTATGCCTGGTCAAGAATTAGACGTCATAATAAGAGACAAGTCTGTGCAGGCTAAGGTTGTCAGACTCCCATTCATAGGCAAGAGGTGAATCTATTGAGGGACGATATCGTCCGTACTCTTCTAGATCTCTTAGACATTGAGAGCGATCTAAATCACGATCCAGGGCCAGTACTTTCATACGCTAAGCATCGACTACAAGATGCCGGGTTAAGGGTAAAAATCATTGGTAAAAAAGAGGCTCCTGCGATAATTGCCACCTATAGGGAGGATCCCAGTATGATCTTCTCAGGTCATCTAGACACTGTGCCGATGGGGCATGGATGGACTAGAAGGCAGGGAGAGAAAGAAGACGGGCGCATATATGGACGTGGTACTGTAGATATGAAAGGAGCGTGTGCTGCTATGATTGAGGCGGCATCAGCTCTAGTGGATGAGGATATCCCGATTGCAGTGGCATTTACTAGTGACGAAGAAGAGCAGATGGCTAGTATCAATTCAGTGATAAGAGAGCCAGCTGTAAAAAGAGCTAAAGGCATAATTGTTGGTGAGCCTACTGGTTTATGCCCTGCATACCGAGAGAAGGGAGTTTTCCGTTTTAGCCTTACGACAAAGGGTAAGGCTGCTCATTCCAGTCAGCCATGGCTCGGAGAAGACGCCGTACTAAAGATGTATTACTGCTTAAGTCGACTTTTAGATTTGGCTGAGACATCTAGACAGGAATCCACAGGAATAACTATGTGCTTCTCCACAATCAGAGGAGGGATCAAAAATAACGTAGTCGCTGATCGCTGTACCGCGGAAATTGACATCCGATTTCCGCTACCTTATACTCCTCGGGATATTCAAGAAATAATCGTTAACCGCCTTGGAGGAGAGTCCTATCGAATTGATATTGATTGTGCTCTAGAAGCATTTGAATTCGATGCACTTTCACCACTTAACTTAGAGCTATCTAAATTTCTAGGGGCCGAGCCTATAATCGTCCCATATGCTACCGAAGCGCCTCGATTCGCATCGGTCAATCCCAAGGTGTGCATATGCGGGCCTGGCAATCCTGAACTAGCCCATGCTATTGATGAGTATGTTGAAATACGAGAATTGGAAAGGATGTATGAACTGCTTATCCATATGGGAAGAAAGGCACAAGAACAGTTACCAAAACAATAGAATTATCTTTTAATGGCCCAGACATTTCGATTATAGAATGCAGCATGCAGTATAGATTGGGTAGTGATTGGGTAGATTATTTCCATAGATATAGCTTGTAAGGAGTGTAGTAAGAGAATTACGTATTCGTAAGGATTGAGATGTGTGAATATTCGTCGCGCAAAAATCAGAGATCTGTCAGCACTAATGGCGGTAGAGGTCGCTACATTCACTGAGGAGAGATATTCCGAAGATCTGTTATTATTTATTCTAACTGACTCATCATACTCTACATTCTTAGCAGAAGATGGGGAAATTGTTGGTTCTGCTAGTATTCAAATTGAGGATGGGGAAGCTCAACTTGTATCTATTGGTGTAGTATCGCATTGTCGGTGCCGAGGTATAGCAAAAGCACTTATGAAAGCTGTTGAAAAAGAAGCCATCTCTAATGGTGCCATCTACATGATTCTCCAAGTAAGTATTGCTAATACACCTGCCATAAATTTATACCTGCATCATGGATACGAAATTATGCAAACCCTGAAGAATTATTATGGTCAGGGAAAGGATGCATATCTGATGGAGAAAATATTGTGACAAAATTCCAAGAGTTATGTCGAAATGGGAAATCCCGGGGAAAAACAATATATATACATTGCCGTATTCGCCCAGCTGTCATCTCTCGCAGATGCATGCTCGAGGTGTGAATATGGAAGAGACCCTTTGCAACGTCGAATTCATAAAGGAGAACAACGACTACATAGCCAGGGTACAGAGTGAGATAGGCGGTCTCAGGGAGTACCGAAGTTCCTCTCTTGAAGAGGTACTAGAACAAGTCATTATAGACCTGCAAGAAGAGTTCGAAACAGCCGGTTAGGCAACATTTTCCTTACTCGGATACAAGCTTGAAGTGCTAGTTTCATAACATCTCCCTTCCCTACCCCTACAGAGGCAATAATATGCAGAATCGGGAGAAAACGGAATACGATTCGGTCATATCCTCTTACTTTGGAGATGACCAAGTAACTGCTGTGATAAATCTAAAAGTAGATACCAAAAATGCTGATGTTATAGCAGAAGCTATTGCTGAACATGCTAACGTCGAATCTCTGTATTTAGTTACTGGAGAAACTGACATAATAGCAGTAGTTAAATTCCAAAACTATCCTCAGCTTAAGAGATTCCTGGTAGAGAGCATAACTTCAATCCCCGGAGTGAAGGAGTCTAAGACTGCCATGGTAGTCACGACCTTCAAGGAGGGGGGCGAGTTGAAATACGAGGCCTCTCCCGAATAAGACATCAGCAAAAAGTTATCTTTCCGGCTTCGACCGGGAGGTGTATAATATGGTAGACAATGCTAAACTCAAACAAATCTTGGACGTACTTGATCAATTGACAGAGGATACATCAGTCCCCCGTAATATCAGACGTGGGGCAACTGACGCCAAGGGACGCTTACTCCAAGCTGATGAAGCCATGGATGTTAGGTCGGCAAGCGCCACCTCCATCTTGGACGATCTGGCTAACGATCCCAACATTCCATTGCATGGACGTACCCTAATCTGGAACATTATCAGCCAACTCGAGACTATAAAATAAGTTCCAGAATGAAAACTCTTTAAATTAATTCCCCATTAAAAATGATAAATGCGGGCGTAGTCTAGCGGTTAGGACCGAAGCTTCCCAAGCTTCTAGCCCGGGTTCGAATCCCGGCGCCCGCACCATAATATTTTTTATTCAATTAAATTTACTTTTATTGACTATAGTCGAATTATCAAAAAAATAGGATGTTTTTGTGTGTATGTGCTCAGTCCTTTCCACCGTGTGAATGCCTTCCTCCCTTTTCCTTGGCTTCGCGAGGTTGTGCCTTTGCTCCCTCTTTCCCTATTTCACTATAGAATTCTGAGCCACGCTCTTCGGCAACCTTCTCGCCTCCCATGCGCCCAGCTTCTTCGCGAGACATGCCTTCACGCTCTTCATCTCTCCCACTTCGAGAGGCTTTTCCACCTTTCTTTCCAGCTTCAGATAACTTCTCATGGGTAGTCTTCTGTGGCATATTCTCCTACTCCTTGCTCACATTGAGCTTGCCACTAGTCCCAGCCCGATGGATTAGTTACTTAGCCACTACTCTATCAGAAATTATTAATTAAATCGCTATAGGGACCGTTAGCTCACCACTTAACTAATTGCTATATCTGATAGAGGGTAGATTATTTGAACAGCGATATTAGAAATGATTTTACCAAGCGGCAGATATATTCAATCGCATGGATCGTGGGTGGCACGCCGTAAGGGTGTCAGAAATCGAAACATTACTCGAGTCTTCAGAAAGGGGATTATCAAATGAAGAGGCGAATTTTCGACTAGCTAGAGATGGCCCTAATGAAATTGCTGGTAAGAAAAAAATATCTCATGCGGAGATCTTTTTTAGACAATTCAAAGACCCACTTGTCCTGATATTATTGGCTGCCGTATTAATATCGGTGAGTATCGGTATAATCGGCTCATCAAGCGAGGATCTAATCAATGCTGGAGTTATCCTCATAATAATCTTGCTAAACACAATCATGGGCTATGCTCAGGAGCGTAAAGCTGAAGAGACGCTGGAAGCACTGAGGGAACTATCATCTCCTAAAGTCACAGTCATAAGGGATGGACATGAATTAGAAATTCCATCGCAGAGCCTTGTCGTTGGAGATTTGATGACATTATCTGCAGGAGATAGTATTTCTGCTGACGGTCGCCTGATATATTCAGCAAATCTTGAGATTGACGAGTCATCTCTAACTGGTGAGTCCTCTCCAGTTATGAAAGACCATAGTAAGATAGTATCAGAGGATAGTACACTGGGCGATAGAACTAATATGGCTTATTCTGGAAGTACAGTCTCTAGAGGGCGCGGAAAGGTCATAGTGACTGCTACTGGAACATCTACTGAATTAGGTCAGATTGCTCATCTTGTAACTGGGGAAAGTGGCCCTACACCATTGCAGGTTAAGTTAACAAAATTAAGCCGGCAGTTGGGAATAATGGTTATAATTATAGCTGCATTGATAATGACTATTGGGCTGATAGAAGGCACAGATTTTCTGATAATGTTCCTAACTGCCATTAGTTTAGCTGTTGCTGCCATCCCTGAAGGATTACCTGCAGTAGTGACTGTTTCATTGGCTATTGGATTACGTCGCATGGTTCAGCGAAATGCCCTGATGCGCCGTCTTCCAGCAGTTGAGGCACTAGGCAGTGCCACTGTCATATGCTCTGATAAAACTGGTACATTGACTGCAGGTGTCATGAACATCCGTGAAGTAGCTTTACCGCAAGGTGTTGTTAATGTCACTGGAGAAGGATATGATCCGATAGGGGAGCTTTTCTTCGATGGTTTAGACCCAAATGATCAAGGCTTTGCAGAATTGCTAAGAGCTGGAGTTCTGTGTAATGATGCCACCTTAATCAAAGATGATCGATGGGACATTGTGGGTGATGGAACGGAGGGAACACTCTTAGTTCTGGCTAAGAAGGCTGGGATAGATCCTGAGGCAGTACGCGACGAGTTTCCTAGGATCGATGAGGAACCATTCGATTCAGAGCGTAAACGAATGACAACAGTGCATATCATAAATGATAGGGTCCGATCGTATACTAAAGGGGCATCTGAAGTTATTCTACCATTGTGTACGCACGTTTTGATAGATGGCCATAGTAAAGAGATGAATGAAGATATGAAGAATTCATTCCTTGCCAAAGATCAAGAGATGGCGTCTCGTGCATTGAGAGTATTAGCACTCGCATGTGGCGATAATCAAGGAAGACTTACTTTCCTAGGATTGGTCGGTATGTTAGACTCTCCGCGGAGCGAAGCGATTGAAGCAGTAGCCAAATGCCTTGTTGCCGGCATAAGGATCGTTATGATAACTGGAGATCATCAACTAACTGCTGAAGCCATAGCTAATGAGATGGGGATTCCATCACCGGGAGGATCCATAACTGGACAGGAATTGTCTCAGATGAGTGATGAGGAATTATCCCAACGCATGAGAGATGTTAACATATTTGCTCGTGTAGCTCCTGAGCACAAGGTCCGCATAGTGGATGTGCTACATAGAGATGGACACATAGTAGCCATGACTGGTGACGGAGTTAACGATGCTCCAGCATTAAAGCGAGCAGATATAGGGATTGCAATGGGAGTGACTGGGACTGATGTGGCAAAGGAATCCTCAGACATGATACTCACTGATGATAACTTTGCATCCATAGTATCAGCGGTGGAGGAGGGAAGGAGCATTTATGATAATATACGGAAATTCGTTTCGTTTTTACTTTCGTGCAATGCTGGTGAGATTATCCTCATGATATCAGCTACACTGCTCATCACTGAACCAGGACTTCTACCATTCCTATTGCCTATCCAAATTCTCTGGATAAATTTAGTAACCGATGGATTGCCAGCTATTGCACTTGGCCTCGAACCATCATCATCAGATATGATGAATAGATGCCCCCAGGATCCAAACGAGCCTCCAGTCACTAATCCTATGAAGATGCGCATACTAGTTACGGGCATATTGATGGGTGTTGCTGCCCTGCTGACTTTCGTAATTCTACGTAAAGTTGGAAGCAGCGCTGCAGAAGCTAGAACTGCTGCATTTTGCAGCATCGTATTATCTCAACTGCTATTTGCATTCTCAGCTAGAGATTTTGATAAGCCTCTGATAGAAATGAAGTCATATGGGCGCCTTACTCTGGCGGTCGGGATATCCTTGCTGCTTCAGCTAGCCGTTGTATATATCCCAGTAGTGAATAATGTATTCTATAACGTAATAATAACATGGGAATGGCTTATCATCATTCCTTTATCATTAATACCTCTCATAATCAACGAGATCTGGAAATACTTGCACGGGCGTTCGGAATCTAATTCGGAGGTATGTGATATTGACTATGCTTAAAATTGATGGTGCATTTGGCGAAGGGGGCGGGCAGATTCTTCGCTCATCAGTTGCATTATCTGCTCTTACTGGAAAAGACATCGAGATTGTGAATATCCGTTCTAAGCGAACCCGTAGTGGTTTGGCAGCACAGCACCTGACAGCTGTGCGAGGTGTTGCAGAATTATGTAGTGCATCTCTCAAGGGAGATGAGCTTGGTTCCACATCCCTCAAATTTAGTCCACGAGAAGTATTGGGTGGAGAATACGAATTCAACGTGGGAACAGCAGGAAGTGTGACATTAGTTCTCCAAGCATGTATGTTGGCTGCTCTTCACGCAGATGGTCCTGTTACAATGACTATTAAAGGCGGAACTAACGTCCGAATGTCACCTCCAGTAGATCATTATCAAAATGTTCTTCTACCCTTACTAGAGAAAATGCATGTGGATGTAGATCTAGAAATATTGCATAGAGGATTCTATCCACAAGGTGGTGGATCAGTTACTGCTACCTTCATGCCGCCAAGAGCAGTGATGCCCTTAAAGATACTCGAAAGAGGTCATCCTCGAGGAATAACTGCCACGTCTTTTGTACAAAATCTTCCAGAGCACATTGCTCAGAGGATGGAGCATGCAGTACGAAAATCACTATTAGGAGAGAGTATTACGGCTAATAGGCAATTTTCATCTGGTTCATCATCAGGAGCTGGTATATATTTATCCGCAAAATTTGATAATACAATATTAGGCGCTGATGCATTAGGTGAGAGGGGCATCCCTGCAGAAAGAGTAGGAGAGGATGCTGCAGAACGGATTAAAGATGAATTAGAGGGAGATGGTACGCTTGATGTTCATACTGCAGATCAACTTCTGCCATATATGGCACTTGCAACTGGCCCATCATCTTTCAAAGTTAGGGAACTTTCATCCCATCTTACCACCCAAATATGGCTATTGCCTCAATTCCTCCCAGTTGAAATTGAGCTTGATGGTCCGACCATAACCGTGGTCCCTAACCATACATAATGGGCATTGAAGTCTTTCGGATCTCTTGCTCTTTTCCTGCTCGATCGTAGATATCTTTCAACTCACCCTCAATCTTCCCCGCCTCTTCCTCTAGTGGTTGCAGGTCTAACCTATTATCAAGGACTAGATCGTTGATCGTTGTAGCTTCGGCTGCTGCAGCCCTAGCATCAGGAAAATCCGCAGAAGCTTCAGATAACAGCGTCACGACATCAAAGATTCGATTAACGCCCTCATTCAAGAGTATAGCTGACAATCCTACAATAATGCCTCCTTCAAAGACTGTTACATTTTTCGACGTTAGCAATTCTCTAGCCTCTGGCGTGGAAGCAACGCCTAGTACTTCCCTTGGTTGCTCTCCAGGTAATCTTTGACTCTGTTTTGTCGATATGCCCTCTGGACTTATGACCATACGGCATTTATGATCCTCTACCCAATCCATTAGAGCAATTCCTAGCGCTTTAAGCACGTGAGGAGGAGGTTGAAATTCTGACACAAATACCACTATTCTCTTTCCATCATCGAGTTCCCCACCATAAACACGCACTGGGCTGTGAGGGACTCCACCTTTAATGGTTGAGATTGTGGGAAAATGATCGGAGTCAACGACAGCAATCTGGCGGAGATCGAGTGATGTGACTAAATAATTAGCAACTATAGATCCAACCAGCCCTATAGATGGGAAGCCATCTATCACGTATGCGCCACGTATATTCATTTCTTCTATCTCTACTATGTCCATCCATTCACCAATTGAGCTTTCCATCTCGCGGTATAAAATGGAGTTGGCACTGCACCAGAAATATTGGTTATGCGTTAGCAGTTGCTGACCAAGTTCACCAACATTAGAAGGAAATATTATGGCTGATATCTATAAGGTCATCCTTATGAGGCCACATATCACTATTAACTGTGCCATGACTGCCGATGGCAAATTAGCTGGACGCTCTAGGAAGCAGATTAGAATCTCTTCAGAAGAAGATATGGATAGAGTAAAGAAGATGCGAGCCTCCTCTGATGCCATCCTTGTGGGAGTTGGTACCGTCATAGCAGATGATCCCCATCTTACGGTCAAGGGACTTCCACCAGAGAGGAATCCCCTTAGGGTGGTTCTCGACTCGCATGGACGAACGCCGATAGAGGCTAAGGTACTGAATACGAGAGCAAGAACACTTATTGCTACTACGGAAAAGTGTCAAAAATTGTGGCCTGGTGCTGAAATAATACGCTGTGGGAATGAACAAGTAGATCTAACAGTGCTCATGGATTTTCTAGGAAAGATAGGGATTCGAACATTAATGGTGGAAGGAGGAGGGGAGACTATATTCTCTTTTTTCCAGGCGGGATTGGTCGACCAGTATAAGGTGTTCATAGGTAGTCAAATAGTGGGCGGAAGAAATTCGCCAACCCCAGCTGATGGAGAGGGATTTCCAGATAAAGAAGCAGTGCAACTAACTCTCATCGATACGGAGATATTAGGCGAAGGCGTATTACTATCCTACAAAGTACATGAATAATCCTAAATTCTTAGTCGATGAGATGTTAGGAACCCTAGCACGATGGTTACGTGTTATGGGATATGATGCTAAGTATGTCAGGAATATGGTGAATGGTGACATTCTCAAACTAGCTCACGAAGACAGTCGGATATTGTTAACAAGAGATAAGGAGCTCGCTAAGAGATCTGGAACAGGAATCATCTTACTAAAGGGCAATAATATTATAGATCAGTTAGGAGACTTAATTTATCGATTAGATCTTATTTTTGACAAAGAGAGGACTCGATGTACCATATGCAATTATGCATTGATTCTAGCAGACAAAAATAAGGTTGAAGAACATGTTCCAGCTCGCGTATTAGAAAACCATCAAGAATTTCTTATCTGCCCTAGGTGTGAGCGAATATATTGGAAGGGGACGCACTGGTTAGATATTTGCAACCATATAGGCGAGGCAATGCAGAGGGCTAAAAGATACCATGATCCTCGCTAACCATCTTTCCAGTACTGGCATCTACCGATATAGTTCCATGAATGCCTTCGATTCGCCATAATGGTATGAAGAATATTCCTTGAAATTGGAGCTCGATATCCTCTTCGCGAGGAGCGATCCTCACTTTTTCGGTCAAAATTACATGCCTTTCTCTGATTACACTATCTCTATCGAATGTATTTATCCGGATTAGCTCCCGCTTAGCTACCTTGGCTGCATCCTCAGATGTTACCACTGTCTCTAATAATTCATGTTCTTCTTCAATTGAATATATAGTTTCTCGATTTTCCAGCCATGGCTCTACCTTCCGCGTTAGCCCATTTACAGATAGAGCTCCACTCTCTATTCCGATCCTATCGTCTTCACAATATAATGGACAAGCGTATCTGAAAACATAGTGCGGAACCAATTGCAGGTATTGACGAAAAGCAGTAATCGAATCACTAACCATGCATAGAACTTCCTCAGCTGTCACTATAGGGCAAATTATGCGCTCTCCTATTGATCGGTCATGCAAGATCTCTACATCAACACCAGAGAGCAAGTGAGGATAATCTGTTGTGAGTAGTTCATCTACTAGACCAGGACCCTTCCATTCTCCACTCATTAGATCTAATTCTCGCTCCATATCCTGACGATCCCACAGTATAATTGGTCTAAGATCATTGAGTAGGGATGGGGATTTTGTATCGGTGGTTGCTAAGATCTTCTTTCCAGAAAAATTAGAAAAATATGAGAGAAAATTGTCGATATTGTTCTGTTCCACCCTTCGTGTAACATAGAATGCTGCCCTATTGTTTCCATTCTTGGCGAGAATGTATCCATCTTGTTCTGTAATTTCGAAACCGCGAGCTCGTAGTATTTCGATAATGACAGCCTTTAGGGAAGTCATAACACTAATGGCATCAATGGAATATATCGATATTAACGTTGCTGAGCAGTTCTAAGCCTCTTGGGTTAATTCTATTACATTTCTATTCCATATGTATTACGATAATATGAGCGGACATAATGTGGAGCAGATTTCAGAAAGTGTGCACTGGGTAGGTGTGAGAGATTGGGATCGTCGACTTTTTGATGCACTCATCCCTATGCCGCAGGGGACTACCTATAACTCTTACTTAGTACGCGGAGAGAAGACAGCATTGATAGATACTGTTAATCCAGGATTCGAAGAGGAGCTTATAGCAAAAATATCTACGTTGATGGATCCAGCAGAGATCGATGTGATTGTCATGAATCATGCCGAGCCAGATCATGCTGGATCCCTACCTATCATGTTAGAAAAATGTCCCCGCGCAGTAGTGGTGGCAACCGAACGAGGTGGTCGTCTCGCCTCAATGTATTTCAATGTACCAGATGATCGATTACACATTGTTAAAGATGGAGATACTTTAGATTTAGGAGGTCGAACGCTTCGTTTCGCTGAGGCGCCTTGGCTACATTGGCCAGAAACAATGTTTACCTTCCTGGAGGAGGAACGCGTACTATTTCCTTGTGATTTCTTAGGCGCTCACACTGCTAAGGGAATCTGGAGTGATCAGAATGAGGAGATATACTCCTATGCCAAGCGATATTTTGGACAGATAATGATGCCTTTTAGAAAGCAGGGTCAGCGAGGGGTTGAAAAGGCTAGGCAACTGAATCCTCTGATAATTGCTCCCAGTCATGGACCTATTCATCGTAACCCAGATAAGATTATGGATCTTTATGATAGATGGACTGATGGGGAGACTAAGAACAAGGTCATGATTGCTTATGTCAGTATGTGGTCATCTACTTCTAAGCTAGTACATACTTTGTCTGAGCAACTGATATCTGATGGTGTGGAAGTAGTGGTCCATGAGCTAACTGGCTCCGATCTAGGTGAGATAGCTAAAGACCTAGTAGATTCTCGAGCTATCGTACTTGGATCTCCTGCCTTCCTAGGAGGGCTCCACCCTCTTGCTGCATATGCAGCTATGCTAGTAAAAGCTCTGAGACCGCCTGCCAAGTATGCCGCTGTTGTATCTAGCTATGCCTGGGGAGGTGGAGCAATCAAACAAGCCGGAGAGATATTGGGTGCTACTAATATGGATATTGTAGGAACTGTAGAAATCAGTGGTCCACCGGGAGAAGCAGAGCATCAGGCAGTAATTGAACTTGCACAAGAATTGGCAACGAAGATGAGGGGTTGAAAAATAAGTTATTTCAAGAAGGTAGGTCTGCTCATAGCACCAATCCTTAACATAAGAGGACGTGATTCAACATGAGCTTTACCTTCCTATTATCCTAATTTAGATACAATTTTCATTTCTATTGAGATCCAATATAGTAATTATTCATTTCTATTTATTATTTAATAATAAGGTACCATGCTGCAATGTTTTCACTGACGTCATTTATTTTAGCTATTTTTCTCCAAAATTAGATGTCGAGTCAGTCATTTTACTACAATCTAGTCGATTAGTCGTATGTGTGATGTTTCTAACATTATATAGCGCTAAAAGTCGATGTTTTGAGACTAATCTTTAAGAGGTCGCCACCTTGTATCAAGAAATATGGAGGCGGTCCTGTTTGACCTAGGACACACGCTAATTGATTATTACTGCGATTGGCGAAGTCCAGAGCAACGTGGAGTTGAGCGCATATACCAGCTCGTCAATGAGGCATCACTTAACCCAGTAGATCGTAACGACTTCACAGAATATTTGGTGGAGCATTTAGTATATGTACGGGAGAAAAGACGGCGGAAGATGGTAGAGGTTCCTCTTAGCGATATCCTAGAGATATGCTTTGAAAAATATAGTTGCTTAGACGAAGCGATGTTGCAGGAAGGATTGGAAATCTTCTATAATGTATTGATGGAAGATCGTAGATTAGTTCCTGGAGCATTAGAAATGTTGCAAGGTCTGAAAGATCGTGGCCTGACTATTGGATTAATATCTGATGTAGCATTTGGCCTACCATCAGAATTCCCACTTAGAGATATAAAGCACTTTGGTCTAGAGCCATTCTTTGATGACATGATATTTAGTAGCGACATTGGGCTAAGGAAGCCTCATCCAAAGATATTCAAAACAGCCCTATCTAATCTCAAAGTTTCGGCGTTCAATTCAATGTATGTAGGTAACTCTCTATTTCACGATATTAAAGGAGCACAGGGAGTTGGAATGAGAGCGGTACTAAAGCGCTCTACCAACTGTGTGCATGAAGATGGGATAGAGCCCGATCATATCATCAACAATCTTGGAGAAATCATTGATATTGTAGATCGAAGAATGATATAGACTCATTCATATTCTATAGTTGCTGGTGGTTTATTAGTTATATCATAAACAACACGATTTATACTATCATTCAGTTCATCAGTAATCCTCGTTGAAATCCTATCTAATATTTCATGAGGGATTTTAGAATATGCGGCATCCATCCCATCAATTGATTCAACTGCACGAACTGCGATAGTGCGTCCATATGCTCTAGCGCTATCGCGAACACCGACGGTCTGAGATGGGAGTAAGACCGCGAAGTATTGCCATGGCAATATCATCGTTCCAGCTTTTGCAGCACGTTCCATTTCCTCTTCCACAATTGCGCAGGCTTCTCTCACGATTGCAACCGATTCACGATTAACTTCTCCGATTATCCTAACTGCGAGAGCTGGTCCGGGGAATGGTTGTCGTTCGGCCACTTCCACACCTAAATACCTAGCGATCATGCGAACTTCATCTTTGTAAAGATCTCTCAATGGCTCGATCAATTCTAAATCCATGTCGTCTGGTATTCCGCCCACATTATGGTGGGTTTTAATTTTGCCCCTTGTGCCATCACCGCTCTCAATCCAATCAGGAGCAATAGTTCCTTGTACAAGATAGCTGGCACCATATTTTTTGGCTTCTCTCTCGAAGATCCTTATAAATTGATTTCCTATAATCTTACGTTTCTCTTCTGGATCTATGATGCCTATCATAGCGCTGAAAAAATCATCGGATGCGTCGACTAAGAGGTAATTCATTCCAACTCTCTTGAATAAATCTTCCACTTCCCTAGTCTCGCCCTTTCGCATAAAACCATTATCTACATAAACTGTTAACAAACGATCTCCAATTGCTTTTGACACTAAGGCTGCAGCTACTGTACTATCAACTCCGCCTGAGCATGCTATTATGGCCTTACCTCTAATAGTGTCTCTAATTCTCTTAACTTCCTCATTTACGAACGCTTCAGCATCAAACATCCTCATCCAACTCCTCAGATTCACGTATAATTTTCTCAGCCATATTTTTACGATGTAAGATCAGTTTCTCAGCTAGCTGAGCATCTTTTAGAGATAATATCTGTATTGCTAAGAGGGCGGCATTGTCTCCCCGATCTAATCCCACTCCCGCTACAGGTACACCGCTTGGCATTTGAACTATGCTCAATATTGAATCCATATTAACCTTACCACTGACTGGTACCCCAATAACTGGCCGAGTAGTCATTGCGGCCACTGCGCCAGGCAAAGCGGCTGATAGGCCAGCAATTGCGATGAAAACATCTGCATTAGAATTCGTGACAATATCCTTGACCAAGTCTGGTGTTCTATGAGCAGATGCCACCTTGACCTCATAAGAGACGCCAAATTCTCTGAGAAGCGCTGTAGTCTTAGAAGCCACTGGAGTATCACTTTTGCTACCTAATATGATAAGGATGTTTGGCATGACTGCTGCATTCACGACTGAATAAAAAAGATTATGCTGAAAGAGGTTTGTAGAGTGCCTGGATCAGGACTTCATAATGGCCAAGAGGAATAATCCAATTGCGATCAATGCGCCAATGAGGGCGGCCAAGATGTTGACGAATGCTGTCCAGATAACATCGGTGAGAGGCACCGAGATAACTCCAGAATAATCCATATATACCCAGATGATGCCCACCAGTAGGCCAACGATGAGTAAAACCACGCCGATGATCCGACTCTTCCCACTGCCAAAGTAAGCAGTGAATATGCCTGCTAGCAGCAGGAACAGTCCTAGAGTCAACAGCATTACCGTAATGAATTCCATTAGTTCCATATTTTCACCAGTGTTCAGAACTTTATGCCTGTGAGCGTCTTGGTATCGATCACCCCAGGCAGTGAACGAACCTTATCTACCACTACCTGGCCCAGAAGATTGAAGTCAGATGCTTCGATCTTGGCGATGAGGTCATATTCGCCGAACAGAGGGTGTAGTTCCACTACTTCTTTCACCATAAGAAGCTCATTATAGACCTCATGCTCCTTTGCCGGTGCTGTGCTTATTAGTACGAACCCCACTGCCAAACTCTCACCTTGTTACCAATAGTCTATGTTAAATAATAAATATTTCGACTAAGAAATTGCTGGCGCTAGATTCATAGAGTCTCCAATAAGGACTTGGCACGTTCCTTTACCAGCTTCCAAGTTGGTAATATGCCTACTGCTCCTTTCGCTTCTAATATGATGGAAGCGGCTGCATTCCCATATGCAAGACATTTTTCTGTCGAATGTCCATAATAACAGCCAGCATAATACCCTGCACGGAAAGCATCTCCGGCGCCTGTTGGGTCAATGACCGCATCCGAAGGTACTATTGGAATTGATCTGGATTCTTCAGCAGTATATACGATAGTTCCTTCCTCGCCTCGAGTATTGATTATCATACTAACTTTCTCTAGTAACTCCTCCGGTCGATGCATATTCATGTGTCGAAGAGCTGTGCGTAATTCATTAGCATTACAGAAGAAATTGTTTGCGAGGCTAATAGCACGAGCAAATTTTTCGGCTGTCCATATATGATGGATTTCCTGAGCCGGATCGAATGATATCTCCTTTCCAATTGAACTTAGTTCTTCCATCAGCCTGATATAATAGTCTGGACGTCCAGTGGATATATGAATTATTTCAGATTTTGATGCATTAGATGCCAAGATCTCAAAGTCATCCATATGCCTCATCGGTCCTTGATATACAAAGGCAATTTGATTCTGTTTACTATCAGTAATTATGGTGACTGTGGGCGTCTCATATCCATCTACCACTATCATTTCCGTAAGATCTACACCACACGATGCCATGCGCTCCTTAAATTCATCTGGAAGATCATTGCCTACGTAGGAAACTAGCGCAGTGGGAACGCCAAGTGAGGCAGATAAGGTAGCTATATTAGCTCCAGTGCCTCCAAAATAACGGTGCTTCTCTGCTATATCTACAGAAGTATTAGGTTCCGGGAATTGCTCTAGAGCCATTATCTGATCAAGGCAGACGTGACCATAAACGGTTAGAAATGGCTTCATGTGCCCTCTTGCCATCCTTCCATGTATTCTATTTGTTCTGGAGTTAGTTCATCAATATGTACATCCATAACTTTCAATTTAGTCCTAGCTACTTGTTGATCTAACTCACTTGGGACGTCATATACTTTAGGTTTCATATTTTTATGATTCTTTACCAGATATTCCAGGCTAAGCGCCTGAATGGCGAAGCTCATATCCATTATCTCAACAGGATGGCCTTGTCCAGCTGCTAAATTCATCAGGCGACCTTCGGCTATGAGATATGCTATACGTCCATCGAGGAAAGTATATTGATCTATCATGTCTCTTACTCGCATAGGAGCTCCTGCTAGAGACTCCAATGCCACCTTCGATATCTCATTATCAAAATGGCCGCTGTTACCCAACACACATCCGTCCTTTAGGACTTCCATATGTTCTTTCCTGAGGATATCTTTGTTACCAGTAGCTGTTATCATAATATCAGCTATGGGGGCAGCATTTATCATAGGCATGACCTCAAAACCATCCA